>JANMVX010000105.1:0-2850 GCA_031393505.1 Hyphomicrobiaceae bacterium | reverse complement strand
ATACGTGTCCGAGCCCAACGTTTCCGGCACGAGGAAATCGAACCGCAGCGGCTGCGGTTTGGCCATGGCCGCCAGCCGCGTCTCATCCGTTAGGTCCTCGGGCCGTAACCCCGCCAGCACCGGCTTGCCCTCGGGCAGCGCCGGCGGCGCCGGTGGCGTCAGCGTCTGCCCGTCGGCGAGGCGCAGTCCGCCCCCGCTGACAATGGCCGGCAGCAGGTTGATCTTCGGCGAGCCGATGAAGCCGGCCACGAACAGATTGGCGGGGCGGTTGTAGAGATCCTCCGGCGTGCCCACTTGCGCTATCTTGCCCGCCTCCAGGCAGACGATGCGGTCGGCCAGCGTCATCGCCTCGGTCTGGTCATGGGTGACGAACACGCTGGTCATGCCGAGATCGCGGTGCAGCAGCTTGATCTGTGTGCGCACCTCCATGCGCAACTGCGCGTCGAGATTGGACAGCGGCTCATCGAACAGGAAGAGCTGCGCCTTGCGGGCAAGTGCTCGTCCCATCGCGACGCGCTGGCGCTGGCCGCCCGAGAGCGCGCGCGGCTTGCGCTCGAGATAGGGTTCCAGCTGCAGCAGCTTGGCGACCTCGCGTACACGTACCATGCGCTCGGGGAGCGGCACGCCGTTCATCCTCAGCCCAAAGCCGATGTTGGCCGCCACTGTCATATGCGGATAGAGCGCGTAGTCCTGGAACACCATGGCCAAGTTGCGGTCCTTGGCCTCGACCTCGTTCATCAGTGAGCCGCCGATACGGATTTCGCCGGTGGTGATGTCCTCCAGCCCCGCGATCATCCGCAGGATGGTGGACTTGCCGCAGCCCGATGGCCCCACCAGCACGACGAACTCGCCGTCCGCGACGTCGAGGTCGACGCCGTGGACGACGCTGGTGGGGCCGTAGGACTTGCCGACGCCGGAAAGCGAGAGTGTGGCCATCAAGTCCCCGTCGCGCCCAGGGTCGGCGCTATTGGCCAACCAATCGGATGAGATCGTGCATCGCCGCGAGTTCGATTGTCAAACCATACGTTAAGACGGAGCATTCGTAATCGACGGGGGTCTCGGCATTGGTTGACAATGGTTGACATTTCGTCGTTGATTGGCGCGCCAAGCCGCAGCGGTGGGTCCGCAGACACGCCAGAAAGACGCGGCCGGGAGCGTGCGTATCGCCCCCGCAAGCCACGGCATCCAAGGAGTTTGCCATGACACCAGCAGGACGTATCCTGTCGGCAGCTGCGCTGCTGGCCGCGCTCTCCACGTCAGCGTCGGCGTATGCGGACGAGCTCAACCTGTTCCTCTCGCCCTCGCCGTCCTCGACGGCGATCCAGTCCTTCATCCCTGCCTTCGAGAAAAAGACCGGGCACACCGTAAAAGTCACCGAAATCCCTTATGGCGAGATGCACCAGAAGTTGATGCTTGCGGTGCAACTGAAGCAGGGCCAGTACGACGTCGCCCAGTTCGACAACTCGTTCCTGACGCCGTTCGGCGCTTCGGGCACCATGCGGCCGCTGGACGAGCTGATTGCGGCGTCCAAGGACTATGACATCGGCGACTTCGACAAGGGCCAGCAGGATTACGGCAAGTACCAGGGCAAGACGCTCGGCCTGACGCTCTCGACCGAGCCGATGATCCAGTGGTACCGCACCGACATCTACAAGGAACTCAACCTGAAGCCGGCCACGACCTGGGACGAGTTCATGGCCAATGCCAAGAAGGTCAAGGAATCCGGCAAGGGGGATGGCGCCATCTTCGGCTGGGGCGCCAATTCGTCCTGGTGGTGGATGACATTGATCTGGAGCAACGGCGGTCATCTCTACGATGACAAATACAACCCGACGGTGAACTCAGCCGAAGCCGTCAAGGCGACGCAATACCTGAAGGACATGCTGGCCTTCGGTCCCAAGGGCGCCATTTCGGCCACCAGCGACGACGCAACCAACAAATTTCTGGCCACCGATATCGGCGCCATGGTTCAGTATTCGGGCTATTGGGGCATGCTGCTCGATCCGGCCAACCAGAAGTATCTCGGCAAGATCGGCACCGCGCCGATGCCCAAGGGGTCAGCCAACATCACGCATCTGGCGGGCTGGAACATCGGCATACCCACCGATGCCAAACACCCGGAGATCGCCTGGCAGTTCCTGGAGTTCGTGCTCGGCAAGTCCAATGCCACGGCCTATCTGCAAGCCGGCGCCGCCGCCATCGGACGCAAGTCGATCTCGAGCGATGCCAATCTCTTGGCAAAACATCCTTACCTGCCGCTCCTGAACATTTCGCCCGACATGCGCATCGAGCGCTATCCGCAGATCCGCGTCTGGCCGGAATTCGAGAAGGCGGCGCTGGATGCGCTCGCCCCGATCCTGAACGGCGAGATCGAGGTGAAGCCGGCCCTCGATGCGCTGAACGAGAAGCTCAAGCCGATCCTGGCGCAGGAAACGGCGAAGTAAGCGTCGCCTTGGAACCGAGGGTGCGGGACGTCTCGCACCCTCATCTATGGCATGGAGCCATGACCGCAAACGCACCCCTACTGCGGCCCAAGAGCATCGGGTCCGCCAATGCCCGGCTGGCCTGGCTGTTGGTGCTGCCGGCCTGGGCGCTGATCGTGATCGTCTTTGCCCTGCCGATACTGGGGTCGGTCTATCTCTCGTTCCGCAACGAGACGCTCGGCGCCTTCGTTGCGCCGAGCTTCATCGGCTTCGACAACTACCTCCTTGCGCTGCGCGAGCCGCATTTCTGGGAATCGATCTGGGTCACGGTGCTGCTGATCGTCCTTGCCCTGCTGATCCAGATGCCGCTCGGCATGGCGCTGGCCGTGCTGCTGCACCGCAACCTGGCGGGCACGCAGCTGTTCCG
>JANMVX010000097.1:0-3102 GCA_031393505.1 Hyphomicrobiaceae bacterium | reverse complement strand
TGTAGGCTTCATGGTCTATGCTGGCGTAGAGCGCCTGATGCAATGGTGGAAGGCGGTCGCAGACAATTTCCACCACTGGGCCATGGACCTCGCTGATCGTCCCGATCTGCACGCTGCCACGCTTGAGCCGCGCCAGCGATTCGACCCTGGCCGCGAACTGGTTCAGGCAGTCGGTGGAACAGAAGAAATAGTTTGTCCCCGCATCGCACAAGCTGTGCGCCGCGGATTGCTCATCCACGTCCATACCGCAAATCGGATCGGTAACCATGTGATTCAGACTCGGCCGCGCCGCACCGCAAATTCCTTGACCAGTCCATAGATCGCGGGAATCACGATCAAGGTAAGGATGGTCGAGGAAACCATGCCGCCCACCATCGGTGCCGCGATGCGGCGCATCACTTCCGATCCCGTGCCGCTACCCCACATGATCGGCAACAGGCCGGCCATGATGGCCACGACGGTCATCATCTTCGGGCGCACCCGCTCCACCGCGCCCTCCATCACCGCTACATAGAGGTCGGCGACCGTCGGCTTGACGCCTTCAGCCGCGCGCTTTGCCTTGATCGCCTCCCATGCATGATCGAGATAGATCAGCATCACCACGCCTGTCTCGACGGCGACACCTGCCAGCGCGATGAAACCCACGGCTACCGCGACACTGATGTTGTAGTCCAGCCACCACATCAACCAAATGCCGCCTACCAGGGAAAACGGCACAGAGAGCATGACGATCAGCGTTTCCGTCAGTCGTCTGAAATTGAGATAGAGAAGCAGGAATATGATCAGCAGGGTGAGGGGCACGACGACAACGAGTTTTTTCTTCGCCCGCTCCATGTACTCGAACTGACCGCTCCAAGTGGCGTAGTAGCCGCTCGGAAACTGCACCTGCTCGCGCACCGCTTTCTGTGCGTCCGCCACGTACCCGCCGATGTCGCGGTCGCGGATATCCACGAATATGTACGCGGCCAACAGCGCGTTCTCGGTGCGGATGGCGGGAGGCGCCTTTGTCAGGCTGACGCGGGCAAGCTGCCCCAGCGGCACCATCGCGCCGGTCATGGTCGGGATCAGCACCTGGGTCGCGATGGCCTGGGGATCATCCCGCAACTCGCGCGGATAGCGGACGATGACGCCATAGCGCTCAAGACCCTCGACAGTGGTGGTGATCATCTCGCCCCCGAGCGCGGTGCCGATGACTTCCTGCAGGTCTCCGACCGGCAAGCCGTAACGCGCCAATGCCATTCGGTCGGGCTCAATGTCCAGGTAATAGCCGCCCGTCACCCGTTCGGCGTAAGCGCTGGTGGTGCCCGGCACGGTTTTCACGACCGCCTCGATCTCTTTCGCGAGCTTCTCGATTTCGCCCAGATCCTTGCCGAATACCTTGACGCCGATGGGTGTGCGGATGCCGGTCGAGAGCATGTCGATACGTGCCTTGATCGGCATGGTCCAGGCGTTGCTGACGCCGGGGATCTGCACCGCCTTGTCCATTTCGGCGATCAGCTTGTCGATCGTCATGCCGGCTCGCCATTCGCTCTCCGGCTTCAGGTTGACGACCGTCTCGGCCATCTCCAGCGGCGCCGGGTCTGTCGCCGTCGATGCCCGGCCCGCCTTGCCGAATACCGACTCCACTTCCGGAAAGCCCTTGAGAATCTTGTCCTGGGTCTGCAGCAGCTCCCCGGACTTCGTTATGGACAGCGAAGGCAACGTGGCAGGCATGAAGAGCAAGGTCCCTTCGTTCAGGACGGGCATGAATTCGCTCCCCAGCCGCAGCGCAGGATACGCGGTAAGCGCCAGCACGATTAACGCGGCCGCAATAGTCAGCTTCTTCCACTGCATGACCCAGTGGATGATAGGGCGATAGGCCCAGATCAGGAAACGCACGATAGGGTTTTTCTGCTCCGGTGGAATGCGCCCGCGGATAAAGAGGAACATCAACACGGGCACCAGCGTGATCGAGAGTAGCGCCGCCCCGGCCATGGAGAACGTCTTGGTAAACGCCAGCGGCTTGAACAGCCTGCCTTCCTGCGCCTCGAGAGTGAATACCGGCAGGAAGGAGACGGTGATGATGAGCAGGCTGAAGAACAGCGCGGGGCCCACCTCCCGGCAGGCGGCGATGATGGCGTCGATGCGCGGCTCGCCCGGCTTGAGACGTTCCAGATGCTTGTGGGCGTTCTCGATCATCACGATGGCGGCATCGACCATGGCGCCGATGGCGATGGCGATGCCGCCCAGGCTCATGATGTTGGAGTTGTACCCCATCAACTGCATGGCGATGATCGCCACGAGCACGCCGATCGGCAACATGATGATGGCCACCAGCGCGCTACGTGCATGGAGCAGAAACACGATGCACACCAGCGCAACGATAACGCTTTCTTCGATCAACGTGCGGCGCAGGTTCTTGATCGCGCGGTGGATCAGGTCGGAACGGTCGTAGACGGTTTGCAGCGAGACACCTTCGGGGAGCCCCGAGGCGATCTCCTTGATCCTGGTCTTGAGATTGTGAATCACATCGAGCGCGTTTTGCCCGTAGCGGGCAACGACAATGCCGGCGACCACCTCCCCCTCGCCGTTCAGCTCGGTGATACCTCGCCGCTCATCGGGTCCGAGTTCGACGTGGGCCACGTCCTTGACCAGTACCGGCACGCCCTTTTCCGCCTTGACCACCAGGTTCTCGATATCGGCGATGCCGCGCAGATAGCCTCGGCCGCGCACCACGAATTCCGTTTCAGCCATTTCGATGACTCGGCCGCCCACGTCGCGGTTGCTCGACCGGATCACCTCGGTCAACTTGCCGAGCGGGACCCCGTAGGCTTGCAGCTTGCGTGGGTCCACCGTCACCTGATAGGTCTTCACGAAGCCACCGACACTGGCCACTTCGGCCACCCCCTGCGCCTTGGTGAGCTGGTAGCGCACAAACCAATCCTGGATCGAGCGCAACTCCGCCAGACTGCGCTGCGCCCCGACCACGGCATACTGGTAAACCCAGCCCACACCGGTGGCGTCGGGCCCCAGCGACGGCTTCACGTTTTGCGGCAATCGGCCGGCTGCGAAGTTCAGGTATTCCAGCACCCGGGAGCGGGCCCAGTAGATATCTGTGCCATC
>JANMVX010000076.1:0-9287 GCA_031393505.1 Hyphomicrobiaceae bacterium | reverse complement strand
GCAGCCGCTTGCTCTGAAGCCGTCTCACCACCTGTACGGAGCAAGCGGCTGCCCCTCCTGTCGCTGACTCCTCGCCTTCGGCTCGGGCGACATCCTCTCCCCTTCGCCGAAGAAAGAGGCGAAGGGGAGAGGAAAAAACAGTCCAGCGCTAATTCGCCGCCAGCCCCTTCACAAACGCATCCAGCGCCGCCGCGCCGCCCGGCAACCCGCCGATCCCGTTCGGCGGCGGCATCGGTTTGAGCGGCGCTTCGCCGCGCATGGAGTGGATCAGCTTCGAGGTCGCCACGGCCTTCTGGTCGATCCAGCCGCGCTGCACCAATTTGGCCCAGACGGCTTGAGCTCCCACAGCCTTGAAATCCTCGTGGCACTGGCCGCAGGCGGGCGCCAGGCGCTGCGCCAGCGCGGGCCAACCGGCGGGGGCGGGCGTCACCGCGATCGGTGCGGATTTGCGGCCTGGATCGTTGGCCGAGGCGGCGCCGCTCAGCAGCACCATGACGGTGCGGTTCTTGTCCTCGGTGAACCAGATCTGGCCATCGATCCCGGTGCTGATCGAGACCGGCGCACCGCGCGGGCGCACGCCCGGTTGCTCATCCCAGCCATCCACCAGCTTGAACGGGAACGCCGGCTGCGGCCCCTTGGGCGCAATCGGGCGGCCATCGTCGGTGCGGTCGTAGGCCACGATGCGGTGGCCGGTCGAGCGATAGCCGTGCAGGCTGACGATCAGTTTGCCCATCAAGGGCGGGAACATGGCGCCGTGATAGTAGACCATGCCAAGCGGGGCCGAATGGGCCGGGACGAGCACGGACGGGCCTGTGAACTTCGCGCAGCTCTTGAAAAAGCGCTCGTATCCCGGCACCACGCCATTGGCGGCGCAATAGGGCCAGCCATAATTGGCGCCCGGCGTGATGACGTTCAACTCTTCGGGCGGGCTGTTCTCTGGCTTCAGGTCGACATTGTTCTCGCCTTGAACGATCACGCCCGACAGCTCGTTGACGGCCAGCGCCATGGAATTGCGCAGGCCGCGCGCAATCGGCTTGAAAGACTTTTTCACCCCGCCCAGCTTGTCGAATTCGAGCAGCCAGATCGCGGCTTGGGGGGTCGCGCCTTCGACCACGGGGCAGGGGAATTGCACCGAGACCAGACTGTTGGCGTTGGCCTCGCAGCGATCGCTCGGCGCACCGAGGTTGACCACCAGGTTGCCGTCGGGCTTGAACGCGAAGGTTTTCAACGGATGCCGTCCCTTGTCTGGCAGGCCGTCGAGCACCACCTCCGGCGCGACGGCGGCAGTCTTGGGATCGAAGCGCCAGATCACCTTCGCCTCGCCGACATAGACTTTTCCGTCCGGCCCCAGCGCCAGCCCATGAGGGCGGTCGAGGCCGGACTTCAACGTCGTGACGATCCGGCTGCCGTCGTCGCCGAGCCGGATTTCAACCAGCCTACCGATGTTCTTGCCCCAGCCGCCCATGTCGACGACAAGCAGCCGGCGTGGGGAAACCTCGATGACGCTGCGCGGCATGGTGAAACCGTCGGCGGGACCCGCGACAATACCGAGGCAGGCCCAGGCAGGCGTGGTGACCACCGCGCGTGGAAAGGCGCCGCATTTGCCGTTGGGGACGTAGTCGGAGCCGAAGGCGCCGGAAGAGGGGGAGGCGGCTTGGGCGGGGAATGACGCGGCCAAAAGCACAGCAGCCAGATAGAAAACGCGAAACATCGATGTCGTCCCTTCCCCGCAACGGTGGGAACATGATGTTCATGTTCGCCGAAAAAGGTCTACGGGGATGTGCGCGGTTGTGGCATCGGACATGGACTTCGTTTCCACGTCAGCACCGGGGAAAACGGGCGAGCCGGTGTCAGGAACTTACTGCGCTTGGACCGGATTTGCTGGCCACGACGGCCCCGCCATAGCAATAAGTGCCTGACACCCAGTCATTGCGAACGGGACCAGTACTGGGTGTCAGGCACTTGCGAGCCGCAAGTTCCTGACACCGGCGCCGCTCGGCGACATCATGTCCCCAGCAAGCCCTTCAGCTTGGCCACGGTCGCCTCATGCGTCAGATCCAGATGCAGCGGCGTCACCGACACATGCCCGCGCTGGATGGCCCACAGGTCCGTGCCTTCGGGCGCATTCTTGTTGCGGCCCTCATAGCCGACCCAGAAATACGGTTGCCCACGCCCGTCCATGCGGTCGACAATCTTCCACAGCCCCTCTTCGTGCACGCTCTGGCGGGTGACCAGGGCGGGCTTGGCGTCATCGGGCGCGACATCGGGAAAGTTCACGTTCAAGAGCACATTGGCCGGCCAGCGCGCGGCGACCAGCCGCTCGATCAGCGCCGGTCCGTGCCGCAGCGGCGTGTCCCAGTGGCCTGACGCCGCAGTGCGGCCGCCGAGCGCCAGACTGATCGCGATGGATGGCACGCCCAGTTGCGTCCCCTCGATGGCGCCCGCGATGGTGCCGGAGTAGGTCACGTCCGCGCCCGCGTTCTCGCCATGGTTGATGCCCGACAGGATCAGATCCGGCCGCTCCGGCATGAGGTGCAAGACGCCCATCAGCACGCAATCGGTTGGGGTGCCGCGCACCGAATACATCCGCTCGCCGAGCTGCTTGCAGCGCAGGGGTTCGTGCAACGACAGCGAATGCGCGGTGCCGGACTGGTCCGTCTCGGGCGCCACGCACCACACTTCGTCGCCGACCGCCGCCGCGATCTGCTGCAGCACGCCGAAACCCGCCGCGTTGATGCCGTCGTCATTGGTCAGGAGAATGCGCATGACAACCACTGTAGCTGGTCCTGGCGCCGGTTTGAACCCCCTGTTGCGCCACGTCGACCAAGCTTTTGAACACATCTGACAGCAACAGCGCAAAGCGTTGGGATCGTGTGTGTGCGCTGGAACGGTTTTTGCGCTATGACCTCGGGGCTCGGTTCGAAAAGGGGAACGCCATGGCTATTCTCGGGGTGATCGCAGCGCTGATCGGCGCGGTCAGTTTTGCGCTCTGGCGGCTGAATTCGGCTGCAGATGCGGTGCGCAATCTCACTGGCGCGGCCGAGGACGCGCACGGCCTGTGGCGGCGCTTGATGTGGCGGCGGCGGCTGGCCTCGGACCGGCTGGAGCTGATCAAGGACCCGCGCGAGGCGGCCGCCGGCATGATGGTGGCGGTTGCTCAAGCGGACGGCGCGCTGACCGAACGCGAGCAGGCCGCGCTGGTCGCCGAGTTCCGCAAGACCTTTGAGATGACCGAAAATCAGGCCCAGGAGCTGCTGGCCCAGGCGCGCTGGACCGTGGGCGAGGTGCGCGATCTCGACCGCTGCCTGTTCAAACTGGGACAAGTGCTGGATCTAGAACAGAAGCGTGACGTGCAGGCTCTGATGGAGCGCATGGTGCTGGCGGACGGCGCGCCCAGCCCGGCGCTCAGGGCGTCGCTGGACAAATATGGGCGCACGTTGAAGTCATAGATCGGGAAGAATTTACAACTCCGCTCGTTGTTGCCTAAACTGCGTCAGGCAACCTCAAGGAGTTGATTATGCGTACGACGACGGCAGTTTCGATAGTGGTGCTGGCTATGACGCTCGCGACGACGGCCGCCCATGCCTCTTGCGTCACCAAAGGGGCTGTGGCGACCTCGGCCGACGCCAAGTCCGCCAAATGGTTCGCACTGGAGACCATGGTGCAATCCGTTAGCTGGGGTCTGTGGCCAGGCTTTGTCGCCACCAACAAAGTCGCGGGCTATGCCATCACTGGCGAGCGCTACAGCTGCAAGCCGGACGCCGGCGGCGTCACCTGCCAGGGCCGGGCGACCTTTTGCAAGGGCGGCGGTTGATTAAAATTCTGCAGACCTATCAACGCTTTAACAATCACTTCCGTACACTCTGTTCACCATGTTGGGGAACTGACCCGAAACGGCATTGCCGTTTTGCGGCTGTTCCCCATATTCCGGCTGCGGACACTGTAACGGAGGCGACGACCGATGTTTGGCGTGATCCTGGGTATTTTGGCGGTTCTGCTTGGCGCCTGGCTGCTGGTGCGCGGGCGGCGCGCGCCAGCCGGAACATCGGTACCTGCCACGATCAGCTCCAAACTGGTTGACAGCCGGACGGGGCTGCTAACGGGCCTGCTCGGCTCCATCAGCCCACGCCTGCTCGGGCTCCTAAGCCTGCTGTTCGGCCTGTTCCTGCTGGCCCAGACCTCCTACGTCTTCATCGACGGCGACAAAGTCGGGCACCTGAAACGCATCTACGCCACCGAGCAACTGGCTCCTGGCCACGTCATTGCGCTCGGCAACCAGCAGGGTCCGCAGGCGCGCGTGTTGGGGCCTGGCTTCCACTTCATCCCCCTGGTGCGCGTGCTTTATGAGGTCGAGGAACTCGATCTGGTGACCATTCCGAATGGGCAGTACGGCGAGATCACCACGGCTGATGGCGCGCCGATGCCCGAGGGTATGTTCATCGCCCCGTTGATCCCGGACGACAAGCTCGCCGGGATGCTCGACGCCGAGACCTATCTGACTGAGGGCGGCTTTCGCGGCCCGCAGGAAACGGTGCTGAAGCCGGGGCAGTACCGCGTCAATCGCTACCTTTTCAACATCCGCACCCATCCTACCGAGACGTCGGCGACGCTCATTCCGGCCGGCAGCGTCGGCGTGGTCAAGAGCAACGTCACGCGTCCGGGCTCGCATTGCGTCGAGCAGGAGGTGAAAGCCTCGGCCGAGAAGGGCATCGAGGGCGCGCTGTCCGTGCCGCTGGTGCCCACCGGCTGCACCGGCATCTGGCGCGAGCCGCTGCTGCCGGGCGCCTATTACCTCAACCGCAACGCCTACGAAGTGACGCTGGTCGACACCCGCGTACAAACCTGGGATTTCAAGGGCGGCTTCACCAAGCGCTTCATTGATCTCTCGGTCGATCAACAGGGCAACATCAAACAGAACGAGCGCGCCGAGGATCATCCCGAGCCGCAGACCGCGGCCGACCGCGCCGTGTTCCTGAAGGTCGAAGGCTGGGACATTCCGCAGGAGTTGCGCGTGCTGGTGCAGGTTAGCCCAAAGAATGCGCCCATCGTGGTCGGCGCCGTCGGCGGCCTCGATGAGGTGCGGACGCGCATTTTGATCCCGGTCATCCGCTCGATCGTGCGCAACGTCGCCGGTTCCGAGCTGACGCTGACCGACGTCAATGATCCGTCCAAGAAGGTGCACCGCGCCACCCGCGCGTTGGACCTGATCGAAAACCGGGATGCGCTGGAGCAGACCATCGAGGCGCTGGTGAAGCGCGAGGGCCTGAAGGCCGGCGTGGACATCCAGCAGATCCGCCTCGGCGAGCCGGCCATTCCGCCGGAGCTGCTGGTGTCGCGCTTACGCGAGCAGTTGGCCGATCAGCTGTCAAAAGCCTACGAGCGCGAGACGGCGGCGCAAGTCAAACGCATCGAGACCGAGCAGGCCCGTTCCACCGCGAACGAGCAGCCGCGGCTGGTGGAAAGCCAGATCGCCGTGAAGGTGGCGAACCAACGCGAGGAAGAGCGCGCCGCGCTGGGCCGCGCGGAACGCCAGTATCTGGAGGCGCTGGCCACAGGTCAGAAGGCGCAGGCCGATGTGCTTGGGCAGGATCGCGTGGCGATGCTGCAAGGGCTGGAGAAGATCCTGGCGACCCTGGAGCGCAAGCCGGAATTGGTCGCGCTGGTGGGCAAGCTGGTGCCGAACACGGTGGTTGGCAGCGGCGGAGGGATCGAGGGCGCGGCCGCGATCCTGGGGAATGCGTTGGGCGGGGCGGCCAAGAGCGGGAATTAGGGCGCAAGAAGCGCCTTTTCTTCGCGCCGTATTGCGCCGCAGGGGGACCTATCGGGCGTCGCCGGTTGTGCCGCGCCCGGCGGCGCAATACGGCCGAAGTGGGCCGACTGCGCTCTACGACGTTGGCTTGTCCTGCCAGTTGGCAAGCGACAAACCCATCACGCGCTCGAACTCTTTGGTGTTGCGCGTCACGAGCGTCAGTCCGCGGTTGAGAGCCTGACCCGCGATCAGCGTGTCGTAGGGGCCGATGGGGGTGCCAGCGAGATCGAGTAGAGCGCGCAGTCTGCCGGCACAAGCCGCGTCAGCGTCGCTTAAAGCAACAACTTCGCTGATGATTTTCAGGAAGTCCTTGAGGTCGGCTGCGGCGGCGTCCGCGCGCGCACTCTTGCCAATACCGTATTCCAGCTCGAACAGCACGACGCTCGGAAGAACGATCTTGTTGCCCTTGCCGCGTGCCTTGTCGAACCGTTTGCGAACCCTGGCGTCACCTTTGAGCGCGGCAATGACGACGTTGGTGTCGAGCGCAAAGACGGTCATTCGAAAATGTCGTCGTCAGGAGGCATTGGCGGCTGGTTGCGTTCCCATTCAACCGGACCGCGAGCATCTATTGCGGCCCAAATCTCGTCAAGGCTTTCGACCACCGCCTCAAGCAGCAGCCCTCCATCAACGGCACGAATGCGCACTTCCTTGCCGGGCAGGCGGAATTGCTTGGGCAGGCGGACTGCCTGGCTGCGGCCGGTCATGAAGATTTTTCCGGTGGCGGTGGCCATGATTGCGCCTCCTATCGGCTTGAGATTACCAAAGATATATATCAAACGAGGTGCGGTGGGTCAATCAAAGCGACAGCTGCCCGGCGCAGGGCTGCGCCTTGCGGGCTATCGCGCGGCGGCGGCAAGAGCTATTGACCTCATGTCTTGCGGCGAGCTGTCTGCACGCCGCCGAGCTGGGGTTGGGGCGAGATGGCTGAGAGCACGGCAGAACTGGACGGACCGGCCGCGCCGGCTTCGGCAACGCCGTGGCTGGCCATCAGTGTGCTGATCTTCGTCCTCGGCGCGTTTGCCCTCAATTCCGGTTTCGTGTTCCCGGCCAATGCACTGGCCATGAGCGCGCTCGGCTATTCGGCCGCCTTTGTCGGCGCATTGGGCTCTGCGGGCGCCATCGGCTACATCTTCGGCAGCGTGCTGGCGCCGTTTCTGGCCGCCCGGTTCGGGCTTCGCCAGACGATGACCGGCGCGGTGCTGATCACCGCCATCCTCATCGCCGGCTTCGCCGTCCTGCCCGCGCCCGCCTGGTACCCCATGCGGACGATCCACGGCATGGCCACAACAACGTTTTACGTTTGCGGAGAATCCGCGCTGGTGGCGCTCGCCCCGGCCGCCATCCGTGGCCGGATCATCGGTTTCTACACCGCGTTCAATTCGATCTTTTTTTCCGCCGGCCCCAGCGTCGTGGCGTATCTGGGCTTTGCTGGCTGGTTGCCTTATGGGCTGGTGGCTGCGCTCATCGTAGCTCTGGCGGCGCCGTTGGTCATTGTCGGCCGTGTCGCGCCGAAGCTGCCTGTATTGCCGCTGCGTCAACTCTTAGGCACAGTCGCCAGCATACCGCTGCTGCTGACGGTCACGTTCGCCTGGGGCTGGATCGACGGCTCGATGCTGAACCTGCTGAGCGTCTACGGCATCCGTCGCGGGCTTAGCCCACCTGACGCCTCCTGGCTGCTGACCCTGATCTCGGTCGGCAACGTCTTCCTGCAATTCCCGATTGGCTGGATCGCCGATCACGCGCCACGTCGCTACGTTCTGGCGGGGTTGTCGGCGCTTGGCGTGGCGTTTTCGCTGGTTTTGCCGGTCATCGATCTCGGCGGCCCACTGGTGGTCGGCCATCTCGTCGTGCTCGGGGCGGTCGGCTTTGGCACCTTCACGGTGTCGCTGATCGCGCTGGGCGAGGTGCTGACCGGCATTGAACTGGTGGCTGCAAACGCGGCGTTCGGCCTGCTGTGGGGGCTGGGCGATTTCGCCGGCGCCCTGACGACGGGCTGGCTGATGGATCTGATTGGCACGCCTGCGTTTGCGCTGTCGCTCGCCGCCGGTTTCCTGCTGCAATGCCTGGCGTCGCTGACTCTGCCGCTGCGGGTTTCTGCGTCCGCCCCCAAAACACCCAAACCCCCGTCCTGAGCGGGACGAGGGTTTGGGCGGAGCAGACGTGAGCAGGCAGTCGAAGAGTTTCGAGGCAGTGATCTCAGTGTGGCACCACTGAAACGGTCTCGGCGATACTGGGCGCTGCCGGCCAAAGCAGCGAAGCACCAAGGATTCCACCCGCCACAACGAAGCAGAGGGCCACCGCAGCGGTGGCTTTGCGCCAGGAGCGGCGCTCTTTTGCGTTGAGGGCGATCAGATCCATCTTTCGAGCCGTCCTGTCACCACCGTGTTTCGGTAAACAAGGTTCTAACATGCGGGGTGGGGAGCGTCATTCGTAACTGCTTGTTATCGGTAAAATTGCCCTAATTGCCGGGTCAAAACGGCACGAATTGGGTGGATGGCCGCCTGGTGTGTCACCGCGCGCCTTGATCGGGACAAGGGGCTGCGCAAGGTTGCCGCCAAATCACCCGATAGTCGGCTGCGGATCAGGGAGTTTCAACGGTGCTGCGATCTCTTGGTGTATGTCTTTTCAGTCTGGCGCTGGCGACCTCGGCGGGCGCGGCGGCGCGCTGCCAGAACACCGGCAATTTCAATACGTGGCTGGGTGATTTCAAGAAAGAAGCGCTCGCCTCGGGCATCTCCAAGGCCACCTTGGCAGCGGCCGAGCCGCTGCTCAATTTCGACCAGAAAACCATTGATCGCGACAGCCAGCAGGGCGTGTTCAACCAGACCTTCCTGCAGTTCTCCGACCGCATGGTGAACAAGTTCCGCATGAGCAAAGGCGCCTCGCTGATCAAACAGAACAAGGCGCTGTTCGATAAGATCGAAGCCCAGTTCGGCGTGCAGGCGCCCGTCATCGTCGCCTTCTGGGCCCTGGAGAGCGATTTTGGCGCCGACACCGGCAAGCTGCCGATCCTGCGCTCGCTGACCACGCTGGCCTACGACTGCCGCCGCCCGGATATGTTCCGTGAACAGCTGATGGCGGCGCTGAAAATCGTTGATCGTGGCGACCTGCAGGTGTCCGAAATGATCGGCTCCTGGGCTGGGGAACTTGGCGCGACGCAGTTCGTGCCCAAGCACTACGTCAACTTCGGCGTCGACTTTGACGGTGACGGCCGGGTCGACCTGGTGCATTCGACGCCCGATACGCTGGCGACCACGGCCAACTATCTGAAGTCCCTGGGTTGGAAAGCCGGCCAGCCCTGGATCGAGACGGTCCAGGTGCCCGACGAGATGCCCTGGGAGCAGTCGGATCTGAAAATCCAGCTGCCGCGCTCGCAATGGGCCAAGTACGGCGTGACGGCGGCGGGCGGCAAAGCTCTGCCGGCGGATGATATGAAAGCGTCGCTGTTGCTGCCCATGGGGCGCAAGGGGCCGGCGTT
>JANMVX010000072.1:0-7156 GCA_031393505.1 Hyphomicrobiaceae bacterium | reverse complement strand
GATTTATGAGCAGCCCATCTACCCGAAAAACCAGTATCTCAAGGAAGCCCCGAAAGAAGGCTGGCTGAAGCGGGAAGAGCTGACCCGAGCCAAGAACATCGAGATGCTGGTTAAGCGTGGCGTGTTCACGCTGCCGTCCGGGCCCAAGGCGTAGCACCCGTCAGCATGACCGAGGCGACCCGCTGAGCGCCGTGACTGGCGTCTTCGTTCTAGCAAGCATCGTCAACATCATGAATCTGGTCGGCATCTCGTCCGAACCACAGCTCGTGATCAAGGGCGCGGTGATCATTGCCGCAGTGTTTCTGTCCAGTGCGGGCGGCGTCGCGCGGATCTCCATTGCGCTCGCCAAGCTAAGGGGCAGACGTAACTATGCGCCGGGTCACGAAAGCGAACCAATAGGGAAGGCATGACAGCGGCAATGAACGGCAAACCTCTGTCTCGAAATCCGAGAATGATCGACGTGGCGAAGTTGGCCGGCGTGTCGCATCAGACGGTGTCTAGGTTTCTAAATGCGAGTCCCGCTGTTGGACCTGAGCTCAGCCAGCGAGTCCAGCATGCGATCCAGCTGCTCGGCTACAAGCGGAATTCCGCAGCTCGCGCCCTGGCCAGCCGCCGTTCAATGAATTTCGGGGTATTGGCCTTTGGAATCTCCCTCTATGGGCCGTCTATGACGCTATTCGGTTTTGCCGAGGCGGCCCGTCAAATCGGCTACACTACTAGCTTGGTCACGCTCGGCGACTTTGATCGTGAGACCATCCGGACGGCTCTTGAGCATCTTAAGGAAGCCTTGGTCGAAGGCATCATGGTGATCGCGCCCGTCAAGGGCGCCATGGATATGTTGCGAGGCTTGTCGGCTGACATCCCGATCGTGGCATTTGAGCCAGGGGTTGCGACTGGCGCGACGAACTCGGCCATCGACGAAGTTCTCGGAGCCAGGCTTGCGACGCGCCATCTCTTGACGCTCGGCCATGAAACGGTTTGGCATGTTCGCGGGCCGAGAGGTTGGCTCGGGGCGGATGCACGGGTCAAAGGGTGGCGGGAAGAACTGGCAGCGACGCGCCGTGTCATACATCGAACAATCGAATGCGTCGATTGGAGTGCGGAGGCCGGCTATCGCGCGGGGCAGGAGGTTGCAAGGGACCGGGAAATCACCGCCGTCTTCGTCGCCAATGACCAGATGTCGCTCGGTTTCCTTCAGGCCCTCCACAACGCTGGGCTGAGCGTGCCCCAAGACGTGAGCGTCGTAGGATTCGACAACATCCCCGAAGCCGCGTTCTTCCAGCCCTCACTTACAACGGTGCGGCTGGATTTCGATGCCATTGGACGCCGTTGTGTGACGCTACTCCAGGCAACGATGCGCGGCGGCGGAGCGCCTCCGGGTGTGCTTCCTCTTCCTGAATTGATCGTCCGGGGAAGCACCGGCGCTCGTGCGGGCGGAGCTTTGCAGGGGATAGCGACGCCCTCCTGAAATTTTAAGCGGTCAATGCCGCCAAGCGAAGCAACGTTCATGAATAGGGTGAAAACAATGCAGCTGCGTCCATTCGGAAACACGGGTCTGTCAGTCACGCCTATTTGCGTTGGAACCAGTGCGCTCGGCAGCTTTCCGGCGCAGTACGGATACGAAGTAAGCGCGGACCAGGCATTGGCGACGATGCGGCGGGTCTTCGAGGGGCCCATCAACTTCGTCGACACCTCGAACGAATACGGGAACGGGGGGGACAGCGAACGGCGAATTGGGCAGGCCCTGCGGGAAGCTGGCGGGATGCCGGACGGATTCGTACTTGCGACCAAGGTTGATCCCGTCGTTGGCACCAACGATTTTTCTGGCGACCGGGTTCGTGCCTCGGTGGTCGAAAGTCTCGAGCGTCTTGGGCTCCAGCGCCTTCAATTGGTTTACTTCCACGATCCTGAAAAGATCAGCTTCGCCGAAGGCATGGCATCGGGCGGTCCAGTGGAAGCGCTGGTCAGGCTGCGTGAAGAGGGAGTGATCGCCCATCTCGGTGTGGCCGGTGGCCCGATCGACCTCATGCTGCAGTATCTAACGACGGACGCCTTCGATGCACTCATCAGCCACAATCGCTATACGCTGGTCGATCAGTCGGCCGAACCTCTCCTCGCTGAGGCGGAACGGCGACGCATCGCCTTCGTCAACGCCGCACCTTTCGGAGGAGGCATGCTGGTGAAAGGGCCGGACATCGTCTCGAAATATTGCTACGCGCCGGCCAGTGTAGCCACTTTGGAGCGGGTTCGGCAGATGGAACACTTGTGCAAGGCGAGTGGAGTCCCCCTGGCGGCCGCGGCGCTCCAGTTCTCGACGCGTGACAAACGCATCGCTTCGACAATCGTTGGCATGTCCGAGCCGGAGCGGATTGAACAAACACTCCGCCTCGCCGAATGGCCGATCCCCGACGACCTCTGGGCGAAGCTCGATCCGCTCGCGGCAGTTGGACGAAACGGCGTCATCTGAGCGACTGATGACCGCGCGGTGACGAAGTCGAGTTTTGGTCAATCGGGTTTGTCAACGGCGGAGAGAAAATGTGCCAGATGGCGGCGTGAAAGTGTACCGGTCTGGTTGAACTGGCGCTGGAGCAGGCCCGCTTCGAGGCGGCGCTGGCCCGACGGCAATGCATCGTAGCGACAGCCTCTCGGCGGCGTTCAGCAATCTCGACCGCGACGCCCAGGAGGACCTGACGCAGCGCTATCAGGGGCTGATGCGCCACTACGATATGACGCCCACGCGCAATAACCTTGGCGTTGCGCACGAGAACGGATCACCCGGCCCGAATGGGCCATAGCCGGCATAAGCCGGCTTGTGCGCCTCCGCGCAGACGAAGGGCCGCACGGCCATCCCCCCAAGCGGGCGCTGGAAGACGCCCCCTTGCTGCGCGGCAGCCGCGACTTCGCCGACCTCGACGCTTACCGCAGCTTCGTCGACGAGATCGTCGGACGGCGCAACGCTCACAATCGCAAGCGCATCGAGCTGGAGCGGCCGCACCTTGGCAAGCTGCCCAAGCGCCGGACGGCCGACTACGAGGACAAGATCGTCACGGTGACAACGAGCGGCGGCTTCATGTTGAAGAAAGTGTTCTACACTGCGCCGTCGCGGCTGATCGGTCATCGCCTGCGTGTTCATCTGTATGACGACCGGCTCGACTGCTTCCTTGGCTCGACGCCGATCCTGACGTTGCGACGTGGACGTCCTGCCTCCGAGAGCAAGGGTGGCCACGTCGTCGATTACCGGCATGTCATACACGCCCTGCGCAAGAAGCCGATGGCGCTGTGCGGCTTGGTCTATCGCGATCAGCTGTTCCCACGCCCGGCCTATCGCAAGGCTTTTGAAGCGCTGTATGCGGAGGTTGACGACCGGCAGGCCTGCAAGATCACGGTCGAACTGCTGGCGCTGGCCCATGAGCGGGCCTGTGAGGCGGAGCTGGCCGAAATCCTCTGTGTCGATCTCGATGCGGGCCGGTTGCCGGACCTGAGCGCGCTGCGCAAGCGGTTCAGTCCCGATCCAGAGGCGATACCGTCCGTAGTCGTCGATCTGGTTCCGCTCAGCGCCTACAACGAGTTGGCGGCGGTCTCGACCTTCGAACCGATCTCGAGCTTCGAGGTGGCGGCATGAGCACGTCAAACACTCTCGATGCTGCGCGTGTAGAGCTGCTGCTGGGCGAGCTCAGGCTGCCTGGCATCAAACAGATGTGGGGTCGCCTTGCCGAGCAATCGGACCAGGAGGGCTGGCCGGCGGCTCGTTTCCTGGCGGCGCTGGCCGAGCACGAAATGGTCGATCGCGGACGGCGGCGCATCGAGCGCCACCTGACCGAGGCCCGCCTGCCGGTCGGCAAGACCCTGGCGACGTTCGACTTCGACAGCGTACCGATGGTCTCCAAGGCGCAGGTGATGGCGCTGGCCTCGGGCGACGCCTGGCTGGCCAAGGGCGCCAATATCCTGCTTTTTGGCCCGCCCGAGCCTGCTTCATAATGCTCACCTCTCTATGTCCTTAGAATTCCATCTCATTTTGCTGCGGATTGCCAGACGGCGGGCGTCGCAATCGTCGTGCGGTAGCGGCGCGCCTGACGTCGGCATGCTTCAGATCGGCCGCCCTGATGATCCAAGGGGCCCCCTTGCAGAGCTGGTTCGCCGCGAGTTGGCCGTCCTTGATCAATCGGCGAACAGTGGACGGGCTCACGCAAAGGGCCGCGGACGCCTCGTCAAGGGTTACCTCGCCGCGCTCAGCGCGCTCGCCCTCCCGATACGTCGCAATCGCATTGTGGCTGCGTAGACTGCACACGCGCGATTGCGTCCAACCATTGCCACGCCCTGTCGTTTTGCCTGCGCGATTGAGCACTGCGGCGATGGCCTTGTCCGGCATCTGCCGCGCCAGCACGCGCACGAGATCGACGGTCTCGCCTGCTGCACTCCAGCGATGCTGCCCGGCGCGGTTCTTCTTGACCTTGAGGCCTGAGTGGTCGCCCCCGTGCCAGCGGATGACGAGATCAAGCGCGGTTTCCTCGACGCGAACGATGATCTCGTCGATCAGTGTTCGCACGATCCGCTTGCGGGTCTCCGGCGTCACACCGGCGCTTGACCAGGCCTGCTGCAGATCGGCGCCGAGCGTCATCAGGCGTTCGCGATCAGCAGGAGTGAGATCAGTTGCGGGGATGGTCGTCAGCGCCTCCAGTTCGGTCTGCAGATCGCGGACGGCCGCAAGCCGCTCGTTCCAGCGCTTTTCCAACTCGCCGGCGACGAGGCGATTATCAGGATCAACGGCATCGTATTGTCGCCGCGCACGGCCAACCTCGTAACGCGCCTGCTCAAGTGCCAACTCAATATGTCGCTGCTTGTCTTGGCTTGCGCGGCTTCGCGCAGCTTGGGCCGCCAGCGCCGCTTCGATACCCAGCGGCTGAAGGCGTTCGATCACCTCGGCGGCCACATCCCTATCAATCCGCATTCCGCCAAACGAGATGCAGCGATCACCGCCGTGATTGATGAAGCCACCCTGGCAATGATAGCGGCCGCTGTTGCCGTCGGTGCCGGAGTAGGCGACGTGCAGCTTGCGTCCGCAATGGCCACAGCGCAGCAGGCCGGCAAGCAATGCCTCGCCCCGGCGCAGTGCACCGCGGCTCATCGGGTTCTTGCCATTGGCGTTGTCCGCGATCAGGCTGAGGTTCCTCTCGTAGTCTGACCAGCTCAGATACCCCTCGTGATGGTCCGGGATCAAGACCTCCCAGTCCTTGCGCGCCTTCTTGAAGCCGCGCACCACTTTCTTGCGGCCAGCCTCGATGCTGACGCGGCTGCCGGTGCGCCCGAACGCATAGGCGCCAGCGTAGATCGGGTTGGTCAGGATATGCAGGATTGTGTTGTAAACCGGTAACTTCCACTCGATCAGGCGACCTTCGGCGCCGTGAGCGACCGCGGGTAAGGACACTCGCTCATGTCTGAACCAAAGATGCACCTGACGCACCGATTGCATCTCGATGAACTTGGCGAAGATGAGAGCGACGGCCTCGGCAATGCGACGATCCGGATCCTTCTCGATACGGTTGTTGCCGATTCGCACGTACCCGACAGCGACCGTCATGAACAGCTCGCCCCGGCGCGCTTTCTGTTTCAGGGCCTCCAGGGAGCGCTGACGCAGCACCGACAGTTCCATCTCGCTCATGGTTCCCTTCATACCGAGCAGTAGGCGATCATTGGGATGGCGCGGATCGTAGACGCCGTCCTCGTCGAGGATC
The DNA here is from genome assembly GCA_031393505.1 of Hyphomicrobiaceae bacterium. Taxonomy (GTDB): domain Bacteria; phylum Pseudomonadota; class Alphaproteobacteria; order Rhizobiales; family Hyphomicrobiaceae; genus JANYHF01. The sequence continues at coordinate 1,424 of JANMVX010000072.1, read as the reverse complement.
AGCGTGCCGACGAGGCCACAGAACTCCAGCAGCGTGTGCCAGTCGCGGCCATTGCGGGCTAACCGCGATGCCTCAATTGAGATCACGGCGCCAACGCGCCCTTCACAGATGGCAGCCAAAAGCTTCTCGAAGCCGGGTCGCGCGACGCCACCGCCGGAACGGCCGAGGTCGTCATCGATAACCGCAACGTCACCCCAGCCAAGCTGGCGCGCGCGATCGGCAAGACCATACTGACGGCGCTGGCTCTCCAAATTGTTGGCAACCTGATCGGCCGTCGACTGCCGGATGTAGACGACAGCCTGACGGCTGAGGTGCTCAGGCGTGATCTTGCTCATGGGCAGCCTCCGTCGTCTTTGTGATTGTCGCGGGTACCTCGCTGCCGCCGCCGATAGCCTCGGCCAGGAGGCCCGTGATCAGATCGAGGACAAGCTTCCTCTGCGGGGCCGGCATCTCCGGCAGCCTGCGATCCTCCTTGAACAGATCCCGTTGCGGATCGTGTGCTGATTGCATGTTCGCCTCCTTCAGGTCGGGTCGATGCCGGACTTGGGGAAGCGAGGATCGCATCGATTCGGACGCGCAGTTCGACGAGCCTTGGGACAGACAGACAAGGCTGTGTGGAGATTGCGGCACAACGAGCCGCTTCCTCGCTCATCCAGGACGGAAGCAGAGCAAGCGTACCATCCGGTTGGCGCACGGCCAGATGATCCTGGCCCGCGAATCGCTTAACGTACTCGACATGCACAAATTGTCCGGCCCGCGGATGGAACGGATAGTGGATCCGCACCTCGAACACCGGACACCCGGCATTGTGACGCTGTATCGCCGGGCGCGGGCAAGAGTCATCTCTCGGCGGCGCTTGGCCTCGCCCTGGTCGAGAACGGCCACCGGGTGTTCTTTGCCCGGACGACCGACCTGGTGCAACGGCTGCAGATCGCCCGCCGCGAGCTGACGCTGGAAAGCGCCATCGCCAAGCTCGACCGCTACGACCTACTGATCCTGGACGACATCGCCTATGTCACCAAGGACCAGGCCGAGACCAGCGTGCTGTTCGAACTGATCGCGGCCCGCTACGAGCGGCGCTCGCTGCTCATCACGGCCAACCAGCCGTTCGGCGACTGGGGCAAGATCTTCCCCGACCCGGCCATGACGCTGGCCGCCATCGACCGCCTGGTGCACCACGCCACCATCCTGGAAATGAACGTCGAGAGCTATCGCCGCCGCGCTGCCCTCGACCGCAAGCGCGGCCGCGGCAGGCCAGCCGTGCACGCGACAATCAAGGAAACCGAGCCAACAAAGGTTGATTGACGCGGCGCGTCAATCAAAGCGCTTGCCATCACCGTGGCCAGCGTCAATCATCAAATCGCTCGGCCGCCTCGTCGCATCCTGATTGACGCGCCGTTCGCATCCAGATTGTCGCGCTACAC
>JANMVX010000058.1:0-57175 GCA_031393505.1 Hyphomicrobiaceae bacterium | reverse complement strand
GGTCTGGTTGACCTTGTTCTCCAGCATCCAGTCGCGCGTGAAGCGGCCCTCCTGAATGTCGGCCAGCACCTTCTTCATTTCCAGCTTGGTCGCCGCCGTCACGATGCGCGGACCCGTGACGTACTCGCCGTATTCGGCCGTGTTCGAGATCGAATAGTTCATGTTCGCGATGCCGCCCTCGTAGATCAGGTCGACGATCAGCTTCACTTCGTGCAGGCATTCGAAATAGGCCATTTCGGGGGCATACCCCGCTTCAACCAGCGTTTCGTAGCCGGCGCGGATCAGTTCCACCAAGCCGCCGCACAGGACGACCTGCTCGCCGAACAGATCCGTCTCGCATTCCTCGCGAAAGTTGGTCTCGATGATGCCGGCTCTACCGCCGCCGATGGCGGACGCATACGACAAGCACAGATCATGGCCGTTGCCCGAGGCGTTCTGATGGATCGCCATCAGGCAAGGCACGCCGCCGCCTTTCTGGTACTCCGAGCGCACGGTATGGCCGGGGCCTTTGGGGGCGACCATCAGGATGTCGAGATCCTTGCGCGGCTCGATCAGATTGAAATGGATGTTCAGGCCGTGAGCAAACAACAAAGCCGCGCCGTCCTTCATGTTTTCATGAAGGTCGGTGCGGTAGATGTCGGCCTGCAGCTCGTCCGGCGTCAGCATCATCATGACGTCGGCCCACTTGGCGGCGGCTTTCACTTCCATGGTCTTGAGCTTTTCGCCCTCGGCCTTCTTGACGCCCGCCGAGCCCTTGCGCAGCGCGACCACCAGGTCCTTGGCGCCGGAATCCTTCAGGTTCAGCGCGTGCGCGTGGCCCTGGCTGCCATAGCCGATGATGGCGACCTTCTTGCCCTTGATCAGGTTCAGGTCGGCGTCGCGGTCGTAGTATACGCGCATGGGATTGTGCTCACTTTGGTGGGTTGGTTGGTGGATCGCATTTAAATTCAGGGAATTATGCCCGGCATGATCAGCGAGGCCAACCGCGAGCGCACTTCGTTGAGCACATCGGCTGGGGCCTTGCCAACAATTTTCAGATCGCGGGCGTCCCGGTCAATCGATTTGACTTGATCGGCCAGCACGGCGCCAACGATCGCCAAGCCGGCGGGCAGGATGACTTTGTAAGGATAGGGTTTCAGGTTGTTCGTGATCGGACAAACCACGGCACAGTTGGTGCGCTTGTGGAAGCTGGCCGGTGATAACACCAGACCGGGCCGCTTACCCGCCTGCTCGTGGCCGGCTTGAGGGTTGAAGTTGAGCCAGACGAGATCGCCTTCATCGGGCAGCGCCATTAAAGCGACTCCCGTCCCATCGGACCGTCGTCAAAGGACTCCTCGGGACTGTCGGGATCGATCTGGCTGATGAGCAGCTCGCGGTCGTATTTCCGATAGACAGGCGCCGAAACTGGCTTGAGTTCCAGCACCGTCCCTTCGGTTGACATGTCGACCGTCTGCCCCTCGGCCAAGCCAAGCTGATCGGCCAGCTGCTTGGGCAGTCGGACGGCGAGGCTGTTGCCCCAGCGGGACACCCGGACTTGCATGGGAGTGGCTCCTGTTTGGATATCCATAAGATATCCGCGGTGACCGCGCAACGGGCTAACGGGAGCTTTTTGCCGGCGGAGTCCGGCGCGGCTCGCAGCAGATCGACCCAGGCGATGTTGCCAGCATCGACGACCGCGGCATTATTTGGCATCTGGGATCAAACCACGTGAATAGTCATCGTCGATGATCTCAGCGCCAACGTCCGGCCCCCAATCAACCAATTCGGGAGCGTTGGCGGGGTCCAATTGGCTGACCAAATCCGCCAACTTGTAGCGCGGGATACGGGCGACGGGTTCAGGCTTCGATTTCATTTCGTCGTCGACAATTGATAGATCGATGTTTTGCCCCTCGGCCAGTCCAAGCTGCTCGGCCAACTGCTTGGGTAGCCGGACAGCGAGACTGTTGCCCCAGCGGGAGACGCGGACTTGCATGGAGGAGAACTCCTTCCAGGATATCATTATGATATCCAGGAAGATAGCGCAATAGGGACTGCCCCCGTCACTCCAGCACCAGCAGCACTGGGATGAGCCAAGCCACCAGCAGCGCGGCCATTGTGTAGTTGAACACTTTCACCCGCGAGGGATCGCGCAGCATGTCGCGCAGGACCACGCCAAAACCGGTCCAGCAGGCGATGCCGGAGTGGGAGGTCAGTGGATGCCGAGGAGAGGGCGGAAGCGGTGTTGGATCTCGGCGTAGCCCTCATGGCTGAGATCGGGATCATCCGAAAAGACGGTGTAGACGCCATCCATGAGCGGCCGGACCATGGGGATCAGACCGTCAAGCCGGCGGACGGCCTCTTCCGGCGTGATGCCGAGCGCGTCGTGGCAAAGCTGGCGGTCCCAGAAATTTGCCGGATGGAGGATAGGAATACTGTTCCGGCCGCGGACGTCGATAGCCTGATCTTGCATGTGACGGCGCACAATTGGATCTCGGTACAACGGTTTTCCGTCATCTCCATCGATAGTTGTTCTGGTTCCTGGTTTGAAAGTCCAATTAAAGTCGGCCATATGTTCGCGAAAATACCAATCACCACGGTATGCTTGGCATGCAGCAGCCACCAGAGGAGCTTGTTGAAAAATCATATTCGAATAGGACGCTTTCGATTTGCCAATATTGACGCTAACGTTCAACTCATCGTCGCCCGATCTCGTGTTACTATTTCCCAGTTGCCTATAGTACGACACATACCGTGTGGCAGTCGATCTGTTGGAAAATTCCACATAACTGGAATCGCTTCTCGGCCGCAACTTCAGTGCGGGAACGGAGACATCCCTCCAGCCCATAGGCGCATCGATCCCCAGCATGGTATTCAGCACGTCGGCATGTCGTTTCATTGTGGTCTCGGCTGTCGAACCCTCGGTCGCTCGCCGCCGACAATTCCACCACACGTAGTCTTGAGCTGCCATCAGGGCCCCACCATGCTAAATCCTGGCGACTTTAGCAGGTCCGGAACTTGGCGAGTCATAGCCAGTCTTGCCTCTGCAAGCGCCGCGAATTGCGGAATTGGGAAGCGTGACGCCTAGCGGCTTTTGCCGGGCTTTTGCAAGCGGGAAATGCTTGGGCCGGAAGGCTTTATGGCCTCGGCCTTCAGCCGCGCCTTCACATCCTCGGGCAGCGCGCCCCTCGCAGTCGCGCCAGGCCGCTTCTATGGCATAAAGCACGTTCAGGGTCACCTGGTTGCCACAGACAAAACGCAGGCGATGCCAAGCCTCCAGGCTGCCGATGACACGCAGGTCCGCCTCGGTGTGGAAGCCGATTGCAGCCAGCCACTTGGCGGACTTCGGGCCGAGACCGCGCAGTTCGGCAATTGGGCGGGACATGTTCGCAAAGCGACTTCTCGGTTAAGGTTCGATGAAGAAAACGCGCGGCATTTAAAGCAAATGCCTCCCCTCACTTTGGCGATTCCTCCAGACATTGCTGCTATTAATCTCTGCGAGCAAAGCAACGCCTCATCGACGCGCGAGCAAGGAGGCCACCGGGCGACTGGTGGAGAGAGCATGACACAGGTCAACGGCACGACGGGCAATGACACGCTGACGGGCGCCACCGGCAACGACACCATCTTGGGCGGCAGCGGGCACGATTCCCTCACTGGCGTCACCACCGGCGTCAACCTGCTGGTCGACGGAAGTTTCGAATCCTCCGGGATCGCCGCCCACACCTGGTCGCCCTTCGACCATGTCGGCGGCTGGTATTCCGACACCGGCGTCGAGATCTGGGGCCAGGACTTCATCAAGCCCGCGTCCGACGGCAACAGCATCATGGAGCTGGATTTCGACAACCGCTTCAGCGCGGTCTGGCAGGACGTCAAGACCGACGCCGGCCACGAATATACGCTAAGCCTGGATAGCGCCGTGCGTCCCGGCACCGACGTTGCCACCAACGCCATCAATGTGTTCTGGAACGGCAATCAGGTCGGCCGCATCGAGCCCGGCACGACCGATTGGCAGACCAGCCAGTTCCACGTTATCGGCTCGGGCGGTACGGACCGCCTGGAGTTCCGCGAGGACGCCAGCCAGAACGACAGCCTGGGCGGGCTGATCGACAACGTGAAACTCGTGGCCGAGGGCACAGGCAACGTGCTGGTCGGCGGTACGGGCAACGACACGCTGACGGCGGGCAACCACAACGACATGCTGGTGGGCAACGACGCCAAGGCCGGCGCCGTCGACATGACGCAGATGAAGGTCGCCGAGGATGTGACCGCGCAGATCACTTTCGATGGCTCCGGCGCGGGCTATCACAACACCGTCGGCATGTACACGTATGACAACGACGGCGTCATCACCGGCGTGCAGTTCGTCTACAAGGACGTGTCCGGCCAGGGCGTGGGCGACGCCAACGCGAACCCGACGGTTGACCTGAAGGCCGGCGAGCACTTCGGCTTCTTCGTCGCCTCGAACGCCTTCAACCACGGCGAGAACGCGGCGTTTTATGCGCCCGGCGGCACGCTGAAGATGATCGACGCGGTGACGGGCGGCCCGGCCAACGTCAACTCCGGCCACGAGTTCACACTGGTCACCGTCGCTGCCGATGGTGCCGAGACCAAGCTCTCAACCAACTACGGCACCTCGCTGTTCACCACCAACACGTCCGACAACGGCGACGGCTATCAGCATGCGCGCACCACCGTTGATCCGTTGACGGGCAAACTCTCGGTGGCCTTCGAGGACCTGCAGAATGGCGGCGACCAGAATTTCTGGGACGCCAACTTCTCGATCAACATCGGAGCGACCAATGCGGTGCAGCTGGCACACGAAGGCGCGTCGCATACGGCCGCCAACAACGACCTGCTGATGGGCGGGATCGGCAACGACACGCTGGTAGGCCTGTCGGGCGACGACACGCTGCTGGGCGGCATCGGCGACAACAACCTGTTCGGCGGTTCGGGCAACGACAGGTTTGTGGCTGGCGGCGGCAACGACAAGATCACCGGCGGCTCCGGCTTCGACACGCTCGATCTCTCGAACGCGACCAGCGGCGTCACCATGAACCTTTCCAAGCACACGCTCGCGGGTTTTGGGACGGACACGGTCAAAAGCGTCGAAGCCATCATTGCGACGGACTTCAACGACACCATCATGGGCGACAAGCGCGCCAATGACCTCAACGCTGGCGACGGCAACGACGTTCTGCGCGGTTACAAGGGCGCCGACACGCTGACCGGCGGGATGGGCGCCGATACCTTCGTCTGGCTGAAGAAAGACGTGGCCGGCAGCCCCGACAAGATCGTCGACTTCGGCAACGGCAAGGACGTGCTGGATCTGCACAAGCTGTTCAACGGTGTGCACGGCAGCCACGACGGGTTAGTCAAGCTGGTCGACGTTGCGGCCGGCACGCAGCTGCACGCCTCGGTCGGTGGTAACGACGTGTACGTTTCGATGCTGGACGGCGTGCACCACGCAACGGTGGCCGATCTGATCGCGGCGCATCAGCTGCTGGTTTAGGTTGCACGGACGACGGCCATCGCGCAGAAGCGTCGTCCCGGTCAGGGCGCACTGGCGCTAACTTAAGGCCGGGCTACTTTCCTTCTCCCCCTACTTCAAGGGGAGAAGGTGGCCCCCGAGCGCGAAGCGCGAGGACAAAGGGCCGGATGACGGGCAGCCGCTTGCTCCGTACGCGTGCCGATAAGGTCCGAGCACGTTGCTGCCCCTCACCGACCGCGCAGCTCTTGCCGCGAAGTGGCGGCTGCGAGGCGCGGTCTCCTCTCCCCCTAAAAAGAGGGGGAGAGGAAAAAAGACTGCTGCACCGGTTTTTTATGGCTCCTCGCAGGTCGCGGCTTTCCCACGAATATCGCAACGGCCTCACTCCAACCCCATCAGCACCGGGATGAGCGAAGCCAGCAGCAGCGCCGCCATGGTGTAGTTGAACACTTTTACCCGCGACGGATCGCGCAGCATATCGCGCAGCACCACGCCAAAGCCGGTCCAGCAGGCGATGCTGGGAATGTTGATGGCGCCAAAGATCGCCGTCATGATGATCAGGCTGACGAGAAAGTTCGTCGGCACCGTGTAGGCCGTTACGCCGGTCAGGATCATGGCCCAGGCTTTTGGGTTGACCCACTGGAACAGGGCGGCCGCCAGGAACGTCATGGGCTTTTCGGCGCCCGAGGCATCGCCCTTGACCGGCCCGGCATTAGCGATCTTCCAGGCCAGCCAGGCCATGTAGACGACGCTGACCCACTTCAGCACCGTATAGAGCACAGGTAACGCCTTGAAGGCCTGGTCGATGCCAAGCCCCACTGCCATGATCATGATCATGAAGCCGATGCCGACGCCGAACATGTGCGGGAGCGTGCGAAAAAAGCCGAATTTCACGCCCGAGGCCAGCAGCATGATGTTGTTCGGACCCGGCGTGATGGAGGCGACGAAGGCGAACAGGCTGAGCGCGGCGAGCAGCTGGAAGGGCATAGTGGAGTCCGTTTGGCGGGGCTGTGCTAGTAAAGCGTATAGCCGGTTGGCGCGATAGGTCAACAATGCTGACCTATTTGCTTGGCGCCAGCTTCCACTTGTGCGCCGGACGAGCCATTTCCAGTTCCGGGACACCACAAAGGAATTGGTCTCATGACCGACAAAGGCAAAACCTTCCGCCAGCTGCACGAGCGCCCGGGTGCGTTCATCCTGCCCAATCCTCCGGCACTGAACACGAGGCGGGCGTAAAACGCTTCAGCACGGGCTCGAAACTTGCGTGCCTGGCCTATGGCGGCCTGGTCAAGGCGGCGCGCGAAATGTCGGAACAGGGCAGTTTCGGCTTCACGGCCGAAGCCATGGGTTTTGCGGAATTGAGCGCCTACTTTTCAACAGCCACCGCTTTGACACCGCCCCTGCCGAAAGCCAGGATTGAACCTGTTTGAGTCTGACGGCGACACAATGGTCACGCCTCGAAACCGATTGCTGCAACGGGAGACCCTCATGACGTTTAAAGCCGCCCTCGCCATCGCCCTCGTCGCCGCCACCGCACCCTTAGCGACGCCAGCGTCGGCCGCCCAGAGCTGCTACGACCTCTGGTACAACCGCAACGAGGTCTATGCGACCTACGGCTATTGCTTCAAGACCGCGCTCGGCAAACAGACGTTTGGCGCCAATTGCTCGACCAACAACCCGCGCCTGTCGGCCTACGACCAGCGCCTGGTCGCCGCCATCAAGGCCGAAGAGCGCCGCCGCGGTTGCAAGGTGAACTGAGGGCTTGATTGCAGACGCCGAGGCGTAGGGGCGACCCGTGGGTCGCCCCTACGCCACCGACGCCGGATTGTCGCCAACCACATCGGATGGACGGCCCGCGCGATCAGCCATGGACCCGCCCAGCCACCGTCCCGCCACCAGCGAGGCGAGCAGCTTGCCGCCGCCCGGCATCCCTGAAATCACCCCGAACGCCCGGTCGCGCAGGATCGGCAACACCGCGCTGTCGGACTGGTAGAACGGCGTCAGCACAGCGCCGAGCGCCTGGTAGAGCCGCACATGCCAGCGGCGGGCGCGGGCGTAGGCGGCAATGGCAGCCTGCAGATCATCCGTTCCCGCCATGGCGTCGGCCAGCGCTGCCGCATCCAGCAGCGCCATGTTCGCGCCCTGGCCGAGTTGGGGGCTGGTGGCATGCGCGGCATCGCCGATGAAGGCGAGCCTATCGGCGACCGGCAGTGCCAGCGTGTGATGGCCGTAAGCGGCGAACACGAGTTGGGAGGGGGCCGTGATGGCGTCCAGCAACGGGGCGGTTTCCGGCCACAGCATGCGCACCTCGTCCTTCCACGGATCAAGCCCGTGCGCTTGCCAGGCCGCAAGATCTGCCGCCTTCAGACTCCAGAAGAAAGCCGCTTCTTCGGGCCCGCCCGCCGCCCGCCGCCCAATCGGCAACACACCGATCATGCGGTTGGCGCGGGTGTAGCGCTGTTCCAGCGTCTTGGGATCGAAGCCGGCGCCGGGCCAGGGTAGCGTCGCCCATAGTGCACCCCAAGCGAGCGGGGAATGCAGCCGCGGCCCGAACAGGGTTTCGGCGATGGGCGAGCGGCTGCCGAGCGCGTCGATGACGAGATCGAAGGGGCCCATGCGGCGTCCTTTCGGCAGCGACAAAAGTGGCCGTCCGCCCGCCGCGCGATCAATGCCGACGATCTCAACATTGGTTTCAATCGATAGTCCGTCCGCCTTCACCTTATCATAGAGCACGTTGAACAAAGCCGCCCGGTGCACGCCAAAGGCATGCACGCCGTCGCCTAATGGCGCATACGGAACATCCAGCACGACGCGGCCGCTGCGCGTCTCCTTGCCATAGAGCCGCCGCACCGGCCGGCCGAGCGCGCGGATGGTTTCCGCCAGCCCCAACCGCTCCAGCACCGCCTGCCCGCCCGGCTGCAGCAGCAACCCGGAGCCGAGCGGCTTTGGCTCGGCAAAACGCTCGAACAGCGTGACCCTGTGGCCCTGCTCGCGCAGAAACAGCGCCGCCGCCAGCCCCGCGGGGCCGCAACCGCAAATGGCGATGTCGAGTGGACGCACAGCGAGGACCTGTTGATTCGTAGGTTGGGTTAGCGCGCCACCGTTTTACTTGGAAGCCGACGGAGTTCAATCGCGCCTAACCCAACACCACGCGCGCCAGTCGCGTTGGGTTACGCGCGAACCGGCTCCGTGAGCTGCCGAAAGATTTGTGGCGCGCTAACCCAACCTACTCAAAACTGCAGCACCATGCCCGCCAGCACGGCGTCGAACTGTTGCGCAGGCACCAGGCCCGCTGGCGTCGGCGCCAATCCGCCGGCCGTCTGCGCCGCCGTGGGGACGAGGCTGGCGCCAGCGATTGAGTTGTCGAGCGCCGTGTGCCGGTAGCCGAGATAGATCACGGCGGCGGCGGCGTCGATGTCCTGCGTCACGCCCAAGCCCACCATATGGGCCGAGGTGTCGTCGGCATAGGCGGCCGTCGTGCGGTCGGCTTCGGCATAGACATTGGTTTCGCCCCAGCCCAGCACATTCTTGCGCCAGCCGAGTTTTCCGTAGGCGTTACTGGCCCCGCTGCGGCCCGCCATGTCCGAGGCGACATGCGACCAGGCCAGGCTGCCATACAGGCCCGAGCCGAACTCATAGACCGACAACGAGCCGGCGAATTTGGCGAGTTTGTCATGGTCCATGTCGACCAGGCCGTAGCCTGCCGCCTGGCTGTCCAGCGCGTCGGAGCCGGTCGAGACATCGTAGGCGACGGCCGCTGCAACACTCACTTTGCCATAGGTCTGCGCGTAAAAAAGCGCGGCGGCGTAGCTGCGCTGGCCGCCCACCGAGGCGGCGACGTGGAAGCCCGCGACCTCGCGCGAAGAAAACATCAGGCGCGGTTCCTGGGCGTCGCCGAAATCGCTGAGCACGCTGTCCCAGGTCATGTCAGTCAGCCCGCCGGTGGCGTCGCGCAAGTGGAAGCTGGCATTCCAGTCGCCGGAGTTGACGCTGGTGAGCCAGCTCGACGAGCCGCCGAGATCCTGGCCCCAGGCCTCGTTGGCCGCGCCATCTTGCAGGCCGAGCTGCAGCTTGCCGATGGCCTCGGCCTCGATGAACACATAGGTGTTCTCGACCCCGATATCGCCGGGCTTGGGGTTGTGATCGATCTGGCTGACCTTGTCGAGATTGCTGCCCCAGGGGCGCAGACTCATGGAGAAGCCGGCGCTCCAGCCTTCGCGGATTTTCCCCGTGCCTTCAATGTCGACTTTTGTTCGGTTCATGCTGTTGTTGACGACATAGACATTGGTGTTGCTGTCGAAGACGGCGGGATCGCGCAGGTCCTTGGCGCCAAAACCGTCGCTCCACCACAGCACGCCGGCGTTGACGCGGCCCGAGATCTTCAGTTCGACCTTTTTGTTGCCGGTGCGAGCCGCGGATGCCTCAAGATCGGCGACGCGCGCTTCCAGATCTGCGCAGCAATCGCCGCCGGCCTTGCCGAGATCGGCGGCGTCGGCTGGGGCGGCGAGCGCTGCGGTCAGGACGGCGGCGAGCGCAAGGCAGCGGTTCGAATATGAACGGAACGTCATGACAGGGCTCCCTGGGTCGCAATGCATCGGTCGGCCAGCAGTGGCGCAACGGGATGGGACGCAGACACAACGGGAACGTGGGCGGCCGTGAAGGCTCCCGCGGGCACTACAGCTGATTTGAGTTAGGATAGACTTAAGGCGGCTGATGCCGGTGGCCGGTGTCAGGCACTTGTGAGCCACAAGTTCCTGACGCCGAAACTAGGCCGCTCCGATCTTTTCGCCGCACGCGGCCCGGAACAGCCGCACCGTCTCGGCCATGCCGAAGGTCAGCGCGTCGCCGATCAGCGCGTGGCCGATGGAGACTTCCAACAGGTGCGGGATGGCGGCGCAAAGTTCGGGCAGGTTTTCGCGCGTGAGATCGTGGCCGGCGTTGACGCCGAGGCCGGCAGCCTTGGCGGCGGCGGCGGTGGTGGCGAGGGCCGCAAGATCGGCGGCGCGCGCGGCTTTCGTCAGTCCACCGCCGAACGGGCCGGTATAGAGTTCCACCCGGTCGGCCCCCACGGCTTTGGCCAGGGCGGGCGCGGAGGGATCGGGATCGACGAACAACGACACGCGCATCCCGCCCTGCTTCAGGCGGGCGCAGACCTCGGTGAGCCACGCGCGGTGCCCGGCGACATCCCATCCGTGATCGGAGGTTCCCTGGCTGGGATGGTCCGGCACCAGCGTCACCTGATCGGGCGCGTTGCCTTCGCAGAGGGCCAGGAACGCTTCGTCCGGATAGCCTTCAATATTGTATTCCGCTAGCGGAAACTCCGTTCGGATCATGGCCGCCAGCGCCGGCACATCGGCGCGCCGGACATGCCGCTCGTCGGGACGGGGGTGTACGGTCAATCCGTAGGCACCCGCCGCCAGCGCGGTGCGCCCGATGCCGACCAGATCGGGCCATGGCACGTTGCGGCGGTTACGTAAGTGCGCGATGGCATTGACGTTGACGGAGAGCTTTGCAGTCATTTTATCTGCTCTTTCGGACCACTGAAACCACTGAGGATTTCGTCATCCCGGCGCAGGCCCATAGTTTTCTCCTCACCCCGTACTTACGGGGAGAGGAGACCGCGTCTCGCAGCCGCCTTTTTGCGGCAAGAGCCACGCGGTCGGTGAGGGGCGGCTACTGGCTCCGCACCTCTGGCCACGTGTGCGGAGCAAGCGGCTGCCCCTCATCCGGCCCTGGATCCTCGCTGCGCTCGGGGGCCACCTTCTCCCCCGAAGAAGGGGGAGAAGGAAATTGGCGCCGTGCTTACTCTAGCGCCTATGGCCTGCGCCGGGATGACGGCGTTTGCGTTGCCTGTGGGGCCTACGCCAGCTCCGCCCCGCGCGCGATGGCGGCCACCCCGGTCCGCGACACCTCCAGCAGCCCGACGCTGGTCATCACCTTGATGAAGCGCTCGATCTCGCGCACTTCACCGGTCAGCTCGAAGATAAACGACGTCAACGTCGCATCCACCGTGCGCGCCTCGAAGGTCTGCGCCAGCCGCAGCGCTTCGACGCGCTTTTCTCCGGTGCCGACCACCTTCACCAGCGCCAGTTCGCGCTCGATGCCGTCGCCCAGCAACGTCAGGTCGGTGACGCGGTGCACCGGGATCATGCGCTCCAGCTGGTGCTTGATCTGCACAATGACCATCGGCGTGCCCTTGGTGACGATGGTGATGCGCGAGAGATGCTTCTCGTGCTCGGTCTCCGATACCGTCAGCGAGTCGATATTGTACCCCCGCCCCGAGAACAGCCCGATCACGCGCGCCAAAACGCCCGGCTCGTTGTCGACCACGACAGAGAGCGTATGGCTCTCGGCCTTCTCGGTGCTGGTGTCGGTGGGATAGTGGGATTGCGTCGCGTGCTGGGCCATGTGGGGTCCGATGCGAGGGGGTTTGCGGTAATTGGAAAGGAGTGATATCGTGCGAGAATTGAGGTGATATCACGGGAGGCGTCAATGGCCCAATTGATTGTCCGCAACCTTGACGACGCGGTCAAGGACAAGCTCAAAGCGCAAGCCGTCGAGAACGGCCGCAGTCTGGAGGGTGAGGTGCGCGTCATTCTGGAAACGGCCATGGCGGAGCTGCCGGCGGCGGGGGTAAAGCCTGAGAAGGGGTTTGGCACGCGTATGCGGGAGCACTTTTCCAAGGTTGGCATGACTGACGAAGAACACGCGCTTTTCGAAGCTGCAATACAAGACCGCAGGCGTCGGGGGCGTTCTCGGGACCCATTTGCGAAATGAGACTTCTGCTCGATACGAACGTCGTTTCGCAATTCGTCAGTGAAGACCCAGATGAAGGCGTCATCGCGTGGCTCGATAGACAAGCCCCTGATCGAATTTACACGTGCGCGATCACGATACACGAATTGTGGTTCGGAGCTATCTTGATGGCCCCAGGTCGCCGCAGACGCAATCTGGAGCGAGCGCTGGACGGTCTTTTCACGACGATGTTCGCACAGAAGGTTTGGCATCTCGACGAAGCCTCCGCTCGAGTGTCCGGCGAAATCGAAGCGAAGCGTCAACAGGCTGGAAAACGCATTGATCGCGCCGACTGCATGATCGCCGGCATCGCGATCACCAACGCGAGTACGCTCGTGACTCGCAATGTAAAGCACTTCCGAGATACCGACGTGAAAATTTTCGATCCCTGGGGCGGCTGACACTCCCCCTTGCCTCCCGCCACGCCGCTTGCAATATTGTGATCACAACACGGGCCGTCTCCGACCCATCACGGTCGCGGCCGCTAGGGAGGTCGTTTTCATGCGCATACTGACATCATTCGCATTCGCCGCCGCGCTTGCCGCCGGCGCCGCCACCGCCGCATCCGCCGACATGCTCAAAGCCCTGGGCGCGGGCGAAGGCGCGCTCGATATCGTCGCCTGGCCCGGCTACGTCGAGCGCGGTGAAAGCGACAAGGCCTACGACTGGGTCACCGCGTTCGAGAAGAAGACCAGCTGCAAGGTCAGCGTGAAGACCGCCAACACCTCGGACGAGATGGTGGCGCTGATGAACGAGGGCGGGTTCGATCTGGTCACGGCTTCGGGCGATGCCTCTTTGCGCTTGGTGGCAGGAAAACGCGTGCAGGAGATCAACACCGCTTTGATCCCGAGTTTTGCCTCGGTCGATGCGCGGCTGCAGAACGCGCCCTGGCATACGGTCGACGGAAAACACTATGGCGTGCCCTATCAGTGGGGACCGAACGTGCTGATGTACAACACGACGGTGTTCAAGGACGCGCCAAAAAGCTGGTCGGTGGTGTTCGAGGAGCAGAACCTTCCCGACGGCAAGTCGAACAAGGGACGTGTACAGGCCTATGACGGCCCGATCTATATCGCCGACGCCGCGCTCTATCTGATGAAGAAGAAGCCGGAGCTGGGCATCAAGGATCCCTATGAGCTGAACGAAGATCAGTACAAGGCGGCGCTGGATGTGCTGCGTGGGCAGAGGAAAATCGTCGGCCGCTACTGGCACGACGCTACGATGCAGACGGATGATTTCAAGAATGAGGGCGTGGTGGCCTCCTCGTCCTGGCCGTTCCAGGTGAACACGCTGCAGGCCGACCCCAAGAAGCTGCCGATCGCCTCGACCATCCCGGAAGAGGGCGCCACCGGTTGGGCCGATACCACCATGATGCATGCGGACGCGGCGCATCCCAATTGCGCGTACCTGTGGATGGAGCATTCACTGGAAGCCAAACTGCAAGGTGATCTCGCCGCCTGGTTCGGCTCGGTGCCGGTGGTGCAGGCGGCTTGCAAGGGCAACGCGCTGCTGACTGATGCCGGCTGCGATGGCAACGGCATGGGCAATTTCGAAAAGATCCGCTTCTGGCGTACGCCGACGGCCAAGTGCTCGTCGGGCACCTGCGTGCCGTATTATCGCTGGGTCAGCGATATGATCGCGGTGATTGGGGGACGGTAGGGAAGACGTGAAATCGTGAATTCGCCAAATCGCCAAATCGGGACCTACCGCCGACTTGGCGACTTCACGTCTTTCTGGTCTTGCCTATTGCCCACTCTTCATGACCCACGCCGTCTCCCTCCAAAACATCTCCCGCATCTTCGGCGCCACGCGTGCCGTCGATGACGTCTCGCTCGACATTGTGCCGGGCGAGTTCTTTGCGCTGCTCGGCCCTTCGGGGTCGGGCAAGACGACGGCGTTGCGGCTGATCGCCGGCTTCGAGCAGCCGGACGCCGGCTCGATCCGGATCTTTGGCGACAACGTCGAGGGCGTGCCCCCGTATAGACGCGCCGTCAACACCGTATTCCAGGACTACGCCCTGTTCCCGCACATGAGCGTGGGCGAAAATGTCGCCTACGGATTGATGGTGCGTGGGGTGCCCAAGCCCGAGCGCGCGGCCAAGGCGGCCGAGGCTTTGGCGCAGGTGAAACTCGGCGGCTATGATACGCGCCGCCCCGCGCAGCTCTCCGGCGGTCAACGGCAACGCGTGGCGCTGGCCCGTGCGCTCGTCAATCAGCCAAAAGTGCTTTTGCTCGACGAGCCGCTCGGCGCGCTCGACCTGAAACTGCGCGAACAGATGCAAGTTGAACTGAAAGCCCTGCAACAGGCGGTCGGCATCACTTTCGTGTTCGTCACGCACGACCAGGGCGAGGCGCTCTCGATGGCCGACCGCGTCGCGATCTTCAACAACGGCAGGATTGTGCAAGTCGGTACGCCGCAGGACATTTACGAGCGCCCGCAAAGCCGCTTCGTGGCCGATTTCGTCGGCTCATCGAACGTGCTCGCGCCGGACTTGGCGGCCAAATTTGGTGGGGCGCGCGTCTGGTGCAGTCTGCGGCCGGAAAAGATCCATCTGCTGGCGGCCGGTGCGAACGCGGACGGATTGCTCAGCACCCCGGCCGTGCTCGAAACTGCGCACTATCAGGGCGCCGTCACACGCCTCACGTTCAACGCCAGTGGCGCGCGCCTCACGGCCAGCGTCCCCGCCGGCGCCGTGTCGCTCGCTCCGGGAGCCGCCGCGACGCTGACCTGGGCCAAGGAGGCGATGCATGGGATGGGGGAAGAAGAGGGATGAGGGATTAGGGATGAGGGACTAGGGATGAAGGATGAGGGAAGAGCCTGCTAGGTTTGTGCGGAATATTCTTGACCTCATCCCTCATCCCTAGTCCCTCATCCCTCCCATGCCCCAACTCTACATCGATGCCGATGCCTGCCCCGTCAAGGACGAAGCCGTGAAGGTCGCCGAGCGGCACAAGCTCGCATGCCACTTCGTCTCCAACAGTTTTATGCGCTTGCCCATCAGCGCCGTCGTGCAGCGTCACGTCGTCGCCGACGGCCCTGATGCGGCCGACGACTGGATTGTCGAACAGATCACACCTGGCGATATTGCGGTGACTGCGGATATTCCGCTGGCGTCCCGATGCCTGAAGAAGGGCGCGCGCGTCATCGGCATGACAGGTAAGCCGTTCACGGAGGATTCCATCGGCATGGCGCTGGCGATGCGCGGCCTGATGCAGGATCTGCGCGAGGCGGGGGCGGTGAAGGGCAACAATCCCGAATTCACCAGGGCCGACCGCTCGCGGTTTCTGCAGGCGCTGGAGGAGGCTGTTCAGAAGTCGAAGCGGTAACGCGCCCGGTGTCAGGAACTTATTGCGCTTGCGCCGAAGATGCCGCTTGCCCCGGGGCCGGCAAGCAATAAGTGCCTGACACCCAGTTAGCGGCAATCTGTCAACCCGGCAAGGAACTGGGTGTCAGGCACTTGCGAGCCGCAAGTTCCTGACACCGGACACCTACGCGCCCATGTCGATTTCGCTGGGATAAAGCACGCCCATCCAGTCGCACGAATCTTTCTTGCTGGCGCCGGCTTCCACCAGGAAGGCCTCGTTGCCCGAAAAACTCTCGACGACCTTGACGGTGTCGCCGTGCTTGAGCCGGAAGCCGGGCTTGGTCCGCGACAGTGCGTTGCGCTGTTTGCACTCGCGCTCGTCGATCTCGCGCAGCAGCTTCGCCGTCTTGATCGTCAACAGACCCGCATCGGCCATCGTAAAACTCCTCCCTCAGGCGCTGACCCATGTTGGCCAGTCGCGCACGCTTCGCTCACATGTCAAAGACGACTGTCATTTCAAGTCTAACCGACGTGTCCGCCTAGCACCACGCCGCCCGCACCGCAGCCCGCGCTTTGCCGAACCCGGACTATAGAGCCGTTTTGCCGCAGTGCAAGAGGGAGAAATAAGTAATTCCCGAAGATTCAGGGCAGGTCTGGCCTGTTGAAAACGCATGGGGGCACAGCGTCTGCGCCTAGTGACGCGTTACGTCGTTAACGGATGATGTTGCTGTCTGTTGAAGTCCCACGCCGTGTGACGCGATTCATCCGGCCGCTTGGGGTGCTTGCAATTTTGTCGCCCACAGGATACAGTTGACAATGATAGAGGTCAAGCAATCGCCGACGTTTAAGGCTTGGTTCTCCAAGCTCCGTGACGACCGCGCCAAACGCGCCATACCAACCGGATCGGTCGTATCAGTTATGGCCTGTTCGGCGATAGCAAACCGGTCGGCGAAGATGTGAGTGAATTGAGGATCGATGTCGGGCCAGGCTGTCGAGTCTACTTCGCGCGAATTGGCGGCGTCATGGTTCTGTTGTTGTGCGGCGGCGACAAGAGTTCGCAGCCAAAAGACATCGCGCTGGCAAAGACGCTCGTGGCCCAAGCAAAGGACGATAAGACATGACACTCACGACATTCGACGTCGCCGAGCACCTGGAAAGCCCCGAAGACATCGCTAGTTTTCTGGCCGACGCCTTCGAGACGGGGGATGTGGGCTACATTTCTCATGCGTTGGGGCTGGTTGCGCGCGCTAAGGGCATGACGGCCATCGCTAAGGACACCGGGCTGTCGCGCGAAAGTCTGTACAAGGCGCTTAATGCCGGCGGCCATCCCAAGATGGAGACGATCCACAAGGTCATGAAGGCCATGGGCGTGACGATGAGTGTCGTGCCTGAGAAAACGATGGCGTAGCTTAAGGTGCCTCACGACTCCCCGTCATAATAGTCCAGGCTGTTCCCGGGCCGGCCGATATGGCGTACGCCGCCGTTCCCTGTCGCCCAGTCGAAGCGCGAGTTGACCGCGAATTTGCCGCTGTCGGGATATTCGACCACCTCGGTCTGGACCACGGTCGAGACGCCGAGATACTTCATCACGGTTGTGCCGGTATTGATGATCTGGTGCGCGGCCTCGGGGCCGCCGGTGGGAGCGGCCAGCACGTCGCCGGCCTTCACGGGATAGCGTTCGGGCCCAAAACGGTATTCGCCCGTCCCCTCCAAGATCACGAACAGCTCGTGGATCTGGTGGTGGACGTGAAAGGGATAGGCCTTCTTGCCGGGCTGCACGACATGCAGCATACAGCCGATCCCGGTCGACCCGATCGTCTTGCCGAACGATCCGACCTCGGCGGAGAAGTGGCCCTTGGCGTCACTGGTCGGGCGCAGCGGCACGTCGGCAATGTTGATGACGGGTTTGGTGGTCATTGGAGGGGCTCCATTGTCAAAGACTGGCGACTAGTTTGTCGTACTCATCGTGTGGTCCAATCCAGAACCATACGTACAGGTCGCCGCGCTTCGCCGCCACAGCCCGATAGTTTCGTCCAATCCGAGCGGACCAAGCGTTGGCTCTCAGCGGTTTGAACCTTAGGGACGGATGCCGCGGGTTCATCTTGAGGAGTGCAAAGTTCTTCTTTGCGAGGTCTTGTATGTCTTGCGGCAGGGCATCGAAAAGTGGCTTGAAGGCCGGGTCGCGAACGTGACGCATTGTCTGAGTGCATTACAAATCTTCGCACAGGCCGGCGTCGGCATTCGCGAGAGCCTTGGCGATGAGCTTGTCAAGTTTGCCAGCCTTGGCATCGCGCTCAAGTTTTTGATCGAACAGTTCGGCGTCATACTCATCGAACCAATCGCGCAAGCGCGCGTGATCATCCGGCGTTAGCGACTTGATGGCCTTTTCGATGTCTTCGATGGTGCTCATCTGGTGGCATCCTTAAAATTTGTCGCTCTGAGGTTGGCTCAGAACACTTCGCCCAGCCCTGCCGTCATATTCGCTCGGGCGCTCGCGGCAAGTTTCTCCAACTTTCCGGAGTCTGCGTCGCGTTGCAGTTCCTCGTCAAAGGCGATGCCATCCTGCTCTTCGAGCCAGTTGAGTAGGCGCGATTGGTCGTCCGGCGACAAGTTGGCGATGGCCTTCTGGATGTCTTCGAATGTGCTCATCGGAGTGCGTCTCCCAATAGCGAATGTTTGGCCATAATAGCAGAAGCGTAGCGCTGGGTCACCATCTCCTGGGGCCTAGGAGTTCAGGTTGAGCCATCCGACTCTCTCTGCGGCAACGATAATGGCTGGCTGGACAAGTTGGCCGAACGCCCAGAGTGCGGCGCGTGCATTCTTGTAATTTGCAAACGCCCGCCACGACCAAGCAATTGCCAACGTCTGCCAAATGCAAAAGCCGAATCCAAGTGCAAACCAGATGATTGACGCACGATCAAGGGTGCCGTGGTGCCATGCACCTGTTTGCGATGACATCACGAGTGCATCGAACATCAGCGCCGCGAGAGCTGGTAAAAAAGCGATGCCGATCAGGAGCAAAACAAGCAATCGGCTCACCCAACGCTCCCCTCGAGCGAGATCCCGATCAGCTTCTGTGTCTCCGCCATGAACTCCATCGGCAGGTGCTGCAACACATCCCGCACAAAACCGTTCACTACCAAGGCAATCGCCTCTTCGGACGACAGCCCGCGCTGCTGGCAATAGAACAGCGTGTCTTCGGAAATCTTGCTGGTCGTGGCTTCATGTTCAAAGTGTGCAGATGATGTCTTGGCCTCAATATAGGGCACGGTATGCGCGCCACACTTGTCGCCAATCAGCAGGCTATCGCAGTTGGTAAAATTACGCGCGCCGGTCGCCTTCTTATGCGCGGACACTTGTCCGCGATACGTATTCTGCGAATGCCCGGCCGCGATACCTTTGCTGATAATCCGGCTGCTCGTATTCTTGCCGAGATGAATCATCTTGGTGCCGCTATCGACCTGCTGATAGCCGTTAGAAACGGCAATCGAATAGAACTCGCCGCTCGACCCGTCGCCGCGCAGAATGCAGCTAGGATACTTCCAGGTAATTGCAGAACCCGTCTCAACCTGTGTCCACGAAATCTTGGCGTTCCGCCCCCGGCAATCGCCGCGCTTGGTGACAAAGTTATAAATCCCACCCTTGCCGTTCTTGTCGCCGGGATACCAGTTTTGAACCGTCGAATACTTGATCTCGGCGTCGTCCATGGCGATCAGCTCGACCACGGCGGCGTGCAGCTGGTTCTCGTCGCGCATCGGCGCGGTGCAGCCTTCGAGATAGGAGACGTAGGAGCCCTTTTCGGCGATGATCAGGGTGCGCTCGAATTGACCGGTCTTTTCTGCGTTGATGCGGAAGTAGGTCGAGAGCTCCATCGGGCAGCGCACGCCCTCGGGGATGTAGACGAAGGAGCCGTCCGAGAACACGGCGGCGTTCAGCGCGGCATAGAAATTATCGCCCTGCGGAACAACCGATCCGAGGTATTTGCGAACCAACTCGGGATGCTCGCGTAAGGCCTCCGAGATCGAACAGAAGATCACGCCGGATTTTGCCAGTGTGTCCTTGAAGGTGGTGACGACCGAGACGCTGTCAATCACGGCATCAATCGCGATCTGCTTGCCGCCCCCGCCGGGGACGTTCCCCCCGCCGGAGGCGCCACCCTCACCGGGCGCGCCTTTTTTGACGCCAGCCAGATACTCCTGCTCTTTCAGCGGGATGCCGAGCTTGGCGTACATCTTGAGCAGCTCGGGATCGACGTCCTCCAGCCGCTTGGGACCCTCGGCCGACTTCGGCGCGGAGTAGTAGTGCAGGTCCTGAAAATCGATCTTTGGATAGGCGACTTTGGCCCAGGTCGGCTCGACCATGGTCACCCAACGGCGATAAGCTTCCAGCCGCCATTCCAGCATCCAGGCCGGATCGTTCTTCTTGGCCGAAATGTAGCGGACAATGTCCTCACTCAGGCCTTTTGGGGCGAGCGTCGACTCGATATCGGTGGTGAAACCATACTTGTATTGATCGACGTCAAGCGTCTTGACGGTGTCAATGGTTTCGCGAACGGCGGCCATGCCAGTCTCCCGTTTGGGCAGTCTCCAGATTGGAATGGTTCTTATATGGTCCGTTGTCAGGTCGCGCGCAAGGCGTCGTGGGGGGGAACGGCAGTAAAACGGGGACAGTTTACTTATATCGCGCCGATAGGCCGTCGTCGTTCAAATGGCGGTGACGCGATATAAGTAAACTGTCCCCGTTTTACTTGGCGACGATGCCGGACCAGACGGCGCGGAAGCGTTCGATGTCGTCCGCTGTCGTGGTGTGCCCGAGGCTGACGCGGATGGTCCCCTCGGCGATTACGGGATCGATGCCGATCGCATCGAGCACATGGCTGCGTTTGACTTTGCCGGACGAGCAGGCCGAGCCGGCGCTGACAGCGATGCCGGCAAGGTCGAGCTGGATGACCAGGGTTTCGGATTTGGCGCCGGGGAGGCTAAGGAGCGCTGTATTGGGGAGACGCTGCAACTGGGCAGGGATGACGCCAGGAACGACGCCTTGCGCAACAGATTGGGCCAAAACCGTATCGAAACCGCACCCGGAAGATGCGGGGCGCAACACGACGCAACACTCTGCAACGCTCTCGAGGTGGTCCCGAAGCTGCGCGATGCGGGGCATGTTAACCAGGTCGGCGAGGGCCGCTTGGGCTGCGGCCCCAAAACCGGCGACGCCCGCGACGTTCTCGGTACCGGCCCGGTGGCCGCGCTCCTGCCCGCCGCCGCGGATCAACGGAGCGGGCGCCACCGCCTCGTCGGCGAGGATTAACGCACCGACGCCCTTGGGTCCGCCGAGCTTGTGGGCGGAGAGGAAAATAGCGTCCGCGCCCAGGTTTACCATATCGACGGGGATGCGGCCGGCGGCCTGCACTGCGTCGCAAACGAGATAGCCGCCGGCAGCGTGGACGAGGGCGGCCGCCTCGGCGACGGGCTGGAGGATGCCCGTCTCGTTGTTGGCCAGCATGAGGGCGACGAGGGGGCGTCCGAGGGCGGGATCGTTGTTCTTAAGGTGCTGTTTTAGATCGAAAAAATCGACTATTCCGGCATTGGTGACGGCGACGCTGGTGATCTCCTCGGGGGCGAATTGTCCACCCGCCAGCACGCAGGGATGCTCGACGGCGCTCACATACAACCGGCCGGCAGGGCGGGCGACGCCGTCACCCTGCCAATATCGCGAAAGGACCTGCGCCGCGGCCTCGGTGGCGCTGCCGGTGAAGATGACGTTGTGCGGCTCGGCCCCAACCAGGGCGGCGACCTGGGTTCGCGCCCGCTCGACAATGGCCCGGGCGGCCCGCCCCTCGGCATGGATCGACGACGGATTCCCGGTCGCGTCCAGCGCCGTCAGCATGGCCGCGCGCGCTTCCGGACGCAGCGGCGCGGTGGCGTTCCAGTCCAGGTATACGCGCGGGGATGTCATGAAATTATCAACAATTTCAATGGTTTAATCGTTCGAATTGAAAGCATTGTGGACCGCCCCGTTGGCGCCTTGCGCCGCCACGCCAAAAGGGTTGCAAAAGCCACGGCCCGCCGTGGTAGACAGCGTGGTTTCCAGCCTCGGACTCCTCGCGCGGAAACGCGCTATTTTGTAGGGATTCCGGCTGGTCCGGTCAAGTTTTCAGCGCCCCGCGCTCAACGTAGAAGCGAGCTCCGTCCATGCCCGAAGTCACCATCAACGGCCCCGCCGGGCGCATCGAAGCGCGCTACCATCACGAGGCTGCGGCGAGCGCGCCGATCGCCCTGATCCTGCCGCCGCACCCCCATCCGCATCTGGGCGGCACCATGAGCCATCCCATTGTTTATCAACTGTATTATGCCTTTGCCGAACGCGGATTTTCCGTCCTAAGATTTAACTTCCGCGGGGTCGGGCGCAGCCAGGGCGTGTACGACAATGGCCCCGGGGAACTCTCCGATGCCGCGTCCGCGCTGGACTGGCTGCAGGTGTATAATCCGGACGCCCGCCAGTGCTGGATTGCAGGGCCAACCTTCGGCGCCTGGATCGGCATGCAGCTGCTCATGCGCCGCCCCGAAATCAGCGGATTCATTTCGGTCAGCCCACCCGCAAATCTCTATGATTTCAGCTTCTTAGCTCCTTGCCCCGCCTCCGGCCTGATGGTCAGCGGCGAGAAGGACCGGGTGGTGCCGCCGCAGTCGGTCACCGACCTGGTGGCCAAGTTGAAGACGCAAAAGGGCATCCAGGTCGAGCACAAGATCCTGCCCGGCGCCAACCACTTCTTCGCCGACCATATGGAAGTGCTGATCAAGTCGGTCGGCGACTATGTCGACAAGCGGATGGCCGCCTCGAGTGAATGAAAAAGGCCCGGGTGGGTCCCGGGCCAAGTCGCTGGGTAAAGTCGAAAATCAGTTGCCGAACAGCCAGTTGATGCGGTGATCGGGGTCATGGAACCAGCCGTGCTGGCGCGGCGGGGGCAGCAGATCGACCTCAGGTGCATCGGCGTAAGCGGGCGGCGCGTCGTCGGGTTGCTCGACCTGGAAGCCGAGTGTCACGCGGGGCTGCGGGTAGACCGGACGGCGCTCTTCGGCCAGCGAAAAGCCCGGATCGGCGGGGCGATCAATGGCTAGGTAGGTCTGCTCGACCAGGCCCTCCAAGTTGCCACGGCGGGTCTGGTAGCGCACCTGGCAGAAGCCGTTCTGGCACGGGCCGCAGGCTGGCAGCAGGGAGGCGTAGGCCGGAATACGGGCCTGAATGCCATAACCGTCGTAGCTCATCAGCGGCACCGAACCGCGGCGACCGACATTCACAATCCGGTACACCGTCGCCTCACCCTGATCGTCGGTGGCGATGAACTGCGCCTCGGCCCAACCGGTGACGTCATAGCCGTTGACCTGGCGGTAGCTGAGCTGCACCCAACGGCCCTGGCGCACGCCGGTGGCGCGCAGATTGCGGGCGTCAAACGGGACGTCGGCGGTGAGCCCAGCCCAGCGCGCGGGTCCGGCCATCAGCTTCAGTGTCTGGCTGCCGGAGAGGCCGACGACGCGGAAAGTGTCGCCGCCCTGGATGTCGGCGAAGGCGGGGAAGGCGATAGCGGCGGCGAGCGAGAGGGCGAGAAGGGCGGAGGCGGCGAGGGATTTTAGCGTGCGCATGGCCTGGTTGCTCCATTGGGGTTGGGCGTCGGCGTCGAATTCTGTAAGGGCATAGTGCGGTAGCCGCCCTGAAACGGCCCTGAACGGGCCATTCATGTGGCGTACAGGTTTGCGGGATAGATTTTGTGCTGGTATTTTAGGAGGTTGGCGATGGCTGCCAAGAAACCGACGGGCCGGAATGTCGGGCTTTCGCGGCGCAGCGTGCTCACCGGCGCGGCGGCCTCCGCCTTGACCCTGACGCTGCCGTCGGAGCGCCCCTCGGCCGCCGTGAACGGCTTGTCCCTGAAAGCAGGCCCGGCCCAGGCCCGCCTCAACGGAGCCAGCGGACCGCAGACGGCGGTTTGGGCTTACGATGGCTTGGTTCCTGGCCCGACATTGCGAGCGCGACAAGGCGAGGAATTTGCGGTTCGCTTCGGCAACCAGCTCACCGAGCCAACCGCCGTGCACTGGCACGGCCTGCGCATCGCCAACGCCATGGACGGCGTGCCGGGATTGACCCAGGCGGCCGTTGCGCCGGGGGCGGAGTTCGCGTATCGATTCACGCCGCCCGACGCTGGCACCTTCTGGTACCATCCGCACGAGCGCTCGTTCGAGCAGGTGCCGCGCGGGCTGACCGGAGCGCTGATTGTCGAGGAGAAAAATCCGCCGCAGGCCGACCAGGATCTGGTGCTGCTGATCAACGATTGGCGCATCGACGGCGAAGGCCAACTGATCGGCGGGTTTGGCGCGCGGCACGATCAGGTGCATGCCGGTCGGCTCGGAAATCACATCACTGTCAATGGCATGCCGCTCGCCGAGTTCTCGGTGCTAGCGAACGAGCGGGTGCGGTTGCGCATCATTAACGCCTGCAGCGCGCGGGTTTTGCGCCTGCAACTGGAGGCCAGCCAGCCCAAGTTGATCGCCATCGATGGCCAGCCGGTCGGGCCGACCACCAGCTATGGCGAGGCGCTGATCCTGGGGCCGGGCAACCGGGTCGATCTGATGGTCGATATGGTCGGCGCGGCGGGGCATGTCATCCCCTTGGCCGAAATATCGGGCGAACGGCAAGAGCTTGCGCGGCTGGTGTTCCAGGGCGGGCAGAAACGGTGGGCGGAGCCGCTGGTTGCGCCGATCGCACTGACGTCGAATCCGCTCTCAGAACCCGACCGCAAGGACGCGCTCGTCATCCCCCTGGTCATGACCGGCGGCGGCAAGAGCGAGACCGACATGAGCATCCTGATGGGCTCGGGGCCAGTCTGGCAGTTCAACGGCGCGGCCGGCATGATGATGGCCGCCTCGCCCGAGAGCATGACCATGGGCGAGCCGCTGTTCCGCGCCCCGCGCGGCCGGACGGTGCACATCCGCTTTGAGAACAAGACCGCCTGGCCGCACGCCATGCATGTGCACGGCCATCACTTCCGGCTGCTGGAGCGCTCCGACGGGCAAAAACCGCAGCCGTTCTGGTGGGATACGCTGCTGGTGCAACCTGGCGAAACCATGCTGGTCGGGTTTGTCGCCGACAACCCCGGCAAGTGGATGCTGCACTGCCACATGCTGGACCATCAGGCGTCGGGCATGGATGCGTGGTTTGAAGTGGGGTAGAGGGCTAGATTAATTTAGCTTCGAGTGATTTCCGTACAGCGCTCAAAAAGCGCTCTGCCGTCATTATCGCATCACCTGCGCTCTCGTCCGACACCATCGCGCGGGTTGCAGTCTCGTAGTCGGCCGACACCTTGAAGTGAAACGCTGAGGTCAACTCTCCTACCAGATCACCCGGAATATTTGCGTCTTCGTTCGCAAGCTTATGGAACAGAACGCGCACACCTTTGTGAGTCTTGGCGATTTGATCTGTGCGTTCAAATATCAGAGCTTGAGCCGCGTGAAACTGAGCTTAATACGCCAAACGGGCAGCTTGGCGAGCAACGCCGATACTCAAAACTTTCCGAGCATCCGACAGAGCCTCGTCAGCGTGTTCAAGAAACGAGATCGTATCTTTTTTCATAGATCCCTGCCGTCCTTGCGGATCTCGCGCATGAGCGGAGAGTTCATGTCCCGCCAGCTCCCAGCTGGGTGAGGCAAGGCTTCAATGATCGCACCGGTTTCGCTCAAGATTGCGACTTCAATGTCTGCAATGCGCCGCACTTCCTTCCAGCGGTCGGTAAGTCCGTTCAAAAACACTGCAATGTCATAGTCGTACTGAGTCACTTTGCCACCATCGCTGCCGGCCGCGACTCTGCGATGGTGCCGATTCAATTGCTGGGAGGCTAGCATGGATCGGCGGCAATGCGACAGCAGCGCGGAGAGATTTGGGGCCTATCTCAACGACATTTCCAGTGTGATCGGTCACGCGGCGCGCATCGGTCCGCTGAAGGATTATTGCAGCGGCCTGTTGCTGCCGGTCGAGCGCAAGAGCGTGGAACCGATGGCGGCCGTGACGGCGCCGGAGCGGGTGGCGGCCCAACACCAATCGCTGCTTCACTTTGTCGGCGTGGGCGGCTGGTCGGACGAGAAGGTGCTGGCCAAGGTGCGCGAACTGGTGTTGCCGCAGATCGAGCGTCACGGCGCGGTCGAGGCCTGGATCATTGATGACACCGGCATGCCCAAGCATGGCCGGCATTCGGTCGGGGTCGCACGCCAGTATTGTGGCCAATTGGGCAAACAGGATAACTGTCAGGTCGCTGTGTCTTTATCGGTCGCCAATCATCATGCCAGTTTACCGGTGGCCTATCGGCTGTATTTGCCCAAGACTTGGGTAGAAGATAGCGAGCGCCGCAGAACAGCCGGCGTGCCTGACGACATAACATTCCAGACCAAACCGCAGATCGCCCTGGAGCAACTGCGATGGGCTTGTGACGCCGGATTGCCGCGCGGCGTTGTTCTGATCGACGCCGGCTATGGTGTTGATACGGATCTTCGAGACGGTATCAGCCGTTTGAATTTGACCTATGCGGTTGGCGTCGGCGGCGCGGCGATCGCAGCCACGACAGGCCCTGCGCCCAAGCGCGGCTCGCTCGAGGAGATTGCCCTCGGCCTGCCGGACACGGCGTGGCGCAGCATCACATGGCGCGACGGTACGAACACGCCGCTTTCGGGCCGGTTCGCCCGCACGCGGGTTCGCGTGGCGCATGGCGGCGTCAAGGGCGTCACAGGCCGGGCTGACGAATGGTTGCTGATCGAATGGCCCGAGGACGAAAAGAAGCCAACCAAGTATTGGTTGTCCACGCTTCCCGAGGCGACGGCGTTCGATACATTGGTCGATATCGTGAAGCTGCGTTGGCGCATCGAGCGCGACTATCTGCAGTTGAAGCAGGAGGTCGGATTGGGGCACTTCGAAGGCCGAGGATGGCGGGGATTCCATCATCACGCAACGCTCTGTATCGCGGCTTATGGATTCCTTATCTCCGAACGGGAGGCTTTTCCCCCCTCACGTCCGCGCACCCAGGTTATCGGCGAGGAATTTGCCATTCCCCAAGGTTATCGACCCCGCGGCGCCCCCCTTGCGGCCTGAACGGCATGTCGCCGATTCCATCCAGACCGTCCGTAAGCGCCTGATCGTGGGGCTGGCGATGACACTGTCGCGCTGCCCATGTTGTGCCCAGTCCGCAGTCGGAAGATCAGCACGGCGGAAGTTGTGACGCAGTAGGAATAGTCACTGTCGGGATTCGCGTCACCACGGGCGCGTGAGCCGAAAAGGACCACACGCTCGATCTCCGCGCCATAGGCGGCATAGATCGCATCTTTGAATTTGCTCAGAACGAGGTCGGTCGTGGTCATGACCTCAATATACGACTGATATGCAGTAATTGCAAAATTATCAGCACAAATGGCAAGCTCGTCCTAATACGCCCGCCCAATACAAAACTCCACCACGTCCATCAGCGCCGTCTTGTGCCGGCTCTCTCGAAAAATCTCCAGCGCATCACGGGCGATCTTGCCGTAGTGGCGCGCCCGCCCAATCGTGTCCGCCAGCGCCCCGTGCTTCTGCATCAGCCCAATCGCGCGCTCCAGGTCGCCGTCCTTGATCTCACCCGCCTCAAGCGTGCGCTTCCAGAAGCTCCGCTCCTCCTCGCTCCCGCGCCGGTATGCCAGCACCACGGGCAGCGTGATCTTGCCTTCGCGGAAATCGTCGCCGACGGATTTGCCCAGGCGCGCCTGCTCGCCGGAATAATCGAGGGCGTCGTCCACTAGCTGAAACGCCAGGCCCAGATTGCGGCCGTATGATTTCAGCCCGGCCTGCTCGGCGGCGGGGCGCTCGGCGATGGCCGCGCCAACTTCGGAGGCGGCGGAAAACAGCGCGGCCGTCTTGGCGTCGATGACGGCTAGGTATTCGTCCTCGGTGGTGGCTGTGTTCTTGGCCGCCGAGAGCTGCATTACCTCGCCCTCGGCGATCACGGCGGCGGCGTTGGCCAGGATGCGCAGGGCTTTCAGCGAGCCGACGTCCACCATCATCTTAAAGGCCTGGCCGAGCAGGAAATCGCCCACCAGCACGCTGGCCTGGTTGCCCCACACCAGCCGCGCCGTCGGTTTTCCGCGCCGCAACGCGCTTTCATCGACAACGTCGTCGTGCAGCAGCGTCGCCGTGTGCATGAATTCTACACTCGAGGCGAGCTGGATGTGCCCTTCGCCGCCGTAGCCGCACATCTTGGCAGCGGCCAAAGTCAGCATCGGGCGCAGGCGCTTACCGCCGCTATCGATGAGATGGCGCGCAAGCTCGGGGATCAGGTCGACGTTGGAGCCGGCCTTGTCGATGATGATGCGGTTGACGCGCTCCATATCGGCGGCCACCAGCTCCACCAGGGGTGCGAGCTTGGCCGCCGGATCGCGCGCATCGTCCAGTAGTGCGACAACCCCCAAGATGGGTCTCCTGGCTGGCTTCTTTTTTCGGCGCGACTATAGTCAGAGGGGCGGCGGGCTGGTCAAGGCAGAACGCCGCATGGGAGGCGCGCTTGCGCCTCAAGATGTCGTCAGAACGGGGTGATTGGGGTCATGCAAGAGCTGTTGAGAACCAACGATCCGGTGCTGATCAGCGTCGTGGAAGCCGTGCTGGCGGGCGAAGGCATCCCGGTGCTGGTGGCGGACCAGCACATGAGCATCCTGGAGGGCTCGGTTGGCGTGCTGCCGCGCCGGCTGCTGGTGGCGGACGACGACCTGTTCCGCGCCCGCGTGGCTGTGACCGGGGCGGGCGTGCCGCACGATCATCTGACGCCGCCGCCCGCCGAGCAGGCCGGAGCGTTCGATGTGTAATTGTACAACTGGTTCACAACACACTCGGTGTCATCCTCGGGCTCGTCCCGAGGATCCATCGTACCGCAAACTCCGCCGCCAGCAGATGGATGGATCCTCGGGACAAGCCCGAGGATGACACAAAATATGCGGCAGCCAATACTTGGCGCAACCATGGACCGACACACGCTCGATGCGTTCCTGGGCGGGCGGTTGCAGCTGATGCAACCCGAGGCTGGGCATCGCGCCGGGCTGGACGCTGTGATGCTGGCGGCGGCGGCGCCGGTCGCGATAGGTGCGCGCGTGTTGGATGTGGGCTGCGGTATCGGCGTGGTGGGACTATGCATCGCCACCAGGGTCGCCGACTGCCGCCTGACTGGCCTCGACATCAATCCTGAGCTGGTTGTGTTGGCGAACGCCAATGCCGCCCGGAACGGGTTGGCCGACCGCTACCTTGCGGTTCGCGGTGATCTGACGGGGCCACACGCCAACATCGAGGCGGTGGGTTTGAAACGCGAGAGTTTCGATCTCGTCGTCGCCAACCCGCCCTTTTATGGCGAGGGCAGAGCGACCGCCGCTCCCGCCGCCGACCGGGCGCGCGCAAACGTCATGCCAGAAGGCGGCCTGGAGCAATGGATCCGCTTCATGGCGACCATGACCAAACCGGGCGGGCGCATCGCCATCGTGCACCTGGCCGAGGCGCTGGGCGAACTGCTCGATCTGCTCGACGGCCGCTTCGGCGCCATCAGCGTCTTCCCGCTCTATCCACGCGACGGCGAACCGGCGCACCGGGTCATCATAACGGCGCGAAAAGCCAGCCGGGCCGGACTTACCCTGAAGCAGGGCATGGTGCTACATGGCGCGGGCAACACATTTACACCCGAGGCCGAGGCCGTCCTGCGGCACGGCGCGGCGATCTCCATGAAACCGAGGCGCGACGATCCATGAGCGTACAGATGTTTCCGACCACGCCCTATGTGGCTGCGATTTTGGGCGCGGGCAGCGGTATCGGACGTCAGGCTGCGCTGCATCTGGCCGAGCACGGACTGTCGGTTGCGGCGATCGATCGGGACGAGGCGGGCGTCAAGGAAACCGCGGCGATGGCCGGAGCCAAGGCCAAGGCCTATCGCGCCGACGCCACCAATGACGCCGAGCTGCGCGCTTGCCTCGCCGGGGTCGAGACCGAGATGGGTGGCCTGCAGGCTTTTGTGAATTGCGCCGCCATCACAGGCAAAACCAATGTGAAGGCGCACGAGTTCGATCTCGAAGACTTCGACCGCGTCTACAAGATCAACCTGCGTGCGGCGCTGGTAGCCTCGCAGGCCGTGCTGCCCGGCATGATCGCGCGCGGCTATGGGCGCATTCTGCATGTGGCTTCGATTGCGGGCAAAGATGGCAACGCCGGCATGGTGGCCTATTCGGCGACCAAGGCGGGGCTGATCGGCATGGTCAAGAGCATGGGCAAGGACTACGCCACCACCGGCGTGACCGTGAACGCGCTGGCCCCGGCGGTGATCCGAACCCCGATGGTGGCGGCGCTGCCGCAGGCGACCATTGATTACATGACGGCGAAGATCCCGATGGCCCGCACCGGCACATTGGAAGAGGCCGCCGCGATGATCGCCTGGATCGTTTCGCCGGCCTGCAGTTTCACCACCGGCTTCACGTTTGATCTGTCGGGCGGCCGGGCAACCTACTGAGCGGGATGAAATGCGCGACTTTCAGCAACCTGGACGTTCCCTCGCCTACGGCGTCCGCGCCATGGCGGCGACCTCGCATCCCGAGGCGACGCTGGCCGCGCTCGAAGTGCTGAAAGCGGGCGGCAACGCTGTCGATGCGGCCGTGACAGCGGCAGCCGTGCTGGCGGTGGTCGAGCCGCAATCGACCGGTATTGGCGGCGATTGTTTCGCGCTGCTGCATGTGCCGGGCCAAGGCCTGAAAGGTTTCAATGGCTCGGGACGTTCGCCCAAGGGGCTCGATGCGGAGCCTATTCTGGCCGCCGGCCAGCTTGATGAATCATCGCCGCATACGGTCACCGTCCCCGGCACGGTCGATGCCTGGGATCAACTGCTGGCGGCGCACGGCACCTGGGGTCTCGACCGCGTTCTGGCGCCCGCCATTCGCTTTGCCGAACAGGGATTTGTGGTGACGCCGCGCGTCGCCCTGGATTGGGCGACCTACAGCGGTCTGGTTGAGCAGCGCGCCGGCGCGCGGCAGCATCTCCGCCTCAATGGGCGGATTCCTCGCGAGGGCGATGTCATGCGGTCTCCGGTGCTGGGCGCGACCTTGCGACAGATCGCACGCCAAGGCCGCGAGGCGTTCTATTCCGGGGCGATCGCCGAAGACATGGTGGCCGAGCTGCGTACGCTCGGAGGCGCTCATACAGTCGGCGATTTCGCCAGCCATCGCGGCGAATGGGTGTCGCCCATCAGCACGCCCTATGCAGGGCCAGACGGCGCGCTGGACGTGGCCGAACTGCCGCCCAATGGCCATGGCGTCACGGCGCTGGTGCTGCTCAACATCTTGAAGCACTTCCCGTCCCGGGGCGCCGACCCCCTCAGCGCCGAGCGCATTCACCTCACGCTGGAGGCGGCGCGCGCTGCCTATGCCGTGCGCGATCGCTTTGTCGCCGATCCGCAAACCGGGGCAGTACCGATCGCTCACATGCTGTCGGATCAGCTGGCCCGCGAACTGGCCGCCCGCATCGATCCCAAACGCCGCACCGCCGATCTTGGCCCGGTTCCAACGCCCAAACAGAGCGACACCGTCTACCTCGCCGTCGCCGAGGCCAGCGGGCTCGCGGTGTCGTTCATCAACTCGATCTACCATCAGTTCGGCTCGGGCATCGTCACCGCCAAAACCGGCATCAATCTGCAAAACCGCGGCCATTGCTTCAGTCTCATGCGCGGACATCCCAATGTCATCGCGCCGGGCAAGCGGCCGCTGCACACCATCATCCCAGGGCTGGCCACCCGCGACGGCCGCCCCGAAATTGTGTTTGGGGTCATGGGCGGCGATTACCAGCCGCTCGGCCATGCCCACGTGCTGACCTCGATGCTGGAGCACGGGCTGGACGCACAATCCGCACTCGAGCTGCCGCGCGTGTTCTTCGACGCCGAGGGCCTGGTCTTGGAAACGGGCATTCCCACCGCCATCGCAGCCGAGCTTCAGGCCATGGGACATCCGATCGCGCGAACGCCCGAGCCATTTGGTGGTGGGCAGATCATCGTCTATGATCACGCAAGAGGCGTTTTGAAGGGCGCGTCCGATCCCCGTAAGGATGGATTTGCGGCCGGGCTT
The DNA here is from genome assembly GCA_031393505.1 of Hyphomicrobiaceae bacterium. Lineage (GTDB taxonomy): Bacteria > Pseudomonadota > Alphaproteobacteria > Rhizobiales > Hyphomicrobiaceae > JANYHF01. Next base: position 25,470 of record JANMVX010000058.1, on the reverse strand, counting down.
TGAGTCGGCGCAATAGCAACGGTAGCGGCATGACGGGGGGAGATGCAAATGCAGGCGCGCGCTCGGTGCAGGTGCGCATCGAGGGCAACGTCCAGGGTGTCGGCTTTCGCAACTGGACGCAACGCCTGGCCGGCCAGCTGGACCTGACCGGTTGGGTGCGCAACCGGCGCGATGGCAGTGTCGAGGCGGTGTTTTCGGGCGCCGATGCCGCCGTAGAGGAAGCCTTGAAGCGCTGCCGCATGGGGCCGCGCTCAGCCAAGGTCATTAGCGTGACGGTGATCGGCGAGCACGCGCCAGTCGTTGACGGATTTGAGATCAGGCCAGGGGTCTGAGCAGCACACGTGGGGACCAAAAGTGAAAGTAACGGCTCTTTATGCGGCGCTTCTGGCGGTGCTGTTTCTGGTTCTGTCGTTTCGAACCTTGAACTACCGGCGTACGCAAAAGGTTGAAATCGGCGATGGCGGCGACCGCGATCTGCTCCGGCGCATCCGCGTGCACGGCAATTTCGCCGAGTATGTGCCCATCGCGCTTCTGCTGATGGGCTTTGCGGAGTCTCTCGGACTGGCGGCGACCAGTCTGCATGTCATGGGTGGGTTGTTGCTGGTCGGCCGCATCGTCCACGGCTATGGCCTGTCGCAAAACCCACACATCCTGCCGATGCGCGTCGCCGGAATGGTCGCTACATTCGCCTCCATTGGCATGGGGGCGGCGGCCTGCGCCTGGCTGGCGCTGCATTGAAACAACAAAGGCCCGGCCTGATTGAGGCCGAGCCTTGCGCCGTTCCCGGCAAATTCCAGTAACATCTACTTGTTGCGAGCGTCCAGGCACTTGTGCATTTTCTCGCTCCAATAGCCGTAAGTTCCGCAATCGCCGGCCTCATGGCCCTTCATGCCATGGTCGGAATCGGCGCGAGCCACCGGAGCGGCGAACACGGCGGCGGCCAAAGCGACGGCGGCGGCAAGTCCCAAGATTGATTTCAACATAGGATCAACTCCTCAGCACGCGGGGGTGCACTCTCCCTTACCGGGCGCTGTCTGCGTAACAGCCCCTAAGGGGTGTTACGAGTAACATGAGGATATGCAACACGGAACGTGGTTAACGCGATAAAGTTCAGCCTGTGCATGAGCCGCCACACGGAGCAGTGGAGGATGGCAAAGGCAGCGCGGCGTAGGGGCGAGACTTGTCTCGCCCTCCACCAGCACGGCCTGCTGCGAGCGGTCGTACACAAGTCTCGCCCCTACGCCGAAAACTCAATAGTCCATCGCTGCGGGCAGCGCCTTGGCCTGCGCGACCCAACCTTCAACCTGTTTCAACCCAGGCAGCTGGCGCACCAGCTTGGCTTTGTCGTTGGCGTCCTTCATGGCCTTGTGCAGATTGGCCGGAACGCGCATTTTCAGCTCTTTGACCGTATCAACGCCAGCTTTTTCGAGCAGTTCGGAGTATTCCTCGCCGACGCCCTTGATGCGCATCAGATCGCACATGTTGGTCCATTTCAGCACCAGCGTTTCGGTGATGCCGGTGGCCGTCGCGACCTCTTTGCGGCCCTTCGGCGTTTTGCCGCGTTCCAGCAGCTGGCCGGTCGTCTTGATGCCGGCGGCGCGCAGTTTGTCGCCAAAAACCTTGGCGACGCCTTCGATGGTTTCGATCTTGTAGCTCATAGCAGGGGACCCTTGCTCGCCTCTCTCGGAGGCGGGTTGGTGCGCTGCCCAATTGCCGTGCGCCATCCAACGGGATGCGCCGCTGTGAAGCCTCGGCAGCCGAATCGAACACAGTCAGTCTAGAGCATAATCCCGCGCCTGGGGAGATCGGGGAGTTACAATTGCAAATTGAGTTACTGCGTGCATAGGGTGGCCTAGCAACTTGAGTCGCGGAGGGAAATTTTCCGCGAAAGATATTGTTCGCCCAGGGGGACGCCATGGCTGCCGGTGAAATGGTTTATGTTGGCAAGAGCGTGAAGGACGAGTTTCTCGATCCGCGCCTGGCCAACCGTCACGGCCTGATCACGGGCGCCACCGGCACCGGCAAGACGGTGACGCTGCAGGTGCTGGCCGAGGGGCTGAGCCGCATTGGCGTGCCGGTGTTCTGCGCAGACATCAAAGGCGACCTCTCGGGCATTTCGCAGATGGGGGTTCCGCGGGATTTCCTGGAGGCGCGCGCCGCACAGATCGGCCTCACCGACTACAAGCACGAACAGTTCCCGTCGATGTTCTGGGACCTGTATGGCGAAGCCGGCCATCCGATCCGCGCCACCATCAAATCCATGGGGCCGCTGATCGTCTCGCGCCTGCTCGATTTGAACGACGTGCAGGAAGGCGTCATCAACATCTGTTTCCGCGTCTCGGACGATGAGAAACTTGCGCTGAACGACCTCGACGATCTGCGCGCCCTGATGAACAACATCAGCAACCGGTCCGACGAGATTTCCGCCAAATACGGCAATGTCGCCAAGGCCTCGGTCGGCGCGGTGCAGCGCCAGTTGCTGGTGCTGGAACAGCAGGGCGGGCAGAACTTCTTTGGCCAGCCGGCCCTCGACATCAACGACTTCATGAAGGTGGACGCGCAAGGCCGCGGCTACATCAACGTGCTGATGGCCGATAAGCTGATGCAGTCGCCCCGGCTCTACGCGGTGTTCCTGTTCTGGCTGATGAGCGAGCTGTTCACCAAGCTGCCGGAGGTCGGCGACCTCGCCAAGCCAAAACTGTGCTTTTTCTTCGACGAGGCGCATCTGCTGTTCGACCAGGCGCCCCCGCCGCTGATGGAGAAAATCGAGCAGCTGACGCGCCTGATCCGCTCCAAGGGCGTGGGCATCTACTACGTGACGCAGAACCCGCTCGACGTGCCCGATACCGTGTCGGGCCAGCTCGGCAACCGCGTGCAGCATGCACTCCGCGCCTTCACGCCGCGCGAGCAAAAGGCGGTACGCGCCGCCGCCGAAACCTTCCGGCCGAACCCCAAGATCGATACCGCGCGCGTCATCATGGAGCTGGCCGTCGGCGAGGCGCTGGTCTCGATGCTGGAGGGCAAGGGCACGCCCGAGATGGTCGAGCGCACGCTGATCCGCCCGCCGTCGGGCCGCACCGGGCCGATCACGGACGCGGAGCGCGCCTTGATTATCGGCAACAGCCCGATCATGGGCAAGTATGAGCTGGAGCCGGGGGCGCCGCGCCGCCCGGCGGGACAGGCGGCGACCGCGCCCGCAAGCGCGCCGGTCGATGCAAGCACGTCCGGCGGCTCCTGGTGGGGCGGCTCGGGCCGCAACGCCACCGGCGCGTCCAACGCTCCCGGCGCGCCCTACCAGCGCGCCTCGGCCCCGGCGCGTACGTCCAATCGCCAGTCAACGGCCGAAGTGATCGAAAAGACAGCCATCCGCGCCGCCGTGCCGTTCGTGTTCCGCATCATCGGAACGGTCATCCGCAGTATGCTGAAGCGGTAGCGTTCCAATGGCGTCGGCGATTTCGTTACCGCCGCGTGGGTGGGGGTCCATGCAAGCCAATGGCTTGGCTGACGCTCGACACCGGGAAAGTACCGAAAGAAGGCACGTCCACCAGCAGCACGACCTGTCGTAACACTGGTTTGCTTGGATCCCCGCCTGCGCGGGGATGACGACCTGAGCGACCTCAGCCGATCACTTTCAGCCCACCCATGTAGGGTTGCAGCACGTCGGGAATGGCGACCGTGCCATCCGCCTGCTGATAGTTCTCCAGCACGGCCACCAGCGTGCGTCCCACCGCCAGGCCGGAGCCGTTCAGCGTATGCACGAAGCGCGTGTCCTTGCCGCCTTTGGGCTTGCAGCGCGCGCCCATGCGGCGGGCCTGGAAGTCGCCGCAGACCGAGCAGGACGAGATCTCGCGATAGGCGTTCTGGCCCGGCAGCCAGACCTCGATGTCGTAGGTCTTCTGGCTGCCAAAGCCCATGTCGCCGGTGCACAGCAGCATGGTGCGGAAGGCGAGGCCGAGGCGCTTAAGGACTTCCTCAGCGCAGGCCGTCATGCGCTCGTGCTCGGCCGGCGACTGTTCGGGCGTGGTGATGGACACCAGCTCCACCTTGGAGAATTGGTGCTGGCGGATCATGCCGCGCGTGTCGCGTCCGGCCGCGCCCGCTTCGGAGCGGAAGCAGGGCGTCCAGGCCGTAAAGCGGTGGGGCAGTTCCTCCTCGGCGAGGATTTGGTCGCGCACATAGTTGGTGAGTGGGACCTCGGCTGTTGGGACGAGCCAGAGGCGACCTACTTGTGTAAGTTTTCCTTCGAGTTTTTTAGCTTCTTCCGCTCTTTTTATTTGCGTGAGCAACTCTTCAAAGGGATCTACAAAAGCGGGTTGAACTTGGTTTTGTTGAGACGCGAGTTCTTTAATGATTTGGGGGTAGTCGATTTCAGTGTTCAAGGTGCGTACGCTAGTCGAAAACAGATCATCTTTGAACTTCGGCAACTGCCCAGTCCCATACATCGCATCGTCGCGCACCATCAACGGCGGCACAAACTCCGTGTACCCAAACTCCGTCGTATGCAGATCGAGCATGAAGTTGCCGAGCGCGCGGTCGAGGCGCGCCAGCTGACCCTTCAGGAACACAAACCGCGCGCCCGACACCTTGCCGGCGGTCTCGAAGTCCATCAGCTTCAGCGCTTCGCCGATCTCGAAATGCTGCTTGGGCTTGTTGGTGGCGAGCAGCGGCGGCTTGCCGACCTTGCGAACTTCCTTGTTGGCGTGCTCGTCCTTGCCATCGGGAACGTCCGGGAGCGGAATGTTCGGGATCACCGACAGCTTATCGGCCAGCGCTTTGTCGAGCGTGCGCTCTTTCTCCTCGCCCACCGCAATGGTCTCTTTGATCGCGGCGACCTCCGCCATCAGCTTGTCTGCTGTGGCAGAATCCTTGGCTGATTTGGCCTTGCCGATGTCTTTGGAGGCAGCGTTACGGCGGCTCTGTGCCACCTGCAATTGCGTGACAATGGCGCGGCGCTCTTCGTCCAGCTGCAGGAGTTCGGGGGAGAGCGGGCTCAGCCCACGGCGCGCGAGGCCGGCGTCAAAGGCGGCGGGGTTGTCGCGAATCCATTTGATGTCGTGCATGGGAGGTCTCCGCCTCGCCCGCTGGGGGAGGGTGCTATCGATGGAATTGCTTCGCGTGATATCGAGAATCGGGCCTCGCCGCCACCCACTTTGATCACATCCACCGGACGGGCGGTTCCATCGCCTTCTCCCTTTGGGAGAAGGTGCCCGAAGGGCGGATGAGGGGGTTGGCGCCGGAGCGTGAGGTACGTTCGCGCCACATCTGCACGTCCAATCCCCTCATCCGGCGCTGAAACGCGCCACCTTCTCCCAAAGGGAGAAGGAAGATCACGGCGCGTGTTGCGAAGGTATCAGGCAGCCGCATCGCGCTTGGCCTGGGCGATGGCATTTTGCTTTTCGACCCACTTCACCGCCTGGATGGAACCCTCGTACAGCAGCACCGTTGGCAGCGCCATGCCGATCATGCTGAGCGGATCGGGCGGGGCGAGGATGGCGGCGACGCCCGTGATGCCGAGGTAGGCATAGCGCCATTGCTTGCGCAAAAGGTCCGCCGTCACGATGCCCGCGCGCGCCAACAGCGTCAGCACGACCGGCAGCTGGAACATGACGCCAAAACCGATAATCAGCGTCATGATCAGGCCGAGATATTCGCTCACCTTGGCCGTCAGCTTGATCGCCACCACCCCTTCGCCGCCGGCCTGCTGTTGCGACAGGAAGAATTTCATGGCCGCCGGCATGGCGAGGTAATAAACCACCGCCGCCCCGATCAGGAACAGGATGGGCGTGGCGATCAGATAGGGCAGGAACCCGGCGCGCTCGTTCTTGTAGAGGCCGGGCGCCACGAACGCATAGATCTGCGACGCAATGATCGGGAAGGCCAGGAAGATGGCTCCGAACAGCGCCAGCTTCATCTTGGTGAAGAAGAATTCCTGCGGCGCGGTATAGATCAGCTCGATGGCGGTATCGGGCGCGGCGAGCGCGGCATGGCTGGGATCGAAAAACCGGTAGAGTGAATCGAATAGCGTCTGGTTGGTCGCCGCCTGCTGATAGGGATGCAGCAGGATGTTGTAGATCGGCAGCGCGAAATAGAAGCACATCACAAAGGCGACCAGGATCGCCGCGCAGGCGGTCAGCACGCGCTTGCGTAGCTCGGCCAGATGATCAAGCAACGGCGCACGTGACGCCTCAACCTCGTCGGAGCCCTCGGGCTCCTTTTTGGCGGGCAAGTTTGAACCATCTTGAGCCACGTGCGATCAGCCTTCCGAGCCTGCTTGCGGATTGGCGGTTTTCTTCCAGGCTGCGGCCGCGCGCTGCGCCACTGAGCCGCGTCCCGCGCGCACCACTTCGATGCCGTCCGAGCGGGCGCGGCTACCGTTCATGGCGGCCGGCGCGGGCTGCGCAAGTGCCTCCGCGGGCTCTGGCATCGCGGTGACTTTGGCCGGCTCGGCCGCAACCGCTGCAGTTGGCGCACGCAAAGCCGCTGTGGAAGCCTCCTCGACCGGCAGCGAAGTTGAAACTGACGGAATGATCTGTCCCGAAGGGCTGTTGGGTAAGGTCGGCGATTGAGCAGGGGCGGGGGAAACCGGCGCCGTGACCGCGTCCTTCAGCGCCCGCTCGGTATCCGCCATCGAGGCCGATTTCTCGATCTCGTGCATGTCCGACTGCACGCTCTTCTGCAGTTCGGCCAACTCGGACTCGCGCAAAGCATCATCCAGCTGCCCGCGGAATTCCTGCGCCATGCGACGCGCCTGGCCGACGTACTTGCCAATGTTGCGCAGCAGTGCCGGCAGGTCCTTGGAGGGCACCAGCACAATCGCGGCCACCGCGAAGATCAGCAAGTGGCTCCAGTTGAAATCAAACATCGAACGACCTTGAAAGGAACCCATACCGTCATCCCGGCGCAGGCCGGGACCGGTCTAGGCCGGCGACGAGCTTCCTGGCTCAAAAAAGTTCACTGTGCAATTCGCACCGGCCCGAAACATAGTCAGCTCGGGTAGGTCCTGGCCTTCGCCGGGATGACGAAAGTTACAGTCTGACGGCGAAGCCTAGACTTTTTCACCGCGATCCAACGATTTTGGCGTTTCGGCAGTAGTGGCCGGCTTGTCGTCTTCGTCAGCCATGCCCTTCTTGAAACTCTTGATGCCCTTGGCGACGTCGCCCATGATCGACGAGATCTTGCCGCCACCGCCAAACAACACCGCGGCGATCCCGATCAGGATCAGCCAGTGCCACATGCTGAACGTGCCCATGGTCGTCAACTCCTGGTTGGGTGGCTCCGGTACGGACCCGTGCCCGTGTTTGCGTCGCCACCAGCATATTGCCTCGCACCAAGCTAATTTGTGGCGCTGGACTGTGCGCCACAAAATCGCGCGCCCGCACGAGGGACCGATTACGGCTAGCTATCGCAGAAAGGGGCCGCAGCCGCAAGCAGCCGGCAAAGGCAGGGTTGAGGCGCGCCCGCCAAAATCCGGTGCAGGAAACTGGGCCGGCATTGGCCGGTCGTCGCTTGTCAGCCCCTGGCTTAACCACTAGGGTCCGGGCTATCCGAATTCCGCAAGCCACCCCCGGCGCGGCGGATGCCCCCACGCAAGACAGATGGAGATCCCCCATGGCCCTCGAACTTCCCGCCCTTCCCTACGCCTACGATGCGCTCGGCCCGTACATGTCCAAGGAAACCTTGGAGTTTCACCACGACAAGCATCACATGGCCTATGTCACCAACGGCAACAATCTGTTGAAGGACTCTCCGCTGGCGTCCAAAAGCATCGAGGACATCTGCAAGCAGGCCTTTGCCGACAAGACCGCTGGCCTGATCAACAACGTCGGCCAGCACTACAACCACCTGCATTTCTGGAACTGGATGAAAAAGGGCGGCGGCGGCAACAAGATGCCGGCGCGTCTTGCCGCGAAAGTCGCGTCAGACCTCGGCGGCTACGACAAATTCCGCGCCGATTTCGTGCAGGCCGGCCTGACGCAGTTCGGTTCCGGCTGGTGCTGGCTGGTGGTCAAGGACGGCAAGCTGGCCGTCACCAAGACCCCCAACGGCGAGAACCCTCTGATGCACGGCGCGCAGCCAATCCTCGGCTGCGACGTGTGGGAGCACAGCTATTACATCGACTATCGCAACGCCCGTCAGAAGTATCTGGAAGCGTTCGTCGATAACCTGGTGAACTGGGAGTATGTGGAGCAGATGATGGGCGCACAGGTTTGATTCAGGATTGTCGGACGTAGGGCGCATTAGGCGCTCTGTCTTCGCGCCGTAATGCGCCGCAGGGGTCAAGGTTGGCTCCGGCGGCGCAATACGCGAAGAGCTATTGCGCCCTACGACGCCCTGCGGCAGATCAATGCCGTGAACTCGATTAATTCCGTATGCTTTCCATCCGGCCGCAACTCCGCCAGCCGGGCGCGCATCGCCGTTTCGAACGCTGGGCGGCGGTCACCCAGACTTTCTGGCGACGTGAACGACGTTGAGAGGCTGCGGCCGATCAGGGCGTCGACATCGATGGGGCGGCGCTCCACCAGTCCGATCCGCACAATCCGCGAAAATCGCGAGTCCATAAACACCGATTCATCGGGTGTCACCGGCAAAGGTTTGTGCTTAGGGCGGATAGTATGGGCGCGCCCGAATTTTTCGCGCACCTTGTCCGCGACCGTAATCGCAGCGTTTTCCGCCGAACGTATGTGACTATCGTAGAATAGCGTCACAGCTCCCGCAGGCGCCACCAGCCGCGCCAGCGATTGCAACGTCCGCGCACGATCCATCCAATGGAAAGCGCGGCCCATGGCGACGAGGTCGAACGGACCATCCAATGTGTCGAGGTCATAGGACGACCCAAGACGATAACCGACCGTGACGCCGCAGCGTGCCGCCTCGATGCGCGCCGCCTCCAGCATCGGGAGGCTCGGATCGATACCGACAGCGTCGCAGCCGAGTTCGGCAAAACCGTTGGCCAGAAACCCAGGCCCGCAACCGAGATCCAGCACGCGGGCGCCCGGCCCAAATTGCAACTCCGTCAGGGCGCGACGTAGCAGCTCGATCGGATAGCGTGGTCGAAAGGCGATGTAGTAGGGAACCGTGGAATCGAACCGTCCCGGCTCAAACGGCGCGGCGCTCATGGGCTCGAAGACGGCTTGGCCAGCAGGTCGTTGCGCTTTTTGTAGAGCTCAGTGAGGCAGGGCACCTCGTAGCCGCAAGCATTGCGAACCTTGAGGAACGCGCGCTGGTCCAGCCGCAGCGCCTCCCACTCGTCAAGCTTTCCCGCAGCCTTCAGCCCCACGCGTTTGTCGACGTAAAGACGGTTCATGGAGCGGTCGTAAAGCCCAAGCTCGGCCGAGTCGCAAATCGCGATCTCGGCCGGTTCGGCAGCGACGGAGCAGTTGAACGGGGGCGCGGACACGGCGGAGCGCGAGGCGATCAAGAGCAGCGCAACCGCAAGACCAATCGCTTTCATTGTCATGCGCTACCCAACTCCAACTCAGTCGCCCGATTGCAAGTAGTCGATGCGCCCTTTGTACATGGACCTCAAGCATCCGATATTGGCGCCGCAGCCGTTGCGGGTGCGCAGCCAGCCGGCCTGTTCTGCGCGCATGGATGGGCGTACCGATTTCGGCGAGGCGTTCAAGTTGCCAAAGTAGACGGCGGCCATCTGACTATCAAGATTGCTGAGGCCGGGGTTCTGGCAGATGACGGCCTCGGTGACCGTGAGCCGTCCATAGCAGTTGAAGCTGGCGGCATTGGCGGCGGGGACGAATGCCATCGTAGCGATGACGGCAGCGGCGAAAGTTAAGGTCGTCTTCATTGGAGTTCTCCCTGCGTCCTGATCAATAGTTGTTCTGCAAATCGCCCATGCGCTGCCGGTACATAGTCGCAAGGCATCCGACATTGGCGCCGCATCCGTTGCGCGCGCGCAGCCAGCCCAACTGCTCGCCCCGGAGCGACGACCGGGCGCCGCGCGGAAGACTGTTCAAGGTGGAATAATACTGCGAGGCCATCTGGCTATCCATGCTGCTGAGGCCGGGGTTCTGGCAGATGACGGCCTCGGTCACGGTGAGCCGTCCATTGCAATTGAAGCTGGCAGCATTGGCGGTGGGGGCGAGCGCCGTCATAGCAATGACTGCTGCGGCGAAGGCGAAAAAGAACGGTTTTGTCATCGGGGTCTCCCTGATCTACGTCTTCTGTAAGCTTATGCAAAGAACGCGCCCTGGTCTGCACGTTCCCAGCGCCAGGGAAGGCGGATGCGGCCGTCACGGCGCGCCGTTGCCGTCCAGGTTGTGAAGCGTTCCGATCCGCTCGTTATAGGCGGCGCGCAAACAGCCGACATTGCCGCCGCAGGCATTGCGCGACCTAAGCCACGCCACTTGAGTGTTTTTGACGAAGTTGCCATAAGCGCGAAATGAGATGCGATACGCCTGGGCCATCTGGCTGTCGAGGCTGCTGATCTGGGGATTGGCGCAGATCACCGCCTCAGTGAGGGTCAGCCGGCCATAGCAGTTGAAATTGGCGGCCTGCGATGCAGGAGCGAACGCTATGGTGGCGGCGACTGCGGCGGAGGCGATTGTCTTGTTCAGTAGACGTCTCCCTAGGTTCAGCCACGTAGGAGCATAAGCTAGCACCCGCGCTGGACATCCACTATGGAAAAGTGCGCATGCAAGGCGAATGGTCAACGTTTGAAACACGTTATCAGCCGGGGCGGACTTTGCATGCCGCGCCCGGCGTCGTCATATTAAGCGTCAGGGAGCGTAGAACGAGCGCAGGTCGGCGATGTGCCTGTCGTATTCGCCGGCGAGGCAGGCGACGCTGGCGCCGCAGCCATTGCGGGTGCCGAGCCAAGCCACTTGGTCTTGCTGGACGTCGCGCTTGGCGGCGCCCCTCAGTGTCCGGATGATGCCGAAGTAGGTCGCCGACATGGTGTTGTCCATACGGCTGAGCTGCGGGTTGTCGCAGATGGTACGCTCCGTGTAGGTCAGTGCGCTGCTGCGGCAGTTGAAGCTGGCGGCTTGCGATGGGGTGGCCAAGGTCGATAGCGCGAGGGCGGCGGTTGTGAGAGCGAAGAGGGTCTTCATGACGATTTCCTTGGAGCACGGATTGGGTTTTGGGGATTAGAGCCGTCGACGGATCAATAACCGAGGAAGCGGTGCAGGACGAAGATGCGCGTGTTGTACCAGCCGGCGATGCAGCCGACGCCCGCACCGCAGCTATTGCGCTTGCGCAGCCAATCGACCTGACCGCCGGCGACGAAGCGGCGTTGATCGGCGTTCGAGACCGAGAGCAATTGTCCGTGTACCGCCGCCATCTCGCTGTCGAGAGCGCTGAGGCGGGGTGTCGCGCAAATGGCGGCTTCGGTGCGGCTGAGCGCGCCGGAGCAGTTGAAGCTGGCGGCCTGGCTGGCCGGGGCGAGAGCGATGAGGCTGAGAGCGGCGGTGGCGACTGTTGCAAGAACTTTCATGGCAAGCTCCGTTCGAACAGTGTTGCGATCCTTGGGATCGGGGGCGGCCTTGGGGGCCGGGTCTGAAACGGAGATTGGGACAGTACGTATGAATTGGGCCTGAACAGTTCTGTCAGAATTGAAATAAGAGAGTTAATGAGTTCAGGGGCTTAGCGTTGAAAGACCGAAGATGCGGCGTAGGGGCGACCCTTTGGTCGCCCGCTAACGGCACGGGATGCTGCCCGAGGGCGACCCACGGGTCGCCCCTACGCCGCCGCCGCTGCCCGCGCGACAATCGCCGCCGTATCGGCCTTGCCGAGCGCCGTGCCGTAGGTGCGGTAGCGCGCACTATCGAGCCGCGCCCCGATGAACGCATCCGACACGAACGCCGGCGCGTGCGCGCGCAGCAGACACGCCGCTGCGGCCATGGCGAGGCCTTCCATCAGCGTACGGGCGTTCGCCTCGATCTCGCGCGGTTTGTGCAACAGCTCGCGCACGCGCTCGATATGCGTGGTCAAGCGCCGCTCGCCATTGGCCTGGTCGACCAGCCGGTCGAGCACCAGGGCGGTCGCGTCGGGCTCTTTCATCAAGCTGCGGAGCACGTCGAGGCCCATGACGTTGCCCGAGCCCTCCCAAATGGCGTTGACCGGCGCCTCGCGATAGATCCGTGCAAGGCCGTTCTCTTCAACGTAGCCGTTGCCGCCCAGGCACTCCATGGCTTCATAGACGAAGTTCGGCGCGATCTTGCAGACCCAGTATTTGGCGATTGGCGTCATGACGCGAGCCCACGCGCGCTCTTCTTCCGTATACTGTCTGTCGAAGGCGCCGGCGAGGCGGAAGGCCAGCTGCGTTGCGGCTTCGCAATCGAGCGCGAGATCGGCCAGCACAGAGAGCATCAAGGGCTGTTCGATGAGCGCCTTCCCAAACACCTGGCGCTGCTGGCAATGGTGGATGGCCGTCGCCAGGGCCAAACGCATCATGGCGGCTGAGGACACGACGCAATCCAATCGCGTATTGGTGACCATCTCGATGATGGCGGGAACGCCGCGGCCCTCCTCGCCGATCATCCATCCGTACGCGTCCACAAACTCGACTTCAGATGAGGCGTTGGAGCGGTTGCCGAGTTTGTCTTTCAGCCTTTGAAAGTGCAAGGCGTTGATCGAGCCATCCGGCAGGAAGCGCGGCACGAGAAAACACGACAGTCCGCCGGCCGATTGGGCCAGTGCCAGGAACGCGTCGCTCATCGGCGCGGACATAAACCACTTGTGGCCAGTGAGAAGATACTCCGCACCCGTCCCGGTCTGCCCGGACGCCGGCTCAGCGCGCGAAATGTTGGCGCGCACATCGGTGCCGCCCTGCCTCTCGGTCATGCCCATGCCAATGGTCGCCGAGACTTTGTCCGCAAGCGGAGCAAACGAACGGTCATAGGCGCGCGACAGCAGGCGCGGCAACCAAACGCGAGAAATTTCGGGCTGATGACGCAGCACGGCGATGGCCGCGTTGGTCATCGTGATGGGGCAGCAATGGCCGGCCTCCATCTGCACCGCCAAGTAGCTGCCCGCGGCGCGAATGACGTTGGCGCCCGGCCGAGGCTTGGCGTCGGGGCCGGCCGCCAGATGCTCGAAGCCGCCGCAGTGCAGCCCCTGCTCCATGCTGAGCTGCATGCACTCATGATAGGCAGGATGGAATTCGATGAGATCCAGGCGGCGGCCCTTTTCATCGAAGGCGCGCAAGGTCGGCGGATTGTGGTTGGCGAGACGCCCACGCTCGAAGGCTTCCGCGCTGCCAGTGATTGCGCCAAAGGTCATCAGCTGCGTAATGGCCGTGCCGCCACCCTGCCGCTCGACAGCCTCGCGCAGCACGCGATCAGTGGTGAAGAGGTTGATGTCGCGATAGGGGGCGGACTGGTTGGTGACGTCGTGGGTGGGCGAGGGCAAGGGGGCCTCCGGCGGATGGTAAATCAGATGGCCGCCACACTACCACAGCCCAATGTGCTGCCGCCCGGTTCGCAATTTGCCTTCAGACGTTCAAAGCGCGCAGGAGATTCGGCGTGGACCAGGACGCGATGCCCGTCCCGGCAAAATCGCGATCTGTCGTCCAGATGTCGACGTCGATTGACCAAGCCAAAGCTACCAAGTGAGCGTCTTTTGACGAGCCGTTGTTGCTTGCGACGGCGCACTTAGGGCACCCTGAACAATAAGTGCGACGCTTGTTTTGCTTTGAGAGGCCGAGTTCCGATGCAGCCAAGCGCAAGGCGCCGCACTTATTGTTCTGGGAACCCTTAAGTGTCCACTCCGCATCTGGCAGCAATTGCACCAGTTTGTCCATTTGAACAACTTGAATGCCGACCATCAAAAAATCCAGGACTGGCAAGAGGTCAGGTCGTTTGAGCCCAAGCTCATTTCTGCGCCTTGTTTCCTCGATGGCACGAGCAGATGTCACAAGACTGATATATTGTCCGACGTTCTCAATGGCCCCAATGCTTCGGCCACACACAGCGGAAATCAATATTGCAGCGTCAACTATGATCGTGTCGGACGGGCGGTTCACCGTTTGGCGATCAGCGCGCGCACGGCGTCTTCGTTCCAATCGATGGGGTCGACGTCCCCAAACTGCGCAAGCGCCGCGTCATCGGCTGCTCGATCGCGACCGATCACCAGCTTTTCGGCCATTGCCAGTGCTTCACTGACTTTAGCCATATCGGTCTTCTTCACCGGAATGAGCATGCCCACGGTACGATTGCCCGACTTTACGGCCGTGGGTCCGGGCAGCGCCTCGATTGAGGCACCGGACAGTTTCTGAAGTTCGCGAATGCTGATATGGGCCATGGCAGTTACATACACATGTATGTAGATTTTTTCAAGTCCGCCTGAGCTCCCTCAGCACTCTACCACAGCCACATTCGCCGCCAGCCCTCCCTCGCTGGTTTCCTTATACTTCGTCTGCATATCCAGCCCGGTCTGGCGCATGGTTTCCACGCACGTATCAAAGAACACGATGTGCTGCCCGTCCCCAGCCAGCGCCAGGGACGCGGCCGTGATCGCTTTCACGGCGCCCAGCGCGTTGCGCTCGATACAGGGCACCTGGACCAGGCCGCCGACAGGATCGCAGGTCATGCCGAGGTGGTGCTCCAGCGCGATTTCGGCCGCGTTCTCGACCTGCTCGTTCGTGCCGCCGAGCGCCGCGCATAGGCCCGCCGCCGCCATGGCGCTGGCCGAACCAACTTCGCCTTGGCAGCCGACTTCCGCCCCCGAAAGGGAAGCGTTGTATTTGATGATGGCGCCGAAGGCCGCCGCCGTAAGGAGGAATTTGTGCGTGCCCGCACGGTCGGCTCCGGGGCAGAGGTCGCGGTAGTAGCGCAGCACCGCCGGGGTGACGCCGGCCGCGCCGTTGGTGGGGGATGTCACTACCCGTCCGCCCGCTGCGTTCTCTTCGTTCACGGCGATGGCGAAGGCGCTGACGCGGTCGAAGGCCTGATGGGGGTATGTGAGGTTTTTGGCGTTGTCGGCAACCGCCTTGGCGAACAGCGACTTGGCCCGCCGCCGCACCTTCAGGCCGCCGGGGAGCGTGCCATCCACGGCCAGGCCCCGGTCGATGCAGGCCATCATGGCGGCGATGATTGTGTCGAGGCCGGATTCCACTTCGGTGGGCGGGCGGAGGGACTGCTCGTTGGCCAGCGCGATCTCGGCGATGCTCTTGCCCTCGCCCGCGCAGATGCGCAGCAGCGCCTTGGCGTTGCGGAACGGATAGGTCACGAGCGCCTGCTCCAGCCCGCCCCCCGCCGGCTGATTGGAGCGGTACTGATCTTCGGAAACGACGAACCCTCCGCCGACGGAGAAATACAGGCGATTTGCCAGTTCCCCGCTGTCGGCATCGAAGGCCTGCAGCCGCATGCCGTTGGGATGGCCAGGGGACGGCGTCTTGAAATCAAAGACGATGTCTTTTGCGGCATCAAATGCGATGGCGCGCCGACCGCCCAGGCGCAAACTGCTGGAGCGCACAGTCTCGTCCGTAATCGCGCCGATGGCCGCAGGATCGATGTCGGCTGGCCGCTCACCGGACAACCCCAGCAGGATGGCCTTGTCCGTCCCGTGGCCCCGCCCCGTGAAGGCGAGCGAGCCGTACAATGTGCATTGGATGCGACTGACGTCGCCGCTCAGGCCGAGCCTGTCCAGCCGCGCCAAGAACCTCCCCGCCGCGATCATCGGTCCGACCGTGTGCGAACTCGACGGCCCGATGCCGATCTTGAAGATGTCGAACACGCTGACCATGGGGGCTCCTGGATTCTGCTCGGCCCCGAGAATGTCAGCTTTGCCTCCCGCTCATCGCTTCAATTGCGACGTGCCTCTGTCTGGGGACATCGTGACCCTGCTCTTACCCGGAAGAGCGGGGACACGAAATTCATCGTCGGCGACAGTGCGTAATGTAAGCCGCTATCGGCGTATCAGGCTGACGATGACCATCATGTCCCTACCGCTATTGCACCACTTTATCGCCAAGCCATTCCTGGAACCGCTCGTCCAGTTTGTCGCGATGCGCCGCCCACCAATCGTAATTGTAGATCAGCGTGGTCTTGGCGTTCTCGGGCGCGGTCGGCATGTACGGCGCCATCTCGATCCCCAGCTCGGCATGCTTGCCCACCATCGAGGTCGAGGAGCGCCGCGCCGGGCCGTAAGGGATGTAGCTGGCCTGGTCCGCCAGCCGCTTGCTGTCCGTTGCAAAGCGCGCGAAGGCTTGCGCTGCGACCAGATGCGGAGCGCCCTTGGGAATGATCCAGCCGTCGAAATCGAAGATCTGGCGGTCCCACAGCATCGCCACCTTGGGCGCGCGCTTGGTCACCAACGTGAACAGCCGGCCGTTGTAGGCAGAGGCAAAAACCACTGCGCCGCTTTCCAGAAGCTTGGCCGGCTCCTCTCCGCCGCTCCACCAGACCACCTGGTCCTTGATGCTGCTGAGCTTGCGTAGCGCACGCTCGACGCCGTCCTTGCTCTCCAACACCTCATAGATCTTGTCCGGGGCGACGCCATCGCACACCAGCGCCCATTCCATATTGTTAATCGGGCGCTTCTCCAGCGAACGCTTGCCGGGAAATTTCGCGAGGTCGAACACGTCGCATAGGCTGGTCGGCTTTTGCGCGAACTTGTCGGTCCGGTAGCCAAACGTGGTCGAATAGACGATCTCGGGGATCATGCAGTCCGACACCATGGTCTGGCCGAAATCCTGGCTGGCGGGCGTGCCA
This sequence comes from Hyphomicrobiaceae bacterium, assembly GCA_031393505.1. Lineage (GTDB taxonomy): Bacteria > Pseudomonadota > Alphaproteobacteria > Rhizobiales > Hyphomicrobiaceae > JANYHF01. The sequence goes on along the minus strand of JANMVX010000058.1, from coordinate 8,806 downwards.
TCGGGAGCTGGCGCCAGAAACTTGTCGTGCTCGATGGGCATGGCGATGCCCTCCTTGCACAAGCGGATGGCATCGGCCGCTGTAACGTCCACGATGTCCCAGGAAATCGCTCCCACCTTGGCCTGTTCGCGCAGGCGCTGCACGGCGTCGCCGCCGGCGTTGGTCAGCTGGATCTGCAGGTCGGGATTGAGTTTCTGGTAGGGTTCGAAATAGGCGTGGCGCTGACTGTCGGCATAGGCGCCGCCCCAGGACACAATCGAGAGGCGCGACGCATCGCCAGCCATCCCGCGGCTGGCCAGAAGGCCAACGAACAGGAGCATCACGCCGGCAACAATCGCGCGCAACACCATGGCTGAGGTCCAGGAAACGTATGTCGGTCGGTCAGCCGCCTCAGCGACCAAGGCCAAGGGTAGCGCAGCCCGGCGGGCCTGTCGTCTGCTAAACGCCCTGGTCCGCGTGATTTGAACATATTGGACGGAGCTTAACTGAGCCGGTTGTCGCGGACGATTGGCGCAGGGTCGCATTTTGGCTAGCTTGCGCGCCACCCTGGGCCGAAGACACTGGGGCTTGCAGCATCAGGGAGACCGGCAATGAGAACGCACGCGCGCGCAGTGGTGATCGGTGGTGGCGTCGTCGGCGTCTCGACGCTGTATCACCTGGCCAAAAAGGGCTTTACCGATGCGGTGCTGTGTGAGCGCAAGGAGCTGACCTCCGGTTCGACCTGGCACGCCGCCGGTCTGCTGCCGCTTTTCAACCTCAGCTACTCGGTCGGCCAGATCCACAAGTATTCGGTGAAATTCTACAAGGAGCTGGAGAAGGAAACCGGCCAGAACGTCGGCTTTTCGGTGTGCTCGAACATCCGGCTCGCGCGCACCAAGGATCGCTGGGACGAGTTCTTGTATTATCGCGGCGTGGCCGAGACCATCGGCGTAAAAGTCAACACGCTGACGCCGGCGCAGGTGAAGGAAATCTGGCCGCTGTGCAACATCGACGGCATCATCGGCGCCATTCAGCACCCGGACGATGGCTACATCCAGCCGGCCGATCTGACGCAGGCGCTGGCGATTGGCGCGCGCAAACTGGGGGCGGAGATCAACCGCAACACGGCGGTGACGGCCATCGAGAAGCTGCCGAGCGGCGAATGGCTGGTGAAGACCGACAAGGGTGACATCACTTGCGAGCACGTGGTCTCGTGTTCGGGCAATTTCGCGCGGAAAACAGGCGCCATGGTGGGGCTGGACGTGCCGGTCATCCCAGTCCAGCACCAGTACATCGTGACCGAGGACCATCCCGAAATCGTCGCCCGGCGCGAACAGGGCCTGCCCGAATTGGGCGTGCTGCGCGAGGCGGATTCGTCCTGGTACATGCGCGCCGAAAAGGGCGGGCTGCTGCTCGGGCCGTACGAAAAAGGCGCGCCCTGCTGCTATGTGGACGGGCCGTCGGATCAGTCCGAATACGAACTGTTCCAGGAGGACCTGGACCGGCTGATGCCGCATGTGGAGACCGCCATCACGCGCGTCCCGGCCTTCGGCGAAGTCGGTATCAAGAAAATCTACAACGGCGCGATCGCCTATACGCCGGACGGGTCGCCGATCATCGGCCCGGCCTGGGACGTGAAGAATTTCTGGCTGAACGAGGGCCATTCGTTTGGCGTGACGGCGGCGGGTGGCGCCGGTTGGCAGCTGGCCGAGTGGATCGTCGAGGGCGAGCCCTCGCTCGACATGATGGGCGTCGATCCGCGCCGCTTCGGCCCCTATGCGGGGCGCGGCTACCTCAAGACCAAGAACGAGGAAGCCTACGCGAACGTCTTTACACCGCATTATCCGGACGAAGAGCGCATCGCCGCCCGTCCCCTGAAAACCACCCCGTGCTATTCGCGCATGAAGGACCTCGGCGCGGTGTTCGGCACCGTCTACGGCTGGGAGCGGCCAGGCTGGTTCGCGCCCAAGGATATTTCTCTCACCGCCAAGGATTTGAATACGCCCGACGTGCTGACCGGCCACAATCACGCTCCGGCCACGGACGATGGTCGCATTGTGGAGAAATGGTCGTTCCGCCGCTCCAACTATTTTGCTCACGTCGGCAACGAATGCCTGAACGTTCGCGACAATGTCGCGCTGCAGGATATGTCCGCCTTCGCCAAGATGGAAGTGAAGGGCCCGGGCGCGCGCGAGTGGCTGGAGTCGATCCTGGCCAACAAGATCCCGCAAAAGCGAGGCCGCATCGCGCTCGCCCACATGCTCAACAAAAACGGCGGCGTGCGCGCCGAATTCACGGTCTACGAACATGCGCCTGGACGGTTCTATCTGGTCTCGGCCGGCGCCTACGAGCGGCACGACCACGACTACCTGCGCAAACTGCTGCCGGCGGGCGGTTCGGTGCAGCTGAACTATCTCACGACCAGTATGGGCGTGCTGGTGCTGGCCGGTCCACGGTCGCGCGAGCTGCTGCAGAAACTGACGGATACGGATCTGTCGACAAAAGCGTTCCCCTGGCTGACAGGACAGCCGATCAGCGTCGGCCACGTCAACTGCCATGCCCTGCGTGTGAACTTCGTTGGCGAGTTGGGCTGGGAGTTCCATCATCCGATCGAGCAGCAGAACACGCTGTTCGATGCGTTGATGGGGGCGGGCAAGGCGTTCGGCATCAAGCCCTACGGCATCAAGGCGATGTCCTCGCTGAGCTTGGAAAAGAGCTACCGCTTGATCCCGCGCGAGCTCTCCATCGAGTACTCGGCTTACGAGAGCGGACTCGACCGTTTCGTGCATCCCAACAAGGGCAACTTCATCGGCCGCGACGCGCTGGTGGCGGGACGGGCCAAGGGGTTAGCGTGGAATTTCGTCACGATGGAAGTGCACGGCGTGACGGACGCGGGATCGGATGCGCGTGGGAGCGAGCCGATCCACGACAAGAAGGGAACGCTGATCGGCCGCGCGACCAATGGCGGGTACGGATGGCGCTGCGGGAAATCGCTGGCGCTGGCGATGGTGAAGCCGGGATTTGCGGCGCTGGGGACGGAGTTGGATTTGACGATACTGGGCGAGAAGAAGCGGGTCGTCGTGGTCGCCGAAAGCCCGTGGGATGAGGAGAATGTGAGGCTACGGGGGTAGGCGTATGAAACCGGATGCCAAGTATTGATAGTATTTGACGGTCGGAAGTGTTAGTCTCTCCAAAGTATTGTTGTGGAGGTATCTCATGGCTGAGCTAAATCGGATAACACTGGATCCAGATATCTGTAACGGCCAGCCGACAATCCGCGGTATGCGCATTACTGCGGAAACCGTGCTTGACTTCCTGGCGGCCGGAGAAAGCTCCGAGGAAATCCTGCGGCAGTACCCGATATTGGAGCGTGAGGACATTCAGGCATGTCTGGCGTTTGCCAGCTACTCGTCCTCCAACTCGATATCATGCATTTCCAGAAACTCCCTAGCGTAGCTCTCCAGCGCCTTATCGCGCTCGGCGTTCCAGCCGTCCCATAGACCCTCGCTGTAAAGACAATCCTTGAAGCGACGGTAGGCGCCTTTGCCTTTCAGCGCCATCAGTAGGAGTTTACGTTGCGCGCTGTCGTCCAACGCCTCCGCGAAGGCCACCATGTGATCGTGTTCACGGAACCCGTATTGGCCCGGAAACGAGACGAAGTTTTTGGAATTGACGACGACTTTTGCCGCTTCGAGGGCCTCCACTTGCCAAGCCGGAGCGTCGGCCCGCTCCGTTTCATCTTCCGCTGCTTGCAGGAACTCTGGGTCAAGTACCACAATCTCTCCGGTAGTCTTGTTGATAAAGCACTCCAATACCGCCGAACTGGGCTTCGAGGGCGGACATCACATCGTCGAGTTTGGCACGCACCGGCATGACCATGTTCCTATTGTTACAACGCCCGCACCAGCCGCGCCGCAAAGAACCCGTCCAGCCCTGACAGCTCGGGGGGGGCCATCGGCAGATGGAACGGCAGCGTACGGAGATATCCCTCGGGCGTGAGCCAATCCGACGATAGTCCGTAGTCACCGGATCGGATCGGTGCTACTGTCAAATCCGGTCGCCGCGCCAACAACCGCGCAATCTGTTCCGGCCCTTCTTCAGGTTCCAGCGAGCAGGTGCAGTAGACCAGCATCCCGCCAGGGCGAAGCATGCGGACGGCGCTGTCCAACAGGCGCGATTGCAACTCAACAAGGGATGTCAGATCAGAAGGGCGCTTCAAATACGGCAGATCAGGATGCCTGCGGATAGTGCCGGTGGCCAGGCACGGGGCGTCCAACAGCACCGCGTCGAAGGGGGCGGGTGGGGTCCAGCTGATGGCGTCGGCGGTCACGACTTCGGCGTGAAGCTTCAGGCGGTCGAGATTGGCTTGAAGGGTTTTCAACCGCCGGGTGGATGTGTCGAGCGCCGTGACCTCAGCCCCCATGGCGGCCAGCATCGCCGTCTTGCCGCCGGGCGCGGCGCACAGATCGGCGACACGTTTGCTCGCGACATCGCCCAGCAGCCGGGCGGGTATGGCAGCGGCGGCGTCCTGCACCCACCATTCGCCCTCGGCAAAACCGTCCAGTGCTTCGATACGGCCTTTGCTTCGGATGCGCACCGAGCCCGTCGGCAGCACCACGCCGCCCAGCCGGCCGGCCCACTCGGCCGGATCGCCCAGGACACTCAGATCGAGCGCGGCCTCGGTCAGGTGTGCGTTGGTAATCTGCCGCGTGGTCTCCTTGCCATAGGTTTTGGTCCAGCGCTGCAACAGCCAATCGGGCGTGTTCAGACGGTCGACGTCCTGTTCGGCCAGGGCTGCAACCCCTTCGGTCGCGACTTTGCGCAGGACCGCATTCACCAATCCGCCGAAGCGGGCGAGCCCCGGCTCCTCGCGGACTTGGCTCACCGCGATGTCGATGGCGGCATGGGCGGGTGTCCCCAGAAACAGCAATTGGGCGGTCGCCGCGGCCAGAATGAGTCGTATCCGCCCCGCGTCCGGCGACAGCGGTTTGGCCAGGAACTTGGCGACAACGGCGTCGATTTGGCCGAGCCGGCGAAGCGTGGTGGCGACGATGAGCCGGGCGAGGCCAGCATCGCCGGAGTGCTCAGGCACGTCGGCCGTCTTGCCGGGATAGGATTCGAGCGCCGACTCCAGCGGGCGCTTTTTCAAGAGCACCTCTGCCAGCACATCGACGGCGCGCTGGCGGACGGCGATGCCCGGCGGGAGTTTGCGGGCAGGCTCGCTGCTCGCGGTCTTGACCGGCGCGCTCAACCCCAGGGCCCGCGGTTGGCGCTGCTGCGCTGCGTTGGCTGGTCGGGCTGGTTCGCGGCATACGACGTGGCGCTGTCCAGGATCGGACGTCCAGTCTGGTTGGCGTCGGCCATCGGTTCGCCCATTTGGCGGGCAAGTTCCTCTAACAAGGCGATGCGGTTCTCCGTGCTCGGATGGGTGATGAAGAGACTGTCCGTCCCCCGTCCCGTCAGCGGATTGACGATGAAAAGATGCGCGGTGGCGGGATGTGCATCGGCGCTCTGGTTCGGGATGCGGCGGCGCGAGGCTTCCAGCTTCCGCAACGCCGAAGCGAGCCACAGCGGATGGCCGGAAATGCGTGAGCCCTCGCGGTCGGCGGCGTATTCTCGCGAGCGGCTGATGGCCATTTGGATCAGCATGGCGGCGAAGGGGGCGGCGAGCGCCACCAGCACGCCGCCGAAAGGTCCGAGCGGTATGCGCGAATCCCGCCGTGAGCCGAAGAACAGGCTGAAATTGGCCAGCATCGAGATGGCGCCGGCGAGCGTGGCGGCCATCGCCATGGTCAGCGTGTCGCGGTTTTTCACGTGGGCCAACTCATGAGCCAGTACGCCGGACAGTTCGTTTTCGTTGACGATGGCGAGCAGGCCCGTGGTGGCGCAAACCGCAGCATGGGATGGATTGCGGCCGGTGGCGAAGGCGTTCGGCTGTGGGCTGTCCATGAGGCAGACGCGCGGCATCGGCAGCCCGGCCTTGGCCGCCAGGGAGCGCACCACGCCGTAGTAAACTGGTTGATCTTGCTCGGTAATTTGCCTTGCGCCATGCATGCGCAGGACGATGGAATCGGAGGCCCAATAGCTCCAGATGTGGGTGGCGATGGAGAGGGCGAGCGCGATCAAAATGCCGGTCTGGCCGCCGAGTAGATAGCCGACAACGACAAACAGGGCGGTCATGGCGAGCAGAAGCAAGCCGGTGCGGATCAGCGACATGGGGAACTCCAAGAGCAATCTGGCCAAGGATATAGGTCGGCCGCGGCGGGAACGCCAGATGAGGTTGGCCGTCAAGGGTGCGAAAAACATATCGCCAGGGGGCTTGAAATTTGAGGAGGTTATTCTACCTAGAGTTGCATGAACGGGATCGCGATGTCATTCCTGGGGTTGTCTCTGAGCGCCGCGGCGGTGTTCCTCCCTCACGCCTCCCGCGCCGAGGAGATCCTGCCAGGCCCGATCCCGGCGACGGCGGAAAAGGTCATCGACGGCGACACCCTCGAGGTGGTGGCCGCGATCTGGCCGGGGCTGGCGACGCGCGCCCGCGTGCGTCTGTCCCGCGTCGATGCGCCGGAGCTGACCAGCCCTTGCGACGGCGCGCGAGCCAAGGCCTTGGAGGCGCGCTCGGTCGTCGAGAACGCTGTCAAGGGTGTCCGGCTCCGGCTCGTGCACATCCGGCCCGAGCATGCCTATGGCCGCATCCTCGCCGATGTTCAGTTGGCGGATGGGTCGGATCTCGGCGACTTGCTGCTGAGCGTCGGCCTTGCCAAACCCTATGCCAGCAAAGTGCGCTGCGACTGGTGCGCCGCCGCGCCTCGTTGCTCTATCGCCTTGAAATAATTGCTATTATAGGCGACGCTACTGAGGCAGCGTGCGTTGGCTGAACTCTCCGCCCAGGATGCGCACCGGCAGTTTCCGCACCAGTTCCACCACGGCGCTCTCGCCATAGGTCGCGACCAGCCCCGACAGCGCGGTGAACAGCGCGGCATTGGCCAGCATGTCGGGATCATGCCCTTCCTCGACCCCTTCGTCCCAGGCTTCCAGGATGAACTTCAGCGCATCGATGCTGGTGCGATGGATTTCCTGCCGACTGATGCTCTGCATACAAACACTCCCCCGAGCCCTGCGGAGGCGGAACCCCCCGTCCCGCGCTCGGCGCCCTCGTATCCCGTTGCTAGCACAAGCCATGCCGCCAGGGCGGGCGGCCTGAGTTTAGCGTTAAGCGATAGTCCTGAAATGGGTCTCTCCGGCACACAGTCAGGGCTTGAAGGCGGCCAGCGCCTTGGCCACGTCGGCGCCTTCGGCGAGAAAGCGCGTGAGCTGACTTTGCGCGCTGGAGTTGCAAGTCTGATAGGTCCGGCGGTAACTGCGATAGCCCTTGTTGAAGCTGTTTGTCAGCCGCACCCGGCGCTGCCCCGTCCCGCCGTCGGCCTCCATCAGGCCCGCCATCTGCCGGCGCCAGCGCTGGCCTTCGTCGGCCCCACACAGCTCGCGCAGGAAATGAACGGCGCCCAGAATTTCGGAGAGGCGCAGCAACTTCTCGTCGTAGGGCTTGATGTCCTCGCCCGCTGCGTGCGCAACACGCGTCGCCAAACCTGTTGCGTCCAGTATCATTGCCGTTGCGTAAAGTGTTGCTGCCAGCACGCTGCTGCGTCGTTTCGGCCACCTATTCGTCACGTCTGTTGTCCTTCCCGGCGAGCACCCATGCTTTTGCGATAACGTCGGCAATTCCCGGCAGCAGTGTGACGTCGCTCAACGCCTCCACGGCCACAAAACGCGCCTCGACCACATCGTCGCCGGGTCGCGGTTCGCCCGCCTCGGACGCGCCATGGTAAACGGACAGGACATAGTGCGCCTGCAACTGGCCGCCCGCCCCGCGCCGGATCACGTCGACCACATCGACCAGCCCCCCGAGCGTCGCCGCGAGGCCCGTCTCTTCTCTAAGCTCACGCCCCACGGCGTCCGTGGCCCGCTCGCCGGCCTCGATATGACCGCCCGGCAGCGACCACCTCCCGTCATGGGCCGGCTTGCCGCTTTTCACCAGCAGAACGCTCCGTCCCCGGAAGATCGCCGCGCTCACCGACGCCTTGGGCCAATGCGGGCTGTCGGCGCTGCTCATGGCGGACCTTTCCAAAATCGGCGCGGCCTTTTCGCAGCGCGCGCTCCTATATATAGTATCGGTCCTGTCCCCGGATCGCCAGCCGCCCGTCCCCAAGGTTGCCAGATGTGCTCGCGCTATTCCCTCACCTCCCCGGCCGAAGCGGTCCGCGCCTATTTCAAGGTCTCGGGCACGGAGACCTTCCCGCCGCGCTACAACATCGCGCCGACCCAGCCCGCGCATATCGTCCGCATTGCCCCCAATGGCGAGCGCGAACTCACCCTGGTGCGCTGGGGCCTGATCCCGTCCTGGGTCAAGGACCCGAACGCGTTCATGGTCCTGATCAACGCCCGCGCCGATACCGTGGTCGAGAAGCCCAGCTTCAAGAACGCCATGAAATACCGTCGCTGCCTGGTGCCCGCTGACGCCTTCTACGAGTGGACCGGGGCGGCGGGCCACAAGCGCCCGCACATGATCCGGCCGAACGTCGGCCCCGGCCGGAGCGTCGGCGCGCCGGCGGCGGCTGGCAACCTGCCGCCCACCATGGGCTTCGCGGGCCTGTGGGAACATTGGATGAGCGCGGACGGCTCAGAGATGGAGAGCATGGCGATCATCACCACCGACGCCAACCGCACGGTCGGCGAAATCCACGACCGCATGCCGGTGATCTTGGCCCCGGAGGCGTGGGATGCTTGGCTCGACGTGCGCGAAGTGCCGGCGGCGGAAGCGGCGGCG
>JANMVX010000044.1:0-62379 GCA_031393505.1 Hyphomicrobiaceae bacterium | reverse complement strand
TTTGCCCCGATGCGCTGTGAGTCATCGCGTCGCATTACATGGGTACAATTTGGTCTCGCCAACAATGATGATCGGCGTCGAACCCATTGGCGCACAAGAGAAATAGACCTTGCGAGACACCCCAGATCGCTGGAACTTCAGGTTAAGGCAACCCGTTTCGGCCGTCTGCGTGAAGTAGGTGCCAATAGCCTGGTTTTGGATGTCGCCGCCGGCCGTGGCGGTGAGATCCCCGACGGACGAAATACTGGAGCCGACGTTCCAGATGTCGCGCTTGGCGACCAGGGTGAGGTCGTTGCCGGCGCTGACTGAGGCGCGGGCAAGGCCGGTCGGGTCGTGGAAGGCGGTCGAGCCGTAGACGGCGGCATTGGCCTGGTTGGCGACGATGCCGGCGCCATTCACGCCGAGCAGGACAATGTCCTGGCCGGCATCGAGGCGGACGTTGTTGGCGGCCGCGATGACTGTGCCGCCCTTGATGCCGATGTCGCCGCCCGAGGTGAGGCTGAGGTCGCCGCCGGAGTACAATACGGTATTGGCGGAGGCCTTCAGCGCCGTCAGGCCGCTGTCGGTGGCGAAACGCCAAGCCAGATCGCGCACCAGTTCGTCGTTGCCGACCACGGTCGGCGTGGCCGTGCCCCAGTTGGCGCCCAGCAGATCGGTCTCAATCTTGGAGACGGCGCTGCTGTTGGCGGTGATGCCCGAGAGCACTTCGGCCCAGGCGGATTTGTCCAGCAGGGAGACGTTGGCGAGGCCCGCCGGCAGCGCGCGCTTGGCGGCGTCCTCATTCAGGGCTTCGATGAACGAGTGCTTGCCTTCGACGACGCTGGCGTAATCGATATATTGGAATCCGGCTTCGCTGGTCTTCCACTGCCAGCTCTGCACGCCGACGCTGCGCGCGATCGGCTTGATGGCGTAGCCGGTCATATAGTGCAGGGCCTGCACGGCCTTCATGTGGGTCTGGTCGTCGAGGAAGGCCAGATAGGTCTCGGCCGTGGTGTTGCCTGCGATAGCCGCGACGGCGTCCGAGCCGAGGTCGAGGAATTTTACGTCCGCGGCCTTGACCGTGGCGGCCGGCAGCGCGTCCCAGCCGGTGTAGCCACCGGTCTTGGCGTCGGTTGCGGCGTCGTTCTTGGACGTGCCGGCGTCGAGGCTCAGGCTCGCCGTAGTCTTCAATGACAGGCTGTTCTGGGCCAGGATCTTGGCGCCCGGCGCATTGAAGGCGCTGGCCAGGATGTCAACGTCGCGATCGATACATCCACCGCGCGCCGTATTCAGCCAGCAGCGTCATTCGTATTCTGTCAACCAGTTGCTGTTAACGGCTATAATTTAGATAATGAATCTAATAGTCGGACTCTGGCCAATTCAATGAAGACGTCAACACCCATGGGTACAATGGATTTGGCTTATCAGGGTTTTGATAAAACGATTGCACAATATTCCAAGTGTCTTGAGCAGAAGCGATCGAGCCTCTGGGCGCAGTAGAGCCGTCTGGTAGTACCGTAAAGTCGTTCATAGAACCTGCGTCGATGACAGGAGTGTAACTGTCGACGATTGTTGACCATCTAATTGAAAATTTACAGTTTCCGTCAAAACCCAATATAATGTCGCGTTGTCCGCCAGATGCGTCTCGACACTCAATCAATGCGCCGGGGCATTTGCTCCAATATCGCAGATCTAACGGAATAAACAACTCTTTCATCGGGTCTTGACGATTGGCGTATTCACCAGACGCCCATCGGTACCTCATGGGTTCCATACCATTTCACCCTTCGCGTTCCGCCCGATTACATTGATCGCGCCGTCAGCCGAACTGATGGTTAGACGCTCGACTTTCATTGCTTCAACTAGCTTTGGCAATCCCTTCTGGCAAGGGCCGCATGCGGCTTTGTCCGCAAACATTGTAAGCTCTGTAGGCAATCCCTTATTTTGGGCATACGCTCGCATAAGTGCCGTCGCTTCCACATGCCAAAAGACCTGATTGTCGCCAGCATTTCCAAAATTAAGAATATCGCGCCAACCTCGAGCCAAATCCTTAGTGTCTTCGGCCAAGTTCGCTGAATTGACTCCAAATACCTTCTTACCACCGATTCTTAACATGGCAACAACACCATTGCCGCCGTGTGAACCTAAGATCTCCTGACCGATGATACCTTCCCATTTGGACCTGAACGTCTTCAGTGCTGCAAAGCAAGTCGCAGCCTCAACAACCTTCTTGACGCAAGTCTCCGCAGCTCCAGTATTATGCACCCAAGCGCCCAGCTTGCCAACGAAGAACGTATGGAAGCCTTTGATCTCAAGATTGTAGGCTGTGAACGGCTGAGCCTCACGTTTCAACGCCTTGACTAGTAGCGCACCTGATGTGTCGTTCAGCTGATCGGCGACAAGGTTGACATCAGGCGCCATGCCCTTCGGCTTGGCGGTGACGTGCATGCCCGGCCGCAATTCTTCTGCGGTGATAAAGCCCTGCCCTTCGACATCAAAGGCGACGAATTCCATCCTGAATGGAACTACACGATCCGTCCACGCTCATCCGCCGTCAATCGAAGCGGTTAATTTGGCGGATGTCCTAAGGGTTCCCAGAACAATAAGTGCGGCGCCTTGCGCTTGGCTGCATCGGAACTCGGCCTCTCAAAGCAAAACAAGCGTCGCATTTATTGTTCAGGGTGCCCTAAGCGCCGATGGTTTTGCTCACCGGCATGGATTCGCCCGTCAGCATGGATTCATCGATGCTGCTCGCCCCTTCCATAATCTCCCCATCGACCGGCACGCGCTCGCCCGGCCGCACGCGAAGATTGTCTCCGGCAGCGACGACGGCGAGATCGACATCTTCGTCCGTACCGTCGGCGCTAATGCGGCGAGCGAGTTTCGGCGCAAGATTGAGCAGGGCACGGATGGCTCCAGAGGTCTGCTCGCGCGCGCGCAGTTCCAATACTTGCCCCACCAAAACCAGCACGGTGATGACGGCGGCGGCCTCGAAATACACGGGGACAGCTCCACCAGCTACGCGCACGGCCGGCGGAAACAGATTCGGCGCCAGCGTGCCAACGAGGCTGTAGACCCAGGCGACGCCCGTGCCGAGCGCGATCAGCGTGAACATATTGAGATTGCGTGTGAGCAGCGATTGCCAGCCGCGCTCGAAGAACGGCCAACCCGCCCACAACACGACGGGCGTCGCCAGCAGAAGCTGAATCCAATTCGACGTCTGCTGACCACGCAGCATGGTGAGGCCGGTGAGGTGACCACCCATCTCGAGGATGAGCACGGGAATGGCCAGCGCCGCGCCGATCCAGAGCCGCCGTTTCATATCGATGAGTTCGTGATTTGGGCCGGCTTCGGCTGTGACCATTTCAAGTTCCAGCGCCATGCCGCAGATCGGGCACGAGCCTGGCCCCTCCTGGCGGATTTGCGGATGCATTGGGCAGGTGTAGATCGTGCCCGCGATTGCCAGGGGCGGCGCGGCGGCCGGCGAAAGATAGCGCTGCGGATCGGCGATGAACTTGGTGCGGCAGTTGGCGGCGCAGAAATGATAGGTTGTCCCCGCGTGCTCGTGCTGGTGTTTGGAGGTCAAAGGATCGACGGTCATGCCGCAAACGGGATCTTTCACGGTTTGAACCGGCGGCAGATGGGCGGCGGCCTTGTCACGGCCGGAGGTTTGCGCCTGGGACATCTTGCGTCCTCCCGGATTGTTGAACGGAGTAAACCCCACAGGGGTATCGGTCCGGCCTTGACACTTATACCCCTGTGGGGTACCGGTCAAGGCATGCAGAACGAAACCAAAACATCTTGCGCCAAGCGGCTCAACAAGATCGAGGGACAGGTGCGCGGCGTCGCGCGCATGCTCGATGAGGACCGCTATTGCATCGACATCGTCACGCAGATCGCCGCGGTCCGGGCCGCCCTGCGCAAAGTCGAGGAGGCGATCTTGCACGATCATGTCGCCCATTGCATCGAGAGCGCCATCAAAAGCGGCGACGCCAGCGAGCAGCGTCGGAAAGTGGCTGAACTGGTGACCGTCATGTCGCGGGCGCAGCGGTAGTCCGCCGGCACGGGTCGCTGCCCGTTTGAGACCGCACATCCGAATCGGGCCGCGGGTCGTTGCACCCGACACTGGCCGCCCGTCAGAATCACTTTACGCAGTGGTTACCCCATGAACCGCCGTCAACTCATCGCTTCCACCGCCGTGGCGGGCGCCGCGATTGCTCTGTCCCCGTTCCTGCTGCGCGGCCTTCGGCGCAACGGCAGTCCAGCCGAGACGGCCTCGGCCGCCGAAACACGCATACTGAAGATCGTCAACCGCACGCTCGACATCAATGGCAAGTCCGCTTCCGTTTTTGGCCTGGTCGGACCCACCAACAAGCCGGGTCTGACATTTACCGAGGGTGAAAACTTCCAGGTCGCGCTGGTCAACAGGCTTAACGAGCCAACCATGCTGCATTGGCACAGCCTGAAGCCGCCCTACGATCAGGACGGCACGCCGAATGCGCCGATGCCGCTGCTCGGCGCGGGCCAAATCCGCCACTACGATTTCCCGGTCGGCGCGACCGGTACGCACTGGATGCACGCCCATACGCTGCAGGAGCAGAAACTGCTCGCAGCACCCCTGATCGTGCGCGCACGGGACGCTGCCAAGGTGGACGAACAGGAGGTGGTCATCCTGTTGCACGACTTCTCGTTCACGCCCGCCGAGGAGTTGATGGCGCGCCTGCACAAGGCTGCAACATGGCCGGCTCCATGGCGGGCCACGACATGGCGAAGATGGACATGCCGGGCATGAAGATGGACCTCAACGACATCGAGTACGACGCCTATCTCGCCAATGATCGCACGCTCGACGATCCCGAGGTCGTCAACGTAGAGCGCGGCGGCGGCAAAGTGCGTTTGCGGATCATCAATGGCGCGGCCAGCACCGTGTTCTTCATAGATACCGGCGACGTGGATGGGACGTTGCTCGCCGTCGACGGGCAGGCGACGCAGCCAGATGTCGGCCGGCGCTTCCCGGTCAGCATGGGCAGCGGCTCGATATTGCGCTGGCGCTGCCACCGGACGGCAAGTCCTACCCGATCCTGGCGCTGCGCGAAGGCACGAAGGAGCGTACCGGGATCATCCTCGCCCCCCAGGGTGCGGCCATTTCGAAGCTCGCTGCCAAAGCCAATGCCGACGGTCCCGTCATGACGCTCGATTTCGAATCGAAACTGCGCGCCGCCAACCCCCTGGCACTGAAGGACTCGGATCGCACGCTCCATGTCATGATGATGGGTGACATGATGAAGTATCAGTGGATGCTGATGCCTGGTGGTCCGCATACGGTCAAGGACGGCGAGCGCGTCAAAATTCTGATGATGAACCACACCGAAATGGCGCATCCGATGCACCTGCACGGACATGCCTTCCAAGTTGTCGATATTAACGGCACGGCCATCTCGGGCGCGCTGCGCGACACCGTGCACATCCCGCCGAAGTCCACAGTAACGGTCGCCTTCGACGCCGATCATCCCGGCAAGTGGGCATTCCACTGCCACCATCTCTACCACATGGTCAGCGGCATGATGTCGTTCGTGACCTACGAGGGCGTTGCGTGACCTGCTAGCCGCGCCGTCAATGCGTATGCGGATGGTGCATATCGGGGACGTGCGGATGACTGTGCGTCATGGGCGCATGGCGGTGCCGGTGCGCGTGCCGTTCGCCGGGCGGATCTTCCGGCCTGTGGCTGTGCTGGTGATGCATGTCGTGGTCGTGCAAGTGGTCGTGTTCCATGGCCTCGTGCATGTGCTCATGGTCGTGCACCTCGGTCAGGTGCAGCCACACGCCGACGGCCATCAACGCGCCCGCCGCCAGGAGCTGGACCGTCAGCGGCTCGCGCAGAAACAGTACGGAGGCCAGCGCGCCGATGAAGGGCGCCGTGGAGAAATAGGCCCCCGTACGGGCCGTGCCCAAATGGCGAAGTGCACGCACGAAAAGGGCGAGGCTGACACCGTAGCCGAGGAACCCGACCAGCAGCGCAAGCAGCAGCGCGGGCAGCGACGGCACCCCTCCACCGGCCCAAAACCCAATTGCAAGATTGACCGGGCCGGCAAACAGGCCTTTCAACTCGACGATCTGCAAAGGGTCGGCCAACGACACCTTCTTAGTGAGATTGTTGTCGAGGCCCCAGGCCAGGCAAGCACCGACGATCGCCAGTGGTCCGATGAGGCCGGACAACGAGGGTTGCCCAGTCCACGACAACACAACGGCGCCCGCCACCAAGCAGGCCATGCCGAGGGCAATGCGGCGGTCGAAGTTCTCGGCGAATACAAACCAGGCCAGCAGCGCCGTCGCCACGCCTTCCAGTGTGAGCAACAGCGATGCCGACTCTGCGCCGGTGCGCGCCAGTCCGGCCATGAGCAGCATCGGCCCAACGACGCCACCCGAGACGATGGCGCCCGCCAGCCAAGGCGCGTCGGTGCGCGTGAGCGGCGCTTCGGCCCCTGCGAATGCGAAAAGGCCCGTGCGCCGCAGGATCGCCACGCCAACGCCGGCGCCGCAATAGAGCAGGCCCGCCAATATGGCGGGATCGACCGACCCAAGCAGCAGTTTGGCAGCTGGCGTTGAGAGCCCGAACAGAGCGGCCGAGAGCAGTGCAATGATCACGTAGCGTTGGGTCATCGCTTTGAGATATCCGATTGCGCGCTTGATGGCGAACATGTTGCTTCGTCCTGTTGCCGTTCGCGGGCGCAGGGCAATCTGAAACTGACTTTGCCGCCCGCAAGGGGTTCAGAACGGTTAGGGAGAGATCCTGCTGACGCCCGAGGTTGATCTCGAGCAGGTGATCATGATCGCGAGGGCCACGCACAAGGCGGAACGGCACGAGAGCCGCGCGACGTTCAAGGCTGGCGCTGCTCAGGCGCTGCCGTTTCCCGACGCGCACTTCGACGTGGCCGTGACCACCCTGGTGTTGCATCACCTGCCGCGGCCAAGCCGCCAGCAGCTGGCCCAGGAAATGCGCCGGCTGCTGAAGCCGGGCGGGCGCGTGCTCGCAATCAATTTCGGGGAGGGCGGTCATAGCCACAAAAGAGGAGATGGCGCCGTACGTTCGCTCGCGGCAACCCAGACGCCCCGCGGAGACCCATGTTCTGTTCAAAGAACGTGTGCTGATCGGGACCAGGTTCAGCGGCTTCCATCATGGCCAGGGGCTCGCCCCCCCCCAAACAGGCCGAATACACGGACGCGAGCAATGCACGCCAAGCCTCGAAAACGCCCTTGCCAACCGGGGACCGTCCATACACCGATCTCCGACGGCCGCTACTCGCAAAAAGGCGCTCGCAGGTCGAAGATGAAGAGTCATCAGCAATGAAGGTTGATAAGTCTGCGTTAGGCTGCGCTACCTACTGCCCCGGATTGGCCTCTTTGAATCTGATCATTGCTCAAGACTCCAGTTTGCCTGGTCGTCATCAGCCAACATCCAAATCCGCGCTATGACGACAACCCGCCCCCCAGCGTTGGCACGTCAAGCGGCACGAAGCCATAGTGCTTCAGCCACTTGAGGTCGCCTGCGAACATGGCGCGCAGATCGGGGATGCCGTATTTCAACATGGCCAGGCGGTCGATGCCCATGCCAAAGGCGAAGCCTTGGTACTTGTCTGGATCGAGGCCGCAATTGCGGATCACGTTTGGATGCACCATCCCCGAACCCAAAATCTCCAGCCACTTGCCCGGCTTGCCGATGGCTTCGGCACCGATATCGACTTCCATCGACGGCTCCGTGAACGGGAAGTGCGAAGCGCGAAAACGCATCTTTACGTCGTCCACCTCGAAGAAGGCCTTGGCGAACTCCGTGAGCGTCCATTTCAAGTGGCCGAGGTGCGTCGCCTCGTCGATCACCAGCCCCTCGATCTGATGGAACATGGGCGTATGCGTTGCATCGCTGTCGAGCCGGTAGACGCGGCCGGGCGCAATGATGCGGATCGGCGGCTTATGGCCCATCATGGTGCGGATCTGGACCGGGGACGTATGGGTGCGGAGCACCAGCGGCGCATCGGTCGAGCCGGGCTTGCCGCGCATGTAGAACGTATCGTGCTCCTGGCGGGCGGGATGCTCGGCAGGGATGTTCAGCTTGGTGAAGTTGAGGTCGTCGGTCTCGATGTCCGGCCCCTCGGCTACGGAAAAGCCCATGTCGGCGAAGATCTCGATGATCTCGTCCCAAACCTGGCTGACAGGATGGATGCGCCCGTCCTGCACGCCTCCGCTACGCACCGGCAGCGTGATGTCGATGCGCTCCGCCTTCAGTTTTTCGGTGAGCGCGCCGGCCGATAACGCGGTCTTGCGCTCCTCCAGCGCTGATGTCACGCGGTCGCGCAGGCCGTTCACCA
Source organism: Hyphomicrobiaceae bacterium (assembly GCA_031393505.1). Taxonomy (GTDB): domain Bacteria; phylum Pseudomonadota; class Alphaproteobacteria; order Rhizobiales; family Hyphomicrobiaceae; genus JANYHF01. The sequence goes on along the minus strand of JANMVX010000044.1, from coordinate 54,037 downwards.
GCTGGCCGAAACTCTTGCGCTCCTCGGCCGGCAACTTGCCGAGCTGGCTCATCAGCTCGGGCACGCGGCCCTTCTTGCCCAGCGCGGCGATGCGCAGCTCCTCCAGCGACTTCAGATCGCCAGCCTTGGCGATGTCGGCGACCAGTGATGTTTCCAGCGTGTCGAGTTCGGCAGACATGGCAGGGCACCCAAAAAGATAAAGGGCAGCAAACAGCGGGCAACTGGCAGCAGCGAGAACATCTCAACCGCTGCCCGCTGACTGCTGCCTGCTGCCCCTTGGATTAACGAGAGACAGGATCCAACTACGCCGCCTTGGGCAACGCGGCCTTGGCCTGATCGACCAGGGTTTTGAAGCCGGCGGCATCGGCGATCGCGATATCCGACAGCACTTTCCGGTCGACTACGATCCCGGCCTTGGTGAGGCCGTCGATAAATCGACCGTAGGTCAGCCCATGGATGCGGGTTGCGGCGTTGATGCGCTGGATCCACAGCGAGCGGAAATTTCTCTTCCTGCGGCGCCGGTCGCGGTATTGGTACTGGCCGGCCTTCTCGACCGCCTGTTTCGCAACCCGGATGGTATTTTTGCGGCGGCCAAAATAACCGCGCGCGGCTTTCAGCACCTTTTTGTGCTTGGCGTGGGCCGCAACGCCTCGTTTAACGCGTGCCATTTATCTGATCTCCCTACTTCGCCGCAACCACAGGCGCCGTCTCCGTCTTGCGCTTGCGCGCCTTACGGGCATAGGGCATCCACTGTTTCACGCGTTTGATGTCGGGTTCCGACAGCACCATGGTGCCGCGGGCGTCACGCACGAATTTCGCGGTGCGCTTGATCATGCCGTGGCGTTTGCCGGCGGCGGTGGCCTTGACCTTGCCGGTCCCGGTCACCTTGAAGCGCTTCTTCACGCTCGAGTTGGTCTTCAGCTTGGGCATTTTGCTTGATGTCCTTTCTCGTCGCGCCAACGGCCTCGCCGCCGGATCGCTGAACTGATCCGGAGTGGGGTTGTTGGCTTTTTGCTTGTTGACAAGCGCTAGGAGCCGCCACGGCATGCCCCGCCGGGCGGCTCGAAAGCGATGCTTATAAGGGCGAAGGCAGGTGTTTGCAATCGCGATTCTGGATAATGGCGTAGCGTAGGGGCGAGACTTGTCTCGCCCGGCGCGCGACAAACTCGACGTTCACGGCTTGCAGATAGCCGGGCGAGACAAGTCTCGCCCCGACGGTCGTTCGATCAGCTCAGCCGCGCGATCAGTTTGCGGCAGGCTTCCAATTCCTTCAGCACTTGGTCTAGAGCTTGGGTCTGCATCGCCGTGGTCTTGGCCTGCGCTTTCGCCTTCAACAGCCGGGTCGCAGCGAACTCGGGCGGCAGGCTCAGCTTGGGCAGCGCTGGGCCGCCCTTGCCGTAGGCCTTTATGAACTCGATGCCGGACTGCCGGATCTGTTTTTGCACGCCTTTGATGGTGTAGCCCTCCTCGTGCAGGAGCTGGCGGATGCCGCGCAGAAGTTCGACGTCTTCGGGGCGGTAATAGCGCCGGCCACCGCCGCGCTTCATCGGCTTGATGTGCGTGAATTTGCCTTCCCAGAAGCGCAGCACATGCTTGGGCACGTCCAGCTCTTCAGCGACCTCGCTGATAGTGCGGAAGGCTTCCGCTGCTTTTTCCATGCCGCAACGTCTCCAGAAAGCCTCCGAGAAGGCTTCGGCTCATGTTTCATGCAGCCAACCAATTTTTCGCACGCAGAAAACTCAAACGCGCGCGAAAACCCCGCGGGCCCACGACAACGCAAGATGGCCTGGGCGGCGTGTCGCCGACCGGGCCCAACGCGACGACGAAACGGAAACTTACTTGGCGCTCTTACGGCGCCCCAACCCACGATTGATGCGGGTTTTCATGATGTTGCTGGCGCGAAACACCAGCACGCGACGGGGAGTAATAGGCACTTCCTCGCCGGTTTTGGGATTGCGCCCCACGCGCTCGCCCTTTTCGCGAATGCCGAAGGTGCCGAACGACGACAACTTCACGCCATCCCCGCGCTCCAGCGACCCGCAAATCTCGCCGAGAACGGATTCCACCATATCTTGAGATTCTTTGCGCGGCAGGCCGATCTTGACCATCACCGCTTCGGCTAAGTCGGCACGCGTAAGCGTCCTGCTCGCCGAGCCTCGCGACGTTTTCATGTTCCCTCACTGCAGTCCATTAACGCGAGGGATGGTAAAGGGAAGTGTGCGGCGCGGTCAAATCACTTCTGCAGGCAGGGCGTTGATTTTGCATGGATATCGAAGAAGACGTGAGTGCTGAGTCGTGAGTCGTGAGTGGTGAAAAAAAGCCGACTTTCCTATCTTACCACACACCACACACGACTCACCACTCACCATCTTGCAAGCACCGAACCCCAGGTGAATCCGCCTCCCATGGCCTCCATGAGCACAAGGTTGCCCTCCTTGATGCGTCCGTCCTCAAGGGCGGCATTCAGCGCGAGCGGGATCGAGGCCGCCGACGTGTTGGCATGTTTATCCACAGTCATGACAATTTTTTCCAAGGGTATGCCGATCTTCTTGGCGGTGCCCTCTAAAATGCGCCGGTTGGCCTGATGCGGCACGAACCAGTCGATCTCGTCGACCGTCATGCCGGTGTCCACCAGCGTCTCCTGAATCACGTCCGAGATGTGCGTCACGGCGTGACGGAAGACTTCGCGACCATTCATGCGCAGATGGCCGACGGTCTGGGTGGAGGACGGTCCGCCATCGACGTGGAGTTCGTCACGGTAGCGGCCATCGGCATGCAGCCGGGTGAGCAGAATACCACGGTCGGCGCTGGTGCCCTTCTGCATCTGGGCTTCCAAGACCACCGCGCCGGCGCCATCGCCGAACAGTACGCTGGTGGCGCGGTCTTCCCAATCGAGAATGCGCGAAAAGGTTTCGGCGCCGATCACCAGCGCCTGTTTGAAATCGCCGCCTTTCAGCATCGCGTCGGCGATGGTCATGCCGTAGACGAAGCCACTGCAAACGGCCTGGACGTCAAAGGCAGCGCCACCCGGTTTCAACCCGAGCTTGGCCTGGATGGCGGTGGCCGTGGCGGGAAACGTTTTATCCGGCGTCGAGGTCGCGCACACCACCAGATCAATGGCGGACGGCGAGACTCCTGCGCGCACCATGGCCTGTTTGGCGGCGGCGGCGCCCAGATCCGAAGTGAATTCGCCCTTGGCCGCGATATGGCGCTGACGAATTCCGGTGCGCTCGCGAATCCAGTCGTCGCTGGTCTCAACCGTCTTGGCCAACTCGTCGTTGGTGACGCAGCGCTGGGGCAGATAGGCCCCGCAGCCGCGGATTACCGACCGGATTACGGCCATCTCTCGAAAACCCTTTCTGGCGGCCAGCTCAGCTTTCGGGGCCGGCCAGCGCCACAGCTGCTTCGTTCGGCGCCGGCGCAACGGTCGCCATGGGCGTCGCCGACATATCGCGCGCCAGTCGCTCAATAAGCCCGGCGCGCGCCATGTCATAGCCGAGATCGATGGCGCTGGCATAGCCTGTGGCGTCAGCGCCGCCGTGGCTTTTGATCACCAGCCCGTTCAACCCGAGGAATGCGCCCCCATTGGAGCGGCGCGGATCCATGCGCACCTTGAGCAGCCGGAACGCATCCTGTGCAATGAACCCGCCAAGCTGCGACAGCAGGGACTGTTCCATGGCGTCGCGGAGGTACTGGGCCATCTGTTTGGCCGTTCCTTCCGCCGTTTTCAAGGCGATGTTGCCGGTAAATCCGTCCGTCACCACCACATCGGCTGCGTCGTGACCGATATCGTCGCCTTCGACAAAGCCCGTGTAGTCGAACGGCAGTGTCATCGAGCGCAAAGTTGCATGCGCCTCCTTGATCGACTCGAGACCTTTGACCTCTTCGGTCCCGATATTGAGCAATCCGACCACTGGCCGCTCTTTTTTGCGCAACGCACGCGCCATCGCCGAGCCCATGAACGCGAAATTGATCAGTTGGGCCGCTGTCGCCTCCACCGTGGCGCCGGCGTCCAGAAGCAGGCACTCGGCCTTCACGGTCGGCCAGATGGCGGCGATGGCTGGCCGCTCGATGCCCGGCATGGTCTTCAGGCAGACTTTCGACATCGCCATCAGCGCGCCGGTGTTGCCGCCCGAAACTGCGAAGGTGGCGGCGCCCGTTTTCACCGCGTCGATCGCCATCCACATGCTGGATTTGCCACGCCCGCGCCGCAACGCCTCGCTCGGCTTGTCGTTCATGGCGACAGCATAGTCAGTATGCACGATATGAATGCGAGCCGCCAAACCGGCACTGCGCGTTAGCAATGTCGACAACCGCGCCTGATCACCGAAGACACGAAATCGAACGTCGGGATGTCTCGACAGCGATAGTTCGGCAGCGGCTATGACCGTCTCGGGACCCCGATCGCCGCCCATCCCATCCAGCGCTATGATGATCGGATCTGGCATGCTGCCCCGGTTGCAAGCTGCGTCCCGCTTCGAGCACGCTCGCGGACCTCAGCACGGACCCCGTCAACGACCGGGATGTCGTTGCCGAAAATACAGGTTTGTCGACTTGAAACAAGGCTGATTGCAATCGTTCGATGAGTCATGGTGATGCCCACGCGCGACTGATCGGTAGCGCTGCTACAACATCGCGCTGGGACACATCACCAATCGGCTGCGGCGGCCTCCTCCGCTCAGGTCCCGGCGCCTGCAGTCAACCTGTGGTGATGTAGGCCCGCATGGCCGCTGTTTCCATTTCGGCCTCGGCAAGACGCAACTTAACGACGTCGCCAATCGAGACCAAGCCCATCAACCTGCCGTTTTCGACCACTGGAATGTGCCGATGCCGCCGGGTTGTCATTTCGCCCAGCAACTGATCGATGGTATCTGACGAGCGGCAACTGAAGACCGCGCGCGTCATGGCGTCGGCGACGCGCGATTTCAGCCGTCCCGCGCCGCCCAGCGCGATTTCACGCACGATATCGCGCTCTGAGAGAATGCCGGTCATTTCACCCGGTCTTTCGCTGACGACCAGACAGCCGATACCTCGCTCAGCAAGAATGCGGGCAGCTTCTTCCAGGGTGTCTTCCGGGCGGACAGTATGTACCTGGCCACCCTTGGCTTTAAGGATTGTTGCAGCGTCCATGGCGTCCTCCTCGCGTGTTGCGCGCCGGAACCGCGATGATCCCGGAACCGCTATTGCCAAGGACGGCGCCAGCATGCAGGTCGCGCGTTGGGCCGCCGATGGGGTCGAGAGACAACTGCCCTGACGATGATCCCTTCGTGCCGGACTGGCAAGACGCATCCGCGCCTTTCGGCTCGGCGTTCTAAACCCTTAACTTCAACCATTTCGAACTAATTGCGGCCCGTCCGCTCGGCGTTCCGACATGATTGGCACGGCGCCTGCTGATTGGAGGCCTGAATGCGGCGCCGGTTTGTGCGCCGTCGATTGCGGATCACCCCGCGTTTGCACCAGCTTGGGACGCCGTTCGCATGAAAGTCAGCACCAGCCAGCAACTCTACGCCTATTGGAACGACCTGCGCGGCGGGCGGCTGGCGCCACGCCGGTTCGAAATCGAACCGGCGTCGATTGCCGCGATCCTGCCCGACACGTTCATTCTGGAGCGCGAGGATCGAAACGAATACATGTTCCGCCTCGCCGGAACCCGCATTTGCGATCGCTTCGGACGGGAATTCCGCGGCCGAAATTTACTCGATCTCTGGACGCCAGACGACCGTGAAGTCATCATCCGCGTGCTCGAGAGTGTGACGCGCGATGGCGGCGTCGGCGTCGTGGGCTTGATGGCGGGATCGAGTGCGGGAAAACAGGCGGCGTTCGAAATGTTGCTGCTGCCATTGGTCCACACCGGCCAATCGATCAGCCGCGTATTGGGCGCACTCAGCCCGATTGCTGCGCAGGTCCCCCTGATCCAGGAACCCTACAATCAAATTGAGTTGTCGACCTTTGACGTCATTTGGCCCGATGGCCGTCCGCATGCTCTGGTAGCGCGGGCAGGCGCTCCGGCGCCCTTCATCCGCGATACCGGCGACTCCAAAGTTGTTCGCTTCGAGCGCCGCTCCTTCCGCGTCTACGAGGGTGGTCGCAAGGATACGGTCATTGGCGACAGCAAGCCTGGCCCAAAATGACGCAAGTCGCGGGACCACTTTAGCGCTTTGTTAAAGGCAACCGCCGCATAGTCGCTGCATCAATCCTTGGCGCGCGACGATCCCTTGCGCGCCTCGCCCATGAATGGGCCGTGGAGGCTGCGAGCTTATGAGTGCATTCGACCAGTCATTTTCCGATTTCGCCGAACACGTCAGCGCCGGCGCCCCCGATACGGGTCCCGACCGGCGTCGCCACAAGCGCGTCGAGTTGCATGCGCTCGGCCGTTTTATGCGCGCCGACAAGGCGGAGTATCCGTGCAAGCTGATTGACGTTTCGGTGGGCGGCGCTGCGTTGCACAGTCCGCAGCCGGTGGCGCTTGGCGAGCATGTGATCGCTTATTTCGACGAGATCGGACGCATTGACGGTCCCGTGGTGCGGCTCATCGACGGCGGCTTCGCCATTCAGATCCAGGCAACGCAGCACCGCCGCGAGAAAATGGCCGCGCAACTCACCTGGCTGATCAACCGCAAGGTGCTGGGCATCCCCGAAGCGCGACGCCACGATCGCATCGTGCCCAAGCAGATGGACTCGATGCTGCTGTTCCCCGACGGCCGCCAGATCGAAGTGCGCATGTTGGACGTCTCCATCAGCGGCGCCTCGATCGCCATCGACCCGCTGCCGCCGCTCGGCACCGAAGTCACGCTCGGCCGGTTGCGCGCTAAAGTCGCCCGCCACCATGACCAGGGCGTGGCGCTGCAGTTCCTGGACATTCAGAACCCGTTGGCGCTGCGAAAGCACTTCGGGTGAAGTGAGGAATTAGGGATTAGGGATTAGGGATTAGGGATTAGGGATTAGGGGCCAGTGTCGGCCCCTTTTTTGCTTTCCTAATCCCTAACACCTAATCCCTAGTCCCTTTTTTCTTACCTCCCTTGATAACATTTTAATCTTCTTTGGTTCAAATCGAGATGCGGGGCTTTCCAGTATCTCAGCCCCGCTCTGTCAGTATTCCCAGAGTATCGAGGGGCGTTTATGTTGCGTTGCGTATCCACCTTTGCTTTTGCTATCGGGCTCGCCGCCAGCCTCGCGACCCCCGGCGTCGCCGCGCCTGACGCCCATCACCTGCTGCCGCCCTCCGGCGACATGATGCATGTGGGCGGTGAAGTGCTGGCCCCGAGCGCCTTTCAGGATTTCTGCCGCCGCTCACCCGAAGAATGCGCGCCCGACGCCAGCCGCGCAAACCGCGTGGCGTTAACGGCTGAACGCTGGCAGGATCTCACCGAAGTCAACGACATCGTCAATCAAACCGTCGTCGCACGTTCCGATCAGGACTTGTTTGGAGTGGTCGACTATTGGACCATTGCTGGAAAATTTGGCGACTGCGAAGATTACGCCCTGACCAAGCAGCAGATGTTGCATCAGCGCGGCTGGCCCATCGGCTCGCTGTTGATGACAGTTGTGCGCGACGAGAATGGCGAAGGCCACGCCATCTTGACCGCAAGAACCGGCCGCGGCGACTTTGTGCTCGACAACCGTCAGCCAAAGGTCGTGGCCTGGAATACGACGCCCTATCAATACATCAAGCGACAGTCGGTGCTCAATCCGCGCATCTGGCTGGCGCTGGCCCCCGGCCTGACGCAGCCGCGCGAATCGACGGTCGCCGCAGTATCTGGAAGCAAAAGGTAACGCGACGTTCCCGCCCCATGGCGGTATCAAGACAACAGGCCGGCGCCACTCTCTGCCATCCCCGACCCCGGCGCCTGGTCTGTCACTCGAGCCGGCTCGATGCAGAGCCGGCTCTTTTTTTGCTCAAGCGCTGGATGTGAGATCGCGGACATAACGGCGCCAATTGGCGACGTAGTGGGCAGCCGATGCCGTCAGTCCGGCCACTTCGGCGTCCGTCAGCAGGCGAATGACCTTGCCAGGCGCGCCCATGACCAGCGAATTGTCAGGTATGACCTTGCCTTCGGTGATCAGAGCCTTGGCGCCGATCAGGCAGTTCGCCCCGATGCGCGCGCCATTCAGCACCACGGCGCCGATGCCGATCAGGCTGTTTTGACCGATGGCGCAGCCGTGCAGCATGGCGAGATGGCCAATCGTGCAATCGGCCCCAATCGTCAGCGGCGACCCCATGTCGGTGTGCAACACGCAACCGTCTTGCACATTTGAGCGTGGGCCGACGGTGATCCATTCATTGTCGCCGCGCAGCACCGCGCCGAACCAGACGCTGGCCTCGGTTTCGAGCCTGACACGTCCGATGAGCGTCGCATTCGGAGCCACCCAACTCTCGGTCGGCGGACGAACCGGATGATCTGATCCGAGTTGATATTGGGTCATGACGAACGAACTCCAGCGCTATGTCCAGGCTGCGTCCGGCATTCCACAAGCCATTCGAAAAGTCAGCCGGAATCGCTACCGGCTGCCGGCGCCGATCCAGCGCTCGCCGCATTCCGGGCAGCAATAAGCGGGCGCTAATCCGGCGGCCGTTTGGTCAGCCTTCGCAATGACCCACTGCTGGCCAACAGCACCAGGAGGATCGCAGAAATGTTCGGTCGCGACGGTCCGCTCGAACCACCCGACTAAGGCGACGACCAGTCCTCGTCCAGCGGCGACAAGGCCGCCGGCCCCGGACTCGAGCGACGACGCCGGTACTGCCGACAACACACGAATGGGATTTTGCGATGAGATCACGGTCATTGCGCCTTCTGCGAGATGCCTAGTCCGAACGCAGAAACAACAAGACCGGACGTTGATGCACAGGAACCAACACCGCGATTCGTAAATTATTCCATGGGCACTGCAATATGGGTCTCGGGCGTTATCCCCGGCTATGCGCGCAAGGCGGCGTTTCGCAACCGAAGCGTGGCTTGCGCAGCACACACCTCGAAATTGTCAGCCGTGGCCAATGGTTTGCAGGAGCAGCAGGCCGCAGCCCAAGCTCCAGATCGAGGCGACGGCCACGCCGGCCACCGTCAAGCTGATGCTGTCATCTTCCATAGTGAAGACATTGCGCACCAGGATGGCGGGTCCCGCAACCAGCCGCAGCAGGATCTGCAACGGCATCAGGCCGGAGCGGCCTTGCGTCATGGCGAACCCAAGCGGCTTACCGGTGACCAGGAAATGGCCGCTCATCAAGACGCCGCCGATGGCGAAGCCGATCGAGGCCGTCAGCACACAGTTGAGGAAACCCGCATCCATCATCGACCCACCTTGAACGCCGAACACCAGCGGGGCATCGCAAAGTGCGGGCCAAGAGTGGCCCGATTGCGCGCGCGACTTAATACGCAGTTAATAGTGCCAGACAAGGGGATTTCTTGCGCAACGGGTTGCGCTGGCAAGGGTTAAGATTAGGGTTGCCCGAATTTCAGCCAGGAGTTGCAGATGCCCGTTTTGCCCAGCCATGCCCGTGTCGTGATCGTCGGCGGCGGAATCGTAGGGGTCGGGCTGGCGTACCATCTGGCCTTGCAGGGCTGGACCGATGTGGTGCTGGTCGAAAAGGGTGAATTGACCTCGGGATCGACCTGGCATGCTGCGGGTCAATGTCCGCATTTCAACGGCGGATATTCGCTTTCGAAGATTCACCTTTATGGAACGCAGCTCTATCCCAAGCTGCCGGAGTTGACCGGCCAACAGGTAAGCTGGCACGGCTGCGGCGGGATACGGCTCGCGCTTACGGACGAAGAGGTCGATTGGTTCCGGCACGTCCATGCCATGAGCAAGCTGATCGGCTATGAGGCGCACATCATTTCGCCAGAAGAGATCCGTCAGCACCACCCTTATCTGGAAACCTTCGGCGTCAAGGCGGGCTTCCTTACGGTCACCGACGGCCATGTCGCTCCGGCCGACGTCACCAACGCGATGGCGGCGGGCGCGCGAAAACTCGGCGTGACAATCTCGCGCCGCAACCGCGTCTCCAACATCGCGCTCCTGCCGTCTGGCGAGTGGAAAGTCACGACAGCGGAGGGCGATATCCTTTGCCAGCATGTGGTCAACGCCGCCGGTTCGTATGCGGATGTCGTCGGCAAGTGGACCGGCCACAATGTGCCCATCGCCAACATGCTGCATCACTACATCATCACCGAGCCAATGAAGGAGTTGATCGACCTCGCCAAGGAACTCCCAGTTGTCCGCGACCCCTATAGCCACTGCTATATCCGTGAAGAGACGAACGGCGTCCTCATTGGTCCCTACGAGACCAAAGGCGCGCACAGCGTGTTCGACGATGGCATCTCGTGGGATTTCGAGAGCGAGCTTCTCCCCAACGAACTGGACCGCCTGATGCCCTGGCTGGAGAAGGCGACCGAGCGTATGCCGCTGTTCGGCAAGGCCGGCATCAAGTCGATCATTTCCGGCGCGATTACCCACACGCCCGACGGAAACTTCCTGCTCGGCCCGGCTCCCGGCGCGCCAAACTACTGGATGGCGGCGGGCGTCTCCATCGGCATCTGCCAGGGCGCGGGCATGGGCAAGTATCTGGCCGAATGGATGGTGCATGGCGCGGCTGAGATCAACATGGCCGACTTCGATCCGCGCCGCTTCGGCAACTGGGCGACCAAGGACTACGCGCGGCTCACCTCGGTCAACGACTATGAGCACATGTACGCCTGCTTGCCGCCGGGCAAGCAGCACGAGGCGGGGCGCAAGGTGCGGGTGTCGTCCTTGTACGACCGGCTCGCCAAGGAGGGCGGCCAGTTCATGCAGATCGCCGGTTGGGAGCGGCCGCGCTGGTACGACAAAAACGGCGTAGGTGAGCACTTCAGTTATCGTCGAGGCAACTGGAAGGACGCGGTGGCCGCCGAATGCCAGGCCGTGCGCGAGGCTTGCGGCCTGATGGATCTTTCGACCTTCTCCAAATTCGACGTCAGCGGACGGGATGCCGCATCGTTCCTAGACCGCGTGTTGGCCAACACGTTGCCCAAGCGCGATGGCGGCATCACACTCACGCATCTGCTGACAGAAGGCGGGCGCATTGAAAGCGAATTCACGGTCACCCGTCTGGGTTCGGATCGATTCTATCTGCTCTCGGGCGCCACCGCTCAGATCCATGATTTCGACCTCCTCACCAACCGCCGCAACCCGGGCGAGCACGTCGCGGTCACCGACATAACAGACGCCGACGGAACGCTGGTCCTGGCCGGTCCGAAGGCACGCGACGTGCTCGCCGTCCACACCAAGGCCGATCTTTCCAACGCGGCTTTTCCGTGGCTAACTGGCCGCGAAATCACTATCGCAGGTGTCCCCGTTCGTGCGCTCCGCGTGAACTACGTGGGCGAACTGGGTTATGAGCTCCATGCGTCAATGAAGGGCCTTCCCGTGTTGTTCGATGCGCTCCGCCCGCACGTCGCCAGCCTGTTCGGCACCTACGCCATGAACTCTCTACGCATGGAAAAGGCCTATCGCGGCATGGGCTCGGAACTCACCAACGAGATCACGCTGATCGAGGGCGACATGGAGCGCTTCGCCGGTCTCGACAAGCCGGACTACATCGGCAAGGCCGCTACCCTCAAATCCAAGCAGCAGGGCGCGCGCATAAAACTGGTCTATCTCGCTGTCGATGCCGGCGATGCTGATTGCCGGGGCGGCGAACCCGTCCTCTCGAACGGCCGGTCGGTCGGCGTCACCACATCGGGCGCCTACGGATTTCACACCCAGCAGTCCTTGGCCTTTGCCTATGTCGAACCCGCGCTTAGCCTTCCCGGGACGGCCCTTGAGGTGGAAATCCTCGACCGCGTCTGCCAAGCCCGCGTGCTGGCCGAACCGGCCTACGATCCCAAGAACTTGCGGTTGCGCGCGTGACCGGCTTTCCCATCCCGATCATCTGCATCGGCGGCGCCACGGTGGACCGCAATCTTACCTGCACGCACGGTTTCGAGCTGGGCGTGAGCAATCCCGTCACGTCGGCGACCAGTTTCGGCGGCGTTGCGCGCAATGTCGCCGAGAGCCTGGGCCGGCTCGGCGCGAACGTGCAGCTGGTGAGTGTGGTCGGCAAGGACGCCGCCGGTGATCGCCTGAGGCAGCACATCGCCGACGCCGGCGTCGGCACCGATTGGCTCATGTCGCTAGACGGCCATACCACCGCAGAATACATCGCGGCCATGGAGGGCGGCGACATGCGCGCCGCCTTCGCCGACATGGGTATATTCGATCAGCTCACGCCCGAACGCGTCGAACAGGCGCTTTCGTGCGTATCCGGGCCGACGATTGTATTCGCCGACTGCAACCTGCCGGCCAACGCCATCGAACTCCTGTTCGAAGGCGCGCGCCAAAACCGTTATCTGCTGGCCATGGATGGCGTCTCGCCGGCCAAGTGCAAGCGCCTGCCAAAAGCCCTCGGCAGCTTGGGCGTTCTGTTCACCAATGCCGCCCAGGTCTCGCATGTGACGCGCGTGGCATCCGGCCCCAAGGGCGTCGAACGTATGCTCAAGCGCGGCTGCCGGACCATGGTGGCGACCATGGGGCATCACGGTCTGATTTTGGCGGAGGACACAAAGGTGCTCGTGTTGCCTGCCCCGGACGTTCCGGTCGTCAGCGTGTCAGGCGCGGGAGACGCCATTGCAGCCGGTACGCTGCTTGGCCTGAGCCGGGCCATTCCGATCATAGACGCGGTACAGTTGGGCATTGCGCTGGCGGCCCTCGTGCTGCAAAGCGTCCACACCGTGCCGCCGCAGCTGTCGATGGACGTACTCACCGCCTCGGTCGGCCCCTCCGGTCCGCCCCGCAAAGGAAAATCGCGTGTCCACTGACAAACTCCAGATCAATCCCGAAGTGAAGGACGCGCTCGCCAGCCGGCGACCAGTTGTAGCGTTGGAATCGACCATAATCACGCATGGCATGCCCTATCCCGCCAATGCCGAAACGGCGCGCGAGGTCGAGGCTGAAGTGCGGGCCGGCGGCGCGGCGCCAGCGACCATCGCCATCATCGGCGGCGCGCTGTGCGTCGGGCTGGACGCGGCCCAGTTAGATGTCCTCGCCTCAAGCAAAGGCGTCGCCAAAGCCTCGCGGCGCGACATGGCGCTGGTCGTCGCGCAGAAGCGCAGCGCCGGCACGACAGTCGCCACCACCATGCTGATCGCGGCGCGCGCGGGCATCGCGATCTTCGCCACCGGCGGGATCGGCGGCGTGCACCGCGGGGCGGAACTCACCTTCGATGTCTCGGCCGATCTGATCGAGCTCTCCCGCACCCCCGTAACCGTTGTTTGCGCGGGCGCCAAATCCATCCTGGATCTGTCAAAAACGCTGGAGGTGCTCGAAACCAACGGCGTTCCCGTCATCGGCTACCGCACCGACGAATTCCCTGCCTTTTTCTCGCGCTCCTCGGGATTGCGCGTTGACGCGCGCCTGGACACGCCCGAGGAAGTCGCCGATGCCATCCGTGCCCACCGGCAACTCGGCATGACCGGTGGCCTGCTGGTCTGCAATCCGCTGCCCACGGACGAAGAAGTCCCCGCCGCCGAAATGACTCCTCGTATCGAAGCCGCGCTCGCCGAAGCCGCCGCCAAGGGCGTGACGGGGAAAGATGTGACGCCCTTTTTGCTCGCCCGTCTGGTTGAGTTGACAGGTGGCCGCAGCCTGAAAGCCAACCGTGCGCTGATCAAATACAATGCGCGGCTGGCCGCCGAGATAGCGGTCGCGCTCGGCAAGGAAGAGACGAGCGGTGGCCTCGGGTTTCTGCGGCGGCAATCGTAGGCCCTCAACGTAACAGGGGCCAGCAGTTGTGGATGGCTGGGCCCCCTTGTCTCGCCCGGCGAGCCACAACCGCAGACCGCCGTGGTGTGGATGACCGGGCGACACAAGTGTTGCCCCTACGGTCCAATCCCCCGTTTCAACCACCGTTACACCATCAGCATTCCGCCGTTGACGTGGATGGTCTGTCCGGTGATGTAGCGCGACTCAGTGCTGGCCAGGAAAACCGCCGCCGCCGCGATGTCGTTCGGCGAGCCGAACTCGCCGCTCGGAATGTGCTGGGCGATCTGCTCAACCTGCTTCTCATTCAATGCATCAGTCATTGCCGTTTTGATGAACCCTGGCGCGATGCAGTTGAGCGTGATGTTCCGCGACGCCACTTCGCGCGCCATACTCTTGGTCATGCCGATCAGCCCGGCCTTGGAGGCGGCGTAGTTCGCCTGCCCCGGATTGCCGATCACGCCGCTGATCGAGGTGATGTTGACGACGCGCCCGTATTTGCGCCGCATCATGCCGCGGATGGCGCCCTTGATGAGCGTGAAGGTGGAGGTGAGGTTGACCCCGATCACCTTGTCCCACTCGTCGTCCTTCATCATCATGAAGAGGTTGTCTTTGGTCACGCCCGCGTTGTTGACCAGGATGTCCAGCGTGCCCAGCGCCTTCTCGGCTTCGCCGGCAAGTTTCGCCACGGCGGCGCGATCGGAGAGATCGCACGGTGTGACGTGCACGCGGCTGCCGAGGCTCGCCGCCAACGCGTCGAGCTTCTCGCGCTTGGTGCCCGAAATGGCCACGGTCGCGCCCTTGGCGTGCAGCGCGCGGGCGATCGCCTCGCCGATGCCGCCCGAGGCGCCAGTTACGAGCGCGCCTTTGCCCGTCAGATCGAATTCGAACATGGGATGGACTTTCTCTTCTTACGACTTCAGCGCGGCGAGCGCCGTCTCGATATCTTCAGGGGTTCCGACAGGCTTGGCGTCCAATGTCGACACGATGCGCTTAGCCAGCCCGCACAGCACTTTGCCGGCGCCGATCTCATAGACGTGCGTGACGCCAAACGCCGCCATCGCCGCGACCGACTCGCGCCAGCGAACTGTGCCGGTCACCTGTTCGACCAGCCGCTTGCGGATCTCATCGGGATCGCTGATCGGGCTGGCGAGCACATTGGCAAAAACCGGGACAATCGGCGCTTGAATTGTTACGTCCGCCAATGCCGCGCGCATTGCGTCGGCGGCAGGTTGCATGAGCGCACAGTGGAACGGCGCGCTGACGTTCAACATCATGGCGCGTTTGGCGCCATACTTCTTCGCGATTTCGCCAGCGCGCTCCACAGCGGCCTTGGTCCCGCTGATCACAACCTGTCCAGGGTCATTATCGTTGGCGACCTGGCAAACGTCTCCTTGCGCTGCTTCGGCGACGGCCTTCTGCGCGCTTTCGGCATCGATCCCCAGCAGCGCCGCCATCGCCCCTTGCCCCACGGCAACCGCTGCCTGCATAGCTTTCCCGCGCAACCTCAACAGGCGCGCCGTGTCGGCGATGGAGATCGCGCCCGCCGCCGCCAAAGCCGAATACTCGCCCAGCGAATGCCCCGCGACGCAGGCCACCTGCGACTTCAGGCCGACGCCCTTGGCCTCCAGCACGCGCATCACCGCCAGCGACATCGCCATCAAGGCGGGCTGGGCATTTTGCGTCAGCGTCAGCGTCTCGGCCGGTCCTTGCCAGATCACGTCGGACAGCTTTTCGCCCAGCGCCTCATCAACTTCGGCGAACACGGCGCGCGCTTCTGGATGCGCCTCGGCAAGCGCCCTGCCCATGCCGACGACCTGGCTACCCTGGCCGGGAAAGAGGAATGCCACTGTCATGTGTTGTCGATCCAAATTAAAGGCGTGGCGCGGCATGAGCACGTGCGGCCAGTTGGAGTCAAGCTTCGCCCCATTTCACTTGCCTTCCGTCCGCCGATCCGTATAACGCCACTATCCGCTCCGGTTGGATGCTGAACGGGAACGGCTGCGCTTTATCCAAAACGTGGCCGCGGGGACTACCCCGCCCGGTGTATCCGCTCTTTGAGTGCTTGGTGGGCCGTCCCGGCTCAACAGGGGCTATGCGCCGGAGGGCAACGAACGCACGAGGGCCAGTCATGCCACTCTACGAGCACGTCTTTATGGCGCGCCAGGACGTTTCGACCGCCCAGGCCGAGACCATGATGAAAGAATACCAGACCATCCTTGAAGCCAACGGCGGCAAGGTCGTCAAATCCGAATACTGGGGCCTCAAGCCCCTGGCCTATAAGGTCAAGAAGAGCCGCAAGGCCCACTACGCCCTGTTCAACATTGACGCTCCGCACGCTGCGGTGGCCGAAATGGAGCGCAATATGGGCATTTCGGTCGACGTGCTGCGCTTCATTACCATCAAGGTCGAGACGCACGAAACCGAACCCTCGGCCATGATGCGCAAGGGCGACCGCGACGAGCGTCCGCGCGGCGCTTTCGGCGGCCCGGGCGGTGACCGTGGCGGACGCGGCGGCGACCGTGGCGGCTTCCGTGGCGACCGTCCGCCGCGCGAAGGCGGCTTTGGCGATCGCCCCCCGCGTGAAGGCGGCGCCAGCTTTGGCGACCGTCCCCCGCGCGAAGCTGGCAGCTACCGTAACCGGCGCGATGGCGTCGACACCCCTGGCGCCAATGAGGAGCCCACGTCATGAGCTTTCAAGATGCCGCCGGCGCCGCTGCCGGAGCCCGCCGCCCGTTCCATCGCCGCCGCAAGACCTGCCCGTTCTCGGGCGATAAGGCGCCGAAGATCGATTACAAGGACGTGCGGTTGCTGCAGCGGTTTATTTCCGAGCGCGGAAAAATCGTGCCCAGCCGCATCACGGCCGTGTCGGCCAAGAAGCAGCGCGAGCTGGCCCAGGCCATCAAGCGCGCGCGGTTCATGAGCTTGCTGCCGTATATTCTGGGGTAGAATTAGACGGGACGAGGGACTCGGGACTCGGAAAAGAAGTTCGAGCCGCTGGGCCCAAGTCCCGTCTTCTCCGCTGGACCGCCATAGGCGGCCCTAACCGCAACTCGCGGGACAGCGTTGCTAGGTATTGGGACCGAACTATTCGAGTCCCTAGTCCCTAGTCCCGAGTCCCGTCTTACTGGTCAACGACACAGGGACTCACACCAATGCAGATCATTCTCCTGGAACGCATCCATAAACTCGGCCAGATGGGCGACGTGGTCACCGTCAAGGACGGTTTTGCACGCAACTTCCTACTGCCGCAGAAAAAGGCCCTGCGCTCAAACAAGGCCAACCTCGCTCACTTCCAGGACCAGCGCGTGCACCTTGAAGCACGCAACCTGGAGCTTAAAAAAGAAGCCGAAGCCGTCCACGAAAAGCTCAGCGGCCAGTCCTTCGTCATCATCCGCCAGGCCGGCGACACCGGCCAGCTTTATGGCTCGGTTTCCACGCGCGATATCGCCGAGATCGTCACCACGGGCGGTTTCAAAGTCGACCGCGGCCAGATCCTCCTGGACAAGCCGATCAAGACCTTGGGCCTGCACGAAACCCGCGTCAGCCTGCATCCCGAAGTCAGCGCTAAAGTGAGCGTCAACGTCGCCCGTTCGGCCGACGAAGCGGCCCGCCAGGCCAAGGGCGAAGACGTCATGGCCATCAAGGACGAGACGCCGGAGTTCGAGACCTTCAGCGAGGACGCCGTGTTCGAAGAAGGCGCGACCCGCCCGAGCGACGCCCCGGCCGAGGAGGACGGGGCCAAGGCCTGAACGCTTTCGAAGTGAGACTGCCACGCGACCCGCCACGCTCAAACCGAGCGTGGCGTTGTCATTTTACGCGACCTGTGCTTTCATGCCGCACCTAGATTTGTCGATGCATAGGCGTTGGAAAGCGGATGAAGATCAGGGAGCGCGCTTTGGCGCGTTGAGGCATGTACGCTCCATTGTTGAAAGTGCTTGAGCGGATCATCCGTCAGGGCGACCTGAAGGTGATCGATCCGAACGGCAAGGCCTATCGCTTTGGCGACGGCATGGTGCCCGCCGTCACGATCCGGATCAAGGATCACGCCACCGAACGCGCCATTGTGTTCGATCCGCAATTGGCGGTGCCCGAAGCCTACATGCACGGAACGCTCACGGTCGAAGAGGGCGGGCGCATTTACGAGTTTTTCGAACTCGTCTTGCGCAATTCGCACGTGGAAGAGTTCCCGGCCTGGACGCGCGTATTCGATGCGTTTCGCTATCTGACACGCCGCGTGCAGCAGTTCAACCCGGCAGGCCGCTCCCGGCGCAATGTCGCCCACCACTACGATCTCGACGGCGCGCTCTACGATCTGTTCCTGGATAAGGACCGCCAATATTCCTGCGCTTATTTTGAGCCGGGCAACACCGATCTTGAGGAAGCACAGCTGGCCAAGAAGCGGCACATCGCGGCCAAGATGGCGCTGCGGCCGGGGCAGAAAGTGCTTGATATTGGCTCAGGCTGGGGCGGACTCGGGCTCTATCTCGCCAAGGCTGGCAATTGCGATGTGTTGGGCGTTACGCTCAGCGAGGAGCAGCTGACCGTCGCCCGAAACCGCGTGGCCGAAGCTAAACTGGAGCGCCCGGTGCGGTTCAAGCTGCAGGACTATCGCCGTCTTGAGGGCCAGTTCGACCGCATCGTGTCCGTTGGCATGTTCGAGCATGTCGGCGTCAATCACTATGGCGCTTACTTCCGGAAGGTGAGCGACCTGTTGAACGACGACGGCGTGGCCGTGATCCACTCCATTGGCCGTACCGATCGACCGACGGCGACCAACGCCTTCATCGCAAAACACATTTTTCCCGGCGGCTACATCCCCGCGCTCAGCGAGGTCATGCCGGCAATTGAAAAGTCCGGCTTGCATGTCACGGACATTGAGATCCTGCGCCTGCACTATGCCGAAACGCTGAAGCAATGGCGCGCGCGGTTCCTGGCCAACTGGAAACCGGCGTCCGAGCGCATGGGAGAAGAATTCTGCCGCATGTGGGAGTGCTATCTCGCCGGGTCGGAAGTGGCGTTCCGCCATCAGAATATGATGGTGTTCCAGATCCAGCTGTCTAAGAACTTCAACACCCTCCCCCTCACCCGCGACTACATCGTGGAAGAGGAACGCCGTCTGAAGGCGCGCGAACAGGGCGCGTACGCGCCGAGATTGGCGGGGGAGTGACTGTCTTGCCCTCTCCCCCGTCACTGGCGGGGGAGAGGGTGCCCCGAAGGGGCGGGTGAGGGGCAGCCACTTGCTCCGTCCATGTTGCGGCGAGTGCGGAGCAAGCTGCTGCCCCTCATCCGGCGCGTTGCGCCACCTTCTCCCCCGGAAAGCGGGGGAGAAGGAAGTGATTCGCGCCACGGTCAATGGATCAACTTCGCCTCCGCGCGCAATTTTGTGCATCACGGGGATAGCGGGACTCAGCCACACTGGTTTCCGGACCCACACCCGAAAACCTGAGCTAACTTCCCTCCATGAGCACCCTAGCCAAATTCGCCAAATCCCTCAGCGCCGAGACTGCGGACGCGTCCGCCGATACCGCGCTCATCCGCAATGCCCCGCACAACCTGGAGGCGGAGCAGGCGCTGCTCGGCGCTATCCTGGTCAACAACGAGGCCATGGACCGCGTTACGGGCTTCCTTGATCCCGTCCACTTCTACGATCCCCTGCACGGCGCCATCTATGAGACTGCCGGCAAGCTGATCGCCATGGGCAAGCAGGCGACGCCCATCACGCTGCGCACGTTCTTTGAGACGAGCGAGCCGCTGGGCGAGATCACCGTGCCGCAATATCTGGGGCGGCTCGCCGCCAGCGCCACCACCATCATCAACGCGCGCGACTACGGCCAGACGATTTACGACCTAGCCGTGCGCCGCCAGTTGATCCTGATCGGCGAGGAACTGGTCAACACGGCTTATGATTCGCCGATCGATAATCCGCCAAAGGAGCAGATCGAGGAAGCGGAACAACGGCTGTTCCAGATCGCCGAAAAGGGCAAGTACGGCGGCGGGTTCAGCACCTTTGGCTCGGCGCTGACGATTGCGCTGGAGATGGCCAACAACGCCTATCTGCGCGATGGCGGCCTGTCGGGCGTTTCGTCGGGCCTGCGCGATCTCGACGTGAAAATGGGCGGCCTGCAGGCCTCCGACCTGATCGTGCTCGCCGGCCGTCCCTCGATGGGCAAAACGGCGCTGGCCACCAACATCGCGTTCAACATCGCCAAGGCCTACAAGGCGGAAAAACAGGCCGACGGCTCCATCAAGGTGCTGGACGGGGCGGTGGTCGGGTTCTTCTCGCTGGAAATGTCGGCCGAGCAACTGGCGACCCGTATTCTGGCCGAGCAGGCGGAAATCTCGTCCGAGGACATCCGGCGTGGCAAAATCAAGGAAGACGAGTTCCGCCGGCTGAAGAAGGCGACCGCGGAACTGAGCAGCCTGCCGCTTTACATCGACCAGACCGGCGGAATCACCATGGCGCAGCTGGCCGCGCGGGCGCGAAAACTGAAGCGGCAGCACAATGTCGGTCTGCTGATTGTCGACTATCTCCAATTGATCGCGGGATCGGGAAAACGTTCATCGGACAGCCGCGTCAACGAGGTGACGGAAATCACCACCGGCCTGAAAGCCTTGGCCAAGGAACTGGCAGTGCCGATCATCGCGCTGTCGCAGCTGTCGCGTCAGGTGGAAAACCGTGAAGACAAACGACCGCAGCTGTCGGACTTGCGCGAATCCGGCTCGATTGAGCAGGACGCCGACGTGGTGATCTTCGTGTTCCGCGAGGAGTACTACGTGCAGCGCTCCGAGCCGTCGCCCAGCAAGGTCGAGGAATATGCCAAGTGGCAGTCCGAAATGGAGCGCACCCATGGCCTGGCCGAAGTGATCATCGGTAAGCAGCGCCATGGCCCCACGGGTACGGTACGGCTGCAGTTCCAGGGCCAGTTCACGCGCTTTAGTGACTTGGCGCCGGGGATGCAGGCGTTTTCGGAGCCGAATGAGTGAGACGAAGACGGGACTAGGGACTCGGGACTCGTAGTGCTAAATCGCCGAATCGCCTTCTTTTTTACCGAGTCCCGAGAACCGAGTCCCGAGTCCCGACTTCATGGCCAAACGCTCCACCACCTACGTCTGCCAATCGTGCGGCGCTGTCGCCCAGAAATGGACCGGCAAGTGCGTCGCCTGCGATGGCTGGAACACGCTGGTCGAGGAAGCTGAGACCGGGACAGGCACGGCGCCCGGCGTGCCCGAGGCCAAGACGCGCGGCAAATCGCTAGCCATGGAAACATTAGCCGCCACCGCCGACGAAGCCCCGCGCATGCCGACGGGCCTTGCCGAACTTGATCGCGTGACCGGCGGCGGGCTCGTCCCGGGATCGGCCCTGCTGATCGGCGGCGAGCCCGGGATCGGCAAATCCACGCTGCTGCTCCAGGTTGCAGCTGCGCTGGCCGACGCGGGGAAAAGCGCGATGTACTTTTCCGGCGAAGAAGCCACCGCCCAGATCCGCCTGCGCGCCCAGCGCTTGGGCCTCACGCAATCGCCGGTGCAGCTCGCGGCTGAAACCAACCTCAACAACATCCTGGCCACGCTCAGCAAAGGCAAGCGCCCGGACCTCGTCATCATCGACTCCATCCAGACGCTCTGGACTGACGGCCTAGACTCCACCCCCGGCACGGTCGGCCAGGTGCGCGCCGCCTCGCAGTCCATGATCCGCTACGCCAAGCTGTCGGGCGCCTGCGTGTTGTTGGTCGGCCACGTCACCAAGGACGGCCAGATCGCCGGCCCCAAGGTGGTCGAGCACATGGTCGACACCGTGCTCTATTTCGAGGGCGACCGCGGCCAGCCGTTCCGCATCCTGCGCACGGTGAAAAACCGTTTTGGCGCCACCGACGAGATCGGCGTGTTCGAGATGGTGCAGGCCGGCCTGAAAGAGGTCTCCAACCCCTCCGAACTGTTCCTGGGTGACCGGGGCGGCAAAACCCCAGGCGCGGCCGTGTTTGCCAGCATCGAGGGGACGCGGCCGATCCTGGTTGAGTTGCAGGCGCTGGTTGTGCAATCTTCGCTCGGTACCCCACGGCGCGCCGTCGTGGGCTGGGACTCCAGCCGCCTCGCCATGCTGCTTGCGGTGCTCGAAGCCCGCTGCAACCTGTCGCTCAGTGGCCATGACGTCTACCTCAACGTCGCTGGCGGGCTCAAGATCGGCGAGCCTGCCGCCGATGCGGCCGCAGCAGCGGCCCTCGTTTCGTCATTTTCGGGCGTTCCGTTGGCGTCCGATTGCGTGTATTTCGGCGAAGTCAGCCTCTCGGGTGCCCTAAGATCGGCGGGACACGCTGGGTCCCGTCTCAAGGAAGCCCAGAAGTTGGGCTTCAAACGAGCTGTGGTTCCGGCTGGCGGCGAGCTTGAAACGGCTGGAACAAAGCTCGATATCGAGCGCGTGACGCATTTGCGCGATTTGGTTGACCGGCTGCGTTAGCCGTTGAGACCTACGAAAGGACGATCCCCATGCCCGGGCCCTTTACGCCCCTCGATCTCGGCCTCGGCCTGATCGCGCTGATTTCCGGCCTCCTGGCCATGTACCGCGGCCTTACGCGCGAAGTCCTGTCGCTGCTCTCCTGGGCTCTAGCGGGAGCAGGCGCGGCCTTTTTCGTGCTTTATCAGAAGGGGCTGGCCCAGACGCTGGCCGACAAGTTCTTTGCCGGCAACATCCAGATGGCGCAGGGCGGCGGCGCGGTGCTGGTGTTCCTGTTCGTGCTCATCATCGTGCACCTCTTCACCGCCCGCCTCTCGGACCGGGTGCTGGACAGCCACATCGGCATCATCGACCGGGCGCTCGGATTCGCCTTTGGCGCGGCGCGCGGCTTCCTCCTGGTACTGATCGGTTTCGTGTTCTACACCAATTTCTCGAATACGCCCCCGATCGGCGACAAGCCCTATGCCTGGGGCATCAAGGACAGCCAGTCGCTGCCGCTCTTGGTGGACGCCGGCAAGCCGTTCAGCGAAGTTATGCGCGGGGTCGGCGAGTATGTGACCTCGAAGATCGGCAAGAAGGGCGGGGCGAGCGGCGACCCCGCCGCTGCGCCGCCAGCCGATGACACTCAGGGCACCAACGGCTGATCACTGATCGTTTTCGCATATTGGAGAGCCTAATGTCGTTCCGCGTATCTCTCGCACTGGCCATTCTGGCGCTGTCTGCGCCATTGGCCGTCGCCGGCCAGATCAACACGGGTGGAGAAACCGGCGCCTACCACGCCACGTTCTGCCCGCAGATCGCGACGGTGCTGCGCAAAAACAAGTTCGACTACGCCTGCACAGCCTCGCAAGGGTCGCTCGAAAACATTCAGCGCGTCGCCTCCGATCCCGCCCAGGTCGGATTTTCCCAGCTTGACGCCTTTGCGCTGGAGACGGAAAATCTCGGCTCGGAAAAACTTTTCACCCGCATCCGCTCCGACGTGGCGCGCGAGTGCCTGTTCCTGATCACGCGCAATCGGGGCGTGACGAATTTCGGGCAGATTGCGTCGGTGGCGACCCAGTTGCACTTCATCCTGCCGCCGCAAAAGAGCGGCAGCGCGGCGACGTTCCAGCTCTTGCAGCGCATTGACCCCGAGGGGCTCGGCCTCGCCCGCAATGTGACCTATGCGGCCAGCGTGGACGAAGCCATCACCCAGGCCATGGGCGCCGACGATGCCGTGACGCTATTCGTGCAATTTGCCGACCCGACAAATGTGCGCTTCCAGTCCATCGCCAAGTCCGGTGGCAACATCATCCCGGTTATCGACCGCGCTATTCTCCGCCAGGAGGCCAACGGCGAAAAAATCTACTTCGCCGAGGAAACCGAAATCACGCCGGCCAAATGGAACAAATCAGCCGAGAAGATCGTCACCGCCTGCACGCCGTTGGTACTGTTCACCGGCGCGTCGGACCGCATCGCCGACGCCAACGACAGAAAAGACCAGGACGACCTGGTGCGGACCATCCGCAGCCTATCGGTCGACGAGATGCGCCCGAAGGTGAGTGCGCTCACGGCGCTGTGGCGCAAAACCAAGGCACTTTCCGCCCAAAGCGTGGAAAAGCTGATGGAGATGAGCGACAAGGCGCGCGAGCAAGCCAAGCCGACCATCGACGCCGCCGTGAAGAAGGCGCAGGAGATGACGGATGAGGCCAAGAAACAAGCGGCCGATTTGATCGAGAAGGCCAAGAAGGCGACGGACGGGAATTAGGGACTAGGGACTAGGACTACGGGCGGAGCCCTCCTCTCCCCTTCGCTTCTTCGCGAAGGGGAGAGGAGACCGCGTCTCGCAGCCGCCCACTTCGGCGGCAAGAGCCACGCGGTCGGTGAGGGGCAGCTGCTTGCTCGGTACCTGGTGAGACCTGTACGGAGCTTGTGGCGGCCCCTCATCTGTCGCTTGTTCCTCGCCTTCGGCTCGGGCGACATCTTCTCCCCCTGAAAAAGGGGAGAAGAGTAGAAAGAAAGTCTCGCATTGGCTGACACCCTCCTCTTTCAAGACAAAACCGTCCTCATCACTGGCGCTTCGCGCGGCATCGGGCGGGCGGCAGCCATCGCCTTTGCTCGCCAGGGCGCGCACCTTATCCTGATCGCGCGCACGCGCGGTGGGCTGGAGGAGGCCGACGACGAGGTCAAGGCCGCCGGCGGCACCGCCACTCTGGTCGAGATGGACCTCACGGACGCCGCAAAACTCGACGCGCTCGGGCCCTCGCTGCTGCCGCGTTTTCCACACGTCGACGTGCTGATCGCCAACGCCGCCATTCTCGGCCCGATGACGCCGCTCACGCACGTCTCGGCCAAGGACTGGGCCAGCGTCCTCGACATCAACCTGACTGCGAACTGGCGGCTGATCCGCACCCTCGATCCACTTCTGCAGCGCGCTCCCGCAGGACGGGCAGTGTTCGTGACCTCAAACGCCGCGCGCAGCTGCCGCGCCTACTGGGGTCCTTACGCCGTCTCCAAGGCCGCGCTGGAAGCGCTGGTAAAAGTCTACGCCAAAGAGGTCGCCACCACGGCCTTGCGGGTAAATCTCTTCGATCCCGGCGCCACCCGCACCGCCATGCGCGCCAAGGCCATGCCCGGAGAAAACCCGCAGAGTCTGCCCCCACCAGAGGCCATCGCCCCGATCATCGTCAGCATGTGCGCTCACAGCTACGACGCCAACGGAGAGATTGTCCGCGCCATCGAACACCCCTTGTATCCCCAGGAGCGCAAAACCTGAGCCGCAATGCCGCGAATTTGACAGCGGAAGCCGGCCCGCAGCCTTTGCGCTCGCCCGCAAATAGGACTACCCTATAACGATGACCAATTCCGCACGATTCCTGCTCGCTGCCGCCCTGGCCATTGTCCCCGCCGGCAGCGCCATCGCCGAGACGTTCGTCTCCGGCAGTTCCGCCCTCGGCACCTATCTGGCCGCGCGCCAGGCGCAAAGCATGCGCGATACGCCAGCCGCCAACGAGTTGCTGAAATCGGCCCTGGAGCAGGACCCGACCAATGCGTCGCTGCTCGGCCAGGCTTTTGTAACCGAAGTCGTCGGAGGCGAATGGACGCGCGCGGTTGACTACGCGCGCCGCGCCGCTGCAGTCGATCCGAACAATCAGCTCGCCCATCTGCTGCTCGCTGTCGACGCTTTTAAATCCGGCCGCCTCGGCGAAGCAGACAAGCACTTCGCACAGCCCGGCAACACGCCGATCGCCGTCATGGCCCGCGCCTGGGTGCTGTCCGCACGCGGCGACGCCAAGGGCGCCATGGCGTTGCTCGGCAGCATCAAGGACGGCAACTGGATCGGTTTTTTCCGCGACTACCAGGGCGCGCTGCTGACCGATGCCGCAGGCGACACGGCCGCGTCGACCAAGATTTATCAGGACCTGTTCAAGGCTGAACCGGGCACCGTCAACGTCGCGCTCGGCTATGCGCGCCATGCCTCGCACGGCGGCGACAACAAGCTGGCTGCGGACATTCTCTCCCAGCACGGAGCGGTTGCGCGCTCGGCCCATCCGCTGGTGGAGGAACTGCGCGACCAACTCGCCCAGGGCAAGACGCTGGATCTCGACGTCAAGACCACCGCCGATGGGTTGGCGAGCGTGTTCTACGGATTTTCGCAGGCCATCAATGGCCAGGGCGGCGTGGACCTTGCGCAGATCTACGCGCAATTGGCCTTGCAGCTGAAGCCGAATGATCAACTCACCATGGTGCAGTTGGCCGCGATTCTGGAACAGCTGAAGCAATATGACGGAGCCATCGCGCTTTACAACAAGTTGCCCCCGAACTCGCCGCTGCAGTTTGATGCGCGCGTACGCCAGGGCCTCAACTTGAACGCGCTAGATAAGACAGCCGAGGCAAAAGCCGCGCTACAGGCCATCGCCGATCCGGCAAAAGTCGATCCGGCCGCTGCCGCCAAGGCGCGCGCCGATCTGCACGCAGAAATTGAAGCTGCCGACGGCGTGGTGTTCCGTGACAAAGGCGGTAGAGTTGAAAAGCTGCAAGGTTGGCTCACGCAGTTGGGTTACAGCCACGGCGGCGTCGATGGAAACTTTGGCACTGGCACGCGCGATGCGCTGACACGGCTGCAAAAGGATGCCGGACTGCCGCAAACTGGACAATTGGGCCCGCAAACGCGCAAAGCTCTTGAAGAAAAACTGGCTGCACTCGCGCCGCCAGCAACAAGACCGCTGACGCTGGATCGGCAGATCGATCTCTACCAGACTATTGGCAATATGTTGCGCGGGCGAAAAATGTTCGCTGAGGCGGCGGACAATTACTCCAAGGCTATCAGCCTGATCCCGAAGATCGAGAAGGACAATTGGGACCAGTTCTATTCGCGCGCGGTCTGTTACGAGCGGCTTGGGAAATGGGACAAGGCCGAGCCCGATTTCAAAAAGGCGCTGGAGCTGAGCCCTAATGAGCCGCTGATATTGAATTATCTTGGCTATTCATGGGTCGACCGCAACGAACACATCGCTGATGCGCTCGAGCTGATCAAGAAGGCTGTCAGCATCAAGCCGGATGATGGCTACTATATTGACAGTCTGGGCTGGGCCTATTTCCGGCTTGGGCGCTTTGACGAGGCGGTGGAGCAGCTGGAGCGCGCCGTCGAGTTGAAGGCGGAAGATCCCACGATCAATGATCATCTGGGCGACGCCTATTGGCGCGCTGGCCGCAAGCTGGAGGCGCAATACCAGTGGAGTACGTCTCTGGTTTCCAAACCGGAACCGGAGGAGATCCCGAAACTGCAGGCCAAGATGAAGGACGGGCTGCCTGCAGACCCGAAGGCGGCTGCGGCAGCCGCGGTGGTGGTCAAGCCGGCAGATGCGAAACCCGCGGACAAGCCGAAGACGCCGTAATACCAACCTTCATTGATGCTGACTCATCGTCGATTTGTTGGGGGGCGGCGGAGCGGGCCCGGGGTGGAACACTGTTTTCGTGTAGGATGCGGCGCGCCGGCCGCACTGCTGTGCGCCCCTACAAAACCGGCTTCCGATACTACAAGAGACAATGGGTCAAGATCAATGCAGGTTGGTATAAGGTGCTGGGCGTTTTCGCCACGCCCCCAGAAAGCGGGGGAGCGGACAAGCAGCCACTACCAGTCGAACGCTTCTACGACATGCCGCGTCCCCATCATATAGGCGTCCGCCACCAGTTGGAGCGGCGCGGCGTCGACATCGCTCTCGCCACGGACGATCAGATCGTGGAAGCGGCGATAGATGCGGCGGTACTCGCTGTCGGGCTCGCTAACCGCAGAGGCACCGTCAACGAACAACCGGGTGCCGCCATGCGTCAATTGCAGGCTGCCCTCGTCCTTCAACACAATATCAATGGTCCAGGTCTGCTCGCCCTGCTGGCGCCAGTCGAGGGCGCACGTCATGGAGTTCAGGCCAGCCCCCCGGAAGGTTACATCTGCCGCGATTGGGGTTGCGCGATTGGCCGGGAAGTACAGGTCTGACTGCTCGACAAAAATCGGGAACGGCAGGATGGCCGTGATGATCGAAAGCGCATTGATGCCCGGATCGAACACGCCGAAGCCGCCGGCCTCGAACACCCAATCCTGCCCCGGATGCCAGCGCCGCACATCTTCCTTCCAGGTGATGACAACGCTTTCCGGCGCCCGCGTGCGAAGAACCTCTGCAGCCTGATCGACGCCCGCGTTGAAGCGCGAGTGCCAGGTCGCAAACAGAACGCAGCGTGCCTGTCGGGCCGCGCGCTCCATATCGGCCAGTTCGGCGATGCTGGCTGTCGGTGGTTTTTCGATCAGGAGGTGTTTGCCAGCGTGTAGCGCCTCAACGGCAAAGCCATGCCGGACGTGGGGCGGGGTGCAGTTTGCCACGGCGGCCAGATCGGGAACGGCCGCGAAGAGGTCCGCCTGGGTCTTGAACGTGGGGACGCCCGGAACCGCCACGCCACGCTGGCTAACGACCCCTGCGAGTTCGAACAGTCCCGTCTCTGCGATCGAGGGCAGATGCTGATCGATCGCGATTTTGCCGATCCCGACCAGGGCGAGTTTCG
Organism: Hyphomicrobiaceae bacterium; assembly: GCA_031393505.1. Lineage (GTDB taxonomy): Bacteria > Pseudomonadota > Alphaproteobacteria > Rhizobiales > Hyphomicrobiaceae > JANYHF01. Next base: position 25,779 of record JANMVX010000044.1, on the reverse strand, counting down.
GTTTGGCGTTGGCGGTCATGGTCGCTCCATCGGATCGAGATTGATCGGTTGGGCATAGCCAGACAGCGCGCGCGCCGCAACTGGCTTTCAGAACCCGCTTTCCCGGATCATCACCTTGGCCACCTGACGCCACAGCGCGACCGCAAAGCTTTCGGGCGCACCGTCAAGTTCGATCAGGCCACGCACGGTCTGGCTCGGGAACGCGCTGGAACCGGGCACCGTAAATTCGACCAGATACTGCGCGCCAACCGGGGCCAGGCGCTGCCCGGCATCCGGCTCAACGCCAACACGGCCTCCGTAGATGGACGCGAGTTCCGGAATATCGATGGACGCGGCGCCAGACAGTGCAATCTTCGACAGCGTGACGGGAAAGGTCGGACGCGTCAGATCGTCGGGGACGAAACGGCCGCTGGCGCCCGGGTGCACGCGCGGCAACGCGGATTCGCTGAGGTAACCACGGGCGGTCAAAGTTCTTTGTCCCGTCATGACCGCGATAAGATCGCTCTTGGCCAGCCACAACCCTGCGCGCAGATGCGGCGCCAGGGTCGCCACCACACCGTCTGCAGGCGCACGAACGGTGAGTTGCTCGCGCTCCTTCTGCAAGCCCACAAGTTTGGTCGCATTGCTGTCGAGTTCGCCGGCAAGCACCAACAATTGCGCCTTGTCCTGCTGGTCCGCCGTGCTGCGAGCCATGCGGACACGCGTCAAGGCGAGTTGTATTTCAGTCGAGCGAATAGCGCTGTCCAGTTCGGGGGAAACGAGATGAACCAGTGTTGCCCCCTTGGCGAGCCGAGCGCCCTTTGAGGTGTCCACGCTTGCGATCCTGGCGGCGCGATTGGGATAGATGTTGGCGACATCGGCATCGGCCAGGAGCGCGGGCGCCTCGATCCGGCCCGACCAAGGCACTGTCAGGGCCAGCAGCACGCCGACCGCCAGCGAACAGGTGAGTGCGGTACGGACGATCGACAGGTTGGCGACGCCTATTTTTGACCAGGACATGATTTCCCTCACGATGGGGCGCACGACGAAGAACCAGATTTCTACGGAGAACAGGATGAGCCCAAGGATCTTGAAGAAGTAGTGATAGACCAGCATGGCGATGCCGGTGAAGATGATCAGGCGGTACAGCCAGATGGTCCAGGCGTAGGCAACGAGGATCCAGCCGAGCCGTAGTGGCAAAACCTCGGGCGGCCGCATGTCCGGGGCGAACAGCAGCTGGCGCATACGCCATTGCCCGAGCGCAAAGGCGCGCGGTTGGAGATTGTCCACCTTCAGAAGATCCGAGAGCAGATAATAACCATCGAACCGCGTGAACGGGCTGGAATTGAGCACGATGCTCATGATCCAGCTGGTGGTGGCCGTGGTGAAGGCGATGCCGCGCGCCGGGCCGTCCGGAAGGAACACCCAGAGGAAGGTGGCCAGGCACGCCAGACCCAGCTCGACGATGATGCCGGCGGCATCGATCAGCAGGCGCTGCTTGCGGTCCGAAAGCCGCCAGCTGTCGGTAACGTCCGTATACATCAGCGGTGCCATGACGATAAAGGCGACGCCGATGGTTGGGACGTGGCAACCGTACTTCACCGCCGTGAAGGCATGGCCGAGTTCGTGCAACGCTTTCACGACGATGATGGAGATGGAGAAATAGAGCAGCCCCTCCAGCGAAAAGAAATCGCGGAAGGTCGACATGAATTGCGTCCATTGCCGCGACACCAGATAGAGCCCGATCAGCCCGATCCCGGAAAAACTCGCCACCGCCTGCCAGGTGTAAAGGGGCTCGACATAGGGCAGCGCGGCCTTCAGCGCCGCCTGCGGCCGCAGCAGCGGTATGCGGAAGAACAGGTAGTTGTGCACCAGTTGCATGGCCAGCGAATGGTGGCTCTTCTCAACCTCCTTCCAGACTGTGCGCCAGGAGCCGGGCGCATTGTCGAGCGTGAGATGGCTGGCGCGCGTAAAGTCCAGAAGCCGCGTGCAGATTGAGACGTCGACGGATAGATCGAGTTGAGCGGCAGCGGCCGCGACCCATTCGGCGATGGTCGCGCCCTCGCGCCAGACCGAGAGAAGTTCCCGTGTTTCGTGGCTGATTTGGAAGTAGCGGTGCTGCACAGGATCGTGCAGCACCCAGCTCGGCGCCCCCCCGGGGCTCGCTCCCGAAGGCATGATCTCGATGTCCTGGCGCAGCGGCGGCAGGCGCGGATCCTGCGCCGCCGCCAGCGCTTGCAGACCGCCGCTCACAGGCCGGCCCACTGCCTCAGGGCGGCGATCGGCCTACGGAACAAATAATAGGCCAGCATGACGCGCTCGCCGTAAATCTGCGCCGTTCCGCGAGCGCCGAGACGGGGCAGACCGCCAGGCGCTTCGAACTGCGCCACGACGCGATAGGCGAGAATATTGCCGGGCCGGGGGCGGGCGAGATAGTCCGCCTCGGTAATCTTGGCCTCGCGCGCGTTCAGGGGATCACTGTCCAGGAACAGTTTTGCCGTCGCTCCTGACGGCATGGCGATGGCGTCGCCAACCGCCACATCGATGGTCGCCTCAACCCGCGCAGGATCGGCGATCTGCATCAACCGTTCACCAACGGCGACCGGGCGACCGATCATGGCCTTTTTGTCCGCATACACCGCGACGCCCGCCCGCGGGGCTTTGATCACCGCGCGCTCGAACATGCTCTTGGCGAAGTCGCGTTCGGCGGTCTTCAGGTCCCATTCGGCGCGCGCCACACTCATGTCGTGCCGCCCCTGCATGTCGTTGAAAGCCAGCTGCGACGCTTGTTTCAGTCGCGCTTCGGCGACTGACATTTCGCGCTCGGCGACGTCCAACCGGTTGCGCAACGCGGTATCGGTGAAACGCACCAGCGGTTGATCGGTAACAATCCTGTCGCTTGGCTCAACCAGGATGTCGTCGATGACGCCCTCGATGGGGGCGGCCACGATTACCGGGTCTTCTGGGGTGATTTCGAACGGCGCCAGCAGTGTCATCGGCACCGGGATGGCAAGCGCGGCCAAGGCGAGCAGACCCGCCCCGATCAGCGCGTAGCGCGCGAGATAGACCCTTGTTGCGAGGCGCGCAGCAAGCTTCGGTTCGGCAATCAGCAGCGCCATGGCGTGGGCATAGGTTCCCGCCAGCCGCTTGGCGATCAGGATATCAGAGCGCGTCCAGGCCTGTTCCCGCGCCAGCAACATGCCGCCAAGATTTTCGCTATGGCGCGCGCGCAAAGGCACCCACAGCATGGTTCGGAACGGATAGCCGCGCACGAAGTCGCCGTTGTCCTTGGCATAGGCGAACAGATCGAACTCCTGCGTTCCACCAAGGCCGACGTCCTTTTCAACCCCCGCAATGGCGTGCTCGAGACCTTGCACCAGCGGCGAGGAGCGCTCCACCAGGGGCAGGCCGGAAATCGTCAGGATCGGTGGCGATTTTCGCGCCGGTCCCACGACAAAAATTTGGCGCGCGCGTGTGAGTTTGCGCGTTTCGTTGGCAATCAGATGGCGCAGCTCTTCGATCGAGCGGGCCTCACGCGTTTCGCTCTCGACATTGAGCAGCGCCATCAGGCCAGCGGCGGCGTCAGCCTCGACAGGTTTGGCGGGTGCAACCGCATCTGGCTTGGCGACCGACATCGGGATTGACACAGGCGATGGTGCAGCCATGACGTCATCCCTCGCCGTGCTTGAAGTGCGCCGCTCCGCTCATGCCAGGCAAGACACCGTCAGCAGGCCCGGTAAATCGGCCGAACACCTTGATGGTCTGGCTGACGGTATCGACCGAGGCGCCCAAGCGCACGACGTCGCCTGGATAGGACTTTCCGGTTTCATCGACGGCAAATTGGAACAATTCTCCCGGCTTCAGCCAGACCAGCCAGGCCGACGGCACGATCAATTCGATGGTCGGCTCGCCCTCGGCAACGATCGAGAGCATAGGACGGCTCGGGACGGGATACTCGTGTTCGTGGATGTCGATGCCGGTTACGCGCCCATCGTAGGGAGCGGCAATGCTGCACTGGGCCAGGCGCGCGCGGATCGAATCCGCCTCGGCATGCGCTTTATCGGTGCGCGCCTGGGCCGTCGCGGTTTCCGTGCGGTTGCCGGCATTGCGTTTTTCCATCAGCAGCGCGCTGTCCAGGGCCACGCGCATTTCCCGCTCCTGGGCATCAGCCGAGGCGAGGTCTGCGTCCTGGCGCGCGCAGTCGAAGGCCACGAGTACGTCGCCCTTGTGAAAGGACTCGCCGTCCTTGAAGCCAACCTTCGCTACGCGTGCGGAAATGTCCGTCGACAGCGTGGCCTGCTCCACAGGGCGCAAAACGCCACGCACCAGAACGGCGTCGGCGGCCGTGGCGGCTGGCAACGCAACAGTCAGTAGGCTGAAAGCCCCTATCGTCCCGGCGCGGACCGTCCGTAGCCTTTGACTATTCGGCCACTGCGACATGCCACACCCCATTGGTCGGCTTCAGCCAACCGGTGCGCAGCGCTACCGAGATATCGCGCACGCTGTTGTCGCGCTGGTACGCGCCGTACGGATCCCAGCCCACCGAGGCGAAGATGTTGGCATAGGCGCTCTCGACATCGGCATGGGCAAGATCGAACTTGGCTTCGGCCACCAGCGTGTTCAGTTCCTCGCGCAACAGCGTCTGTTCGCTCACCCGGTTGGCGGCGGCCTCGATGCGGATCTGCTCCACCAATCGGCGCTGCACGGAGCGATAGTCGTCGGCAACCCGCATTTCCTGCTGGGCGTGCCCATAGCGAATGCGGCTGACATGCACCTGGGTCATCACTGCCATCGTGAGGGCAAGGGCGCGCGACTTCAGCAGATCCTGCTGGTCTTCGATCAGATCGCGCTTGGCCGGCAGTTGAAACACGCGCAGCAAATTAAAACTGCTCTTAGCGCCCCAACTGACCCAATTGGTGTTCATCAAGTAGCTGTTGCTGTCCCAGTTCGGCCCGACGCTCAGCTGCAATCCCGGCAGCATCTCCAGCATTGCGGCGTGGACTTCCTGACTGTTGATACGTTGCTGGTACAGGTTTTCGCGCAGCTCTTCTCGGTCGCGCACGGCGATCTGCATCATAGCGTCGAGCGAATTGGGTAGAGCCTTCGGCAATCGTCCGTAGTTGGTGAGGACCAGCGCGAATTTGGTTCCCGGCGTCAGGTTCATCAGAGCGGCGAGCTGAGCCTTCGCCACCACCAGGTCGCGTTGCATGTCGATGGCGGCGCGCTTGATCTCGGTGAGTTCGCGCTCGTAGGTGAGCGCCGTCACCAGCGAGGTCTCGCGCCCATCAGCCAGCGCTTTGCTGTTAGAGAGCACAGATTGCGTGCGCGACGACAAGGCATTGAGGCGCGACACCAGCCGCTCGAAGGTGACCGCGCGCCAATAGGCCGTGCGCACATCTTCCAGCAATCTGTGCACGGCCTTGCGCTGCATCTCCTTGCCGATCAGCACCTTGTCGGCCGCTTGGCGCGCGCGGACGTAGGACAGGCCGAAGTCGAGGATATTCCAGCTGAAGGAGAGGTCGGCGGTGCGCCGGGCCATGTCCTGCGAGGTCGAAAAGGAGGACGGGGGCACATTGCTGGTGATGTTGAAGCTCGAGGAGGCGTCAAAGCGGTCGCGCGCGGCGTAGCCAGCGTTGGCGACCAGATTGGGCAGCCCGTCGTAAGTGGTCAGATCCAGTTCGGCCGCACGTACGGCCGTCTGCATGGTCTCGACTTCGTAGTCCAGGTTGTATTTGAGCGCGCGCGCCATCGCCTCGTAAAGGTCAATCGGCCGCGTGATGGCTTCCTGGTTGACCGCAACCTTAGCAATGTTGGCGTGGGCCGCCTCACTGAGAGACTGCGTGCTGAACGGTTCGGGATGAACGGCGCATCCGCACAGCAAAAAGGCGAGCGCGCTTGTTGACGCAAACCGCCCTGAAAAAAGAAAAGTCACGACGGCTCCGATGCGATCACGTTGGTCCTGGAAATGGGACGCACACGACAGAACACAACGAAACCGAAACGCAGCGCATTGAGGTCATAGCCGATTCGTGCGCGTTTTGGGATTATTCCGAAATCCAAAACGCAAGTACAGGTTTTTACTTATGCGTATATTTTTTCTGCAACCACAGATTGCGCAGATTCGTGCCAACTTGGCAACGCCGGCGTCTGTTTCATCGCCGCCTCATCTGTCGCAGCACCGCCGAAAACCCAAAACCACGGAGAACAATCGAAACAGGCACGTACGATTAATTTCTTGTTTACAGTTACCACTAGGTAACTACCCAAACTTGGAGATTAATTCAAGTTTATAACGCTAATTGTCTTTTCATTAATTGGAACATGGTGACGTGGCGCGTCAATCTTCCTTATTTAGAGACGCCACCCATGAGTCGCAAGACCAAGTCGCCGAAGCCATCCTCGAAATCCCAGCGCTTCGACGCCAGCGCACCGCACGTCGCGGCAATCGCCTATCGCGCGCTCGAGCCACGCACGGTGTTTGACGCCGCCATGATAGCGACCGGGGTCGAGGCCGCGCATGAGCAGACGGCGGCAGAACGAGCCAGTTTGGCGCAATTTCACGCTGATACAGCCATCGAAGCGAGCAAGGTGCTGTCGGCTGCGCTACGTGATGCTCCGGCGGCGGCGACTGAGACCAAGTCGGTGGTGTTTATAGATGCGACCGTCGCCGATGTGACAACTCTGTTGAAGGATATTCCTCCATCTTCAGAAATTGTCTTCCTTGACGCCAACAAAGATGGCGTCCACCAGATTGCCGAGTATTTGGCCGCCCATACTGGGATCGGCGCTGTCCACATACTGTCGCACGGCAGCGAAGGCAATCTTTACCTCGGCTCGGCCGATCTGAATTCAGCCTCGATGTCCTCTACCTATGCGGCCGATCTCGGCGTCATCAAGGCCGCCTTGGCGCCCGGCGCAGACATTCTTATCTACGGTTGCGACTTCGCCAAAGGCGCCGACGGCGACGCCGCCGCCCATGACCTCGCTCGACTGACTGGCGCCGACGTCGCCGCCTCGACGGACAAAACCGGCGCGGCGACTCACGGCGGCAACTGGGTGCTGGAAGACCGCGTCGGCGACATTTCGACTCACACGATCTATGCGCCCGACTGGGGCGGCGAATTGGCCGTCACCATCACGTCGGGCGGCACTGCTGCGGCGCTGGTCCAGGCGGCGACCAACGGCAGCACAGGCGTCACCATCGTCGCGGGATCGGAGAAGATCAACGGCAGCGCCGCCGGCGGCGTCTTCGCCGGCACCTTCACGACCGCCAATTCCAACCTCGGCATGGGCAGCGGCCTCGTCATCAGCACCGGCGACCTCGCAGCGCTGACCGGCAACAAGGGTGCGGCCTATACCGGGGGCGGCAATGGCTTCACGGCAAACACGGCCGGCTCGGGCGTTTCGGGCGCCGGCACGAAGGACGTCGTCACCGTCTCGTTCCAGTTCATTCCCAACACCGGCAAGATCGCGCTTAGCGCCATCTTCGGCTCCGAGGAATACTACAAATACGTCAACAGCGGCTATGCCGACAATTACCAGGTGCTGCTGACCGGGGCCAACCCTGCCGGGGCGGCCTACAACAACACCAACATCGCGCTGCTGCCCAACAGCAACTCGATCATCTCCATCGACACCATCAACAAGACCACCAACTCGCAGTACAACCGCGACAATACGACGGCCACGCCTGTTCTGACGGACCTCGCCCTCAACGGCGTGACGACGACGCTGAGTAACACGTTTCTGGTCACCAAAGGCCAGACCTATACGATCTCGTTCCAGATCGCCGACGTCGCCGACAACCAGTTGGATACGGCCGCTTTCATCAATTTCTTCGGCGGCACCCTGACGCTCGATCTCGACGGCAACAACAGTACCGCGCCAGGCAGCGACTATGCCGGCAACTTCGTCGGCAAAGGCGGAGTCGGGGTCGTCGACAGCGACGTCAAGCTGACCAATCTCGATCCGCAGACCAACACCTTCAAAGCCGTCGTGCAGCTGACCAACAGCCAGACCGGCGATTCGCTCAGCGTGGGCACGCTGCCGGCGACGCTCCAGGCCGACACCTCCGTAGCCGGACAGATTACGCTGACCACCATCGCGGGCAAGACCGCGACGTCGGCGGACTACGAGGCGGGGCTGAAGGCAATAACTTTCAACAGCACGAACACGACCAACTTCTCTGATCGCGTGCTCAAGATCACGGTCACCGACCGGGACAATGCCACCAGCATCGTCTCAAGCGATTCCAATACGGCGACGTCGACCATCCACATGGTCGCCGATCAGGCGCCCGTGGAAGTCGTACCGGTCGCGCAGGCCACCAACGCCAATGCGGCGCTGACCATCAACGGCCTGTCGGTATCGGACGTAGACGCTGGAACCAGCACTGAGACGGTGACGCTGAGCGTCCTCCACGGAGCGATTTCGCTCGCCAGCAAGACTGGACTGACCTTTTCCGGTGGCACCGGAACCAGCGACACGTCGATGACCTTCACCGGCACGCTCGCCCAGATCAACGCCGCCATCGCTGGCCTCAGCTATAAGCCGGTCACGAACTATATCGGCGCCGACACGCTCACCTTCACGACCAATGACAATGGCAATACCGGCCTCGGCGGCCCGCTGAGCACCATGCAAACGCTCAGCATCACCGTCAAAGACGTGCCGCCGACGACCGTCGGTACGCTGCCGAATATGGTCTATCCGGACGGGACGGGAAGCATCTCGATCGCCACGGCCACTGGCTTCACAAATTCGGCTGGGCTGCCGATGACCTATTCGTATTCTGGCGTGCTGCCGACGGGTCTGAGCTTCAACACCGCGACAGGCGCGATCACAGGGGCCATCGATCACCTCGATTCAAAGGGTGGCACGACAGTTTCGAGCGCCAATGGTCTGTGGGATGGCAAATACACGATCACCGTGACCGCAACCGACATTGGCGGCGGCAAAGCGAGCCAGACCTTCACCATCGACGCGACCAACCAGGCGCCGGTCACGGGCACGCTCACCGCGGCTCAGGCCTCCAGCGCTGGCGCGTCGATTGCCGGGCTCAGCGTCACCAGCACGTTCAGCGATCCCAACTTGGGCGATGTCCTCAGTTACACGGCCACCGACTTACCACCTGGGCTGAACATCAGCGCCACCGGCATCATTTCCGGCGTCATCGCGGCCACCGCCCCTGGTACGTATACGGTCAAAGTCACGGCGACGGACGAAAAATCCGCGACCGCCACCGAGACCTTCACCTGGACCATCAACGACGTTCCGCCGACTGCCAACGGTACGTTGCCGCCACAGACTTACAAAGACGCCCAAACCGGCGTGTCCATCGCAACGGCTGGCGGGTTCACGTTCCCCTTGACACTGCCGGCGGGCCAAGTCGTCTACAGCGCCGCCGGATTGCCGGCCGGCCTCACCATCGACGCCAAGACCGGCGTCATCTCGGGCACCGTCGATCACCTCGCCTCCAAAAACGCCCCGGTCACCACAGGCAGCAATGGCCTGCTCGATGGCGTGTATACGGTCAAAGTCACCGTATCGGATGGCCAGGGCGGCACGGCCTCGCAGACCTTCAAGATCGACGCCACCAATCAGGCCCCGGTGCTGGGTACGCTAACAGGTAACCAGAGCACAAACGCGGGCGCGGCAGCGCCGTCCGTCGACGCCTCGTTGGCGTTCGCCGATCCCAATGCGTCGGCAGGCAATGCCGACAAAGTCACCTATTCCGCCAGCGGACTGCCGGCCGGCCTCACCATCAATGCCGCGACGGGCGTGATTTCAGGCACAGTCGCTAAGACCGCCGCGCCAGGCGTCTACAACATCAAGGTCACGGCGACCGACGAGAAGGGCGCAGCCACGACTGAGCCTTTCACCTGGACCGTCAACGACGTGCCGCCGGTCCCCAAGGGAACGCTCCCGGCACTGAGTTTTCCCGATAGCACGGCCGGGGTCTCAATTGCTACCGCCGGAGGCTTCACGTCGCCGAACGGCATTGCGCTGACCTACAGCGTCTCAGGACTGCCTGCAGGACTTACGTTTGACTCCAAGACGGGCGTCATTTCAGGTGCAATCGACAAGAACGCCTCGCAGAACGCCACGACAGTCGCCGGCGCCAATGGCCTGCTCGATGGCGCCTACACGATCGTCGTCACGGCCTCCGACGGCCAAGGCGGAACCGCCATCCAGACCTTCGATCTGCATGCCACCAATCAAGCCCCGGCGCTTGGCGCGGTCACAGCCAACCAGTCCTCAAACGCCGGCGCGGCCGTCGCGCTCGATGCCTCCACCGCTTTCTCCGATCCAAACGCGGGCAATGTGTTGTCCTACAGCGTCAGCGGTTTGCCACTGGGGCTCTCAATCAACACGGTCACCGGCAAGATCACCGGCACCGTCGACAAGTCCGCCTCGCTCGCCGGGCCGTACTCCGTGACTGTGACGGCAACGGACGATAAGGGCGCGCAAACCAGCGAGACATTCAACTGGGCGGTGAACAACGTACCGCCCAAACCAAATGGCACGCTCCCCGCGCTGGTCTATAACGATGGCCAGGCCGGGATTTCAATCGCGACGGCGGGCGGGTTCACGAACCCGCTTGGTCTGCCGCTGACCTATACGATTACCGGACTTCCCGCCGGCCTGACGTGGGACACGGCCACCGGCAAGATCACTGGAACCATCGATCACGACGCCTCAAAGACCGCCACGGCGACCAATGGCGTCTACACTGTCACCGTGACAGCCGACGACAAACAGGGCGGCGCGCCGACGCAGATCTTCACCATCGACACGCGCAACCAGGCGCCGACAGTCGGCACACTAACGGCTAACCAGACCACGACAACTGGAGAGACTGTCACCGGCCTTGACGTATCGAGCGTGTTCGCCGATCCGAACACCGACCCCCTGACGTTCACCGCCAGCGGACTTCCCGCCGGGCTGACCATTGATCCCGCGACCGGCAAGATCAGCGGCACGATCACGGCCAGCGTTACGTCGAGCACGCCCTTTACGGTGGTGGTGACGGCGAAGGACGACAAAGGCGCTGCCGTCACCGAGACGTTCACCTGGACCGTCAACCCAACCAGCGCGATCTCGAACGTCGTCATTCCGGACGCCACCACGGGCGTGTCGATCGCCACCAAAGCGGCCTTCAACTACAGCTGGACGCCAACGTCGTTTTCCGCAACTGGCTTGCCGGCGGGACTTTCCATCGACAACAGCGGCAACATCACAGGCACGCTGGACCACGACGCTTCCAAGTATGCGCCGAGCGTGACCGGGGCCGGCGCGACGCTGGATGGCAAGTACACCGTGGTCGTAACGGGTACGGACGGATTGGGCAACACCGCCACCCGCAGCTTCACCATCGACGCCACCAACCAAGCGCCCAAGGTCCTGACCGTGACCGGGCCGCAGTCCACCGATGCAGGCACGACGCTCATTGCAGTCGATCTCATCACTGGCGTGTTCAGCGATCCCAACACCGCGCCCACGACGGCCGACTCGTTGACCTACTTGGCAACAGGCTTGCCCTCCGGCCTGACCATGGACGCCGCTGGCAAGATCAACGGCACCATCGCGGCCACCGCCGTCAAGGGCTCACCGTTCTCGGTCACTGTCACCGCCAAGGACGACAAGGGCGCGACCACCACCGAAACCTTCAGCTGGACCGTCAAAGACGTGCCCCCGAAGGCGATCAACTCCCTCACGCCGGTCGCGGTCAACGACAGTCAGACCAACATATCCATCGCGACGGCAACGGCGTTCAGCAATCCGCTCAGCTTGCCGCTGACGTACTCCGCCTCGGGACTTCCGGCTGGGCTCAGCATCAATGCGGCAACTGGCGAGATCACCGGTACGATCGATCACGACGCGTCCAAGAACGCTCCGTCGACGACGGTACCCGGCGAGTACACGGTCACCGTTCGCGTCTCGGATGGCCAGGGCGGATTTGCGACGCAGACGCTGCTGATCGATTCCACCAACCAGGCGCCCGGGCTCGGTATCAAAACGACGGACCAGACCAATCCTGCCGGGGCGGGCGTTTCGGTCGACACATCGGGGGCCTTCAAGGATCCAAATACGGGCGACGTGCTGACCTACACCGCCAGCAATCTGCCCTCGGGCCTCTCCATCAATGCGGCGACGGGCAAGATCACGGGTGTCCTGGGCGCCACGACGCCGGGCAGCTATTCCGTCAATGTAACGGCTACGGACGACAAGGGAGCCTCGTACACGGAGACTTTCCAGTGGACCGTCGACAACGTGCCGCCGGTCGTGGTCGGTACTATTGCTGACCAGCTGGTGAAGGACAGTCAGGCGTTTGCACTGGCCACAGCGACGAAATTCTCCGATCCACTCGGGTTGCCGCTCACCTATTCGGCGACCGGACTCCCCGCAGGCCTCACCATCGATCCTGCCACCGGCATGATCAGCGGCCCAATCGATCATGACGCGTCCAAGGGGCCGGCCGGTCCCAACTACACCGTGACTGTCACGGCCTCCGACGGCCAGGGCGGCGCCATTGACATCGTCTTCCACATCACCTCCACCAACCAGGCGCCGGCCATCTCGGCGCAGACGCCGACGCAATCGACCAATGATCTCGGCAAGGTCGCGCTCAACGTCGCCAAGGCCTTCACCGATCCCAATCCCGGCGATGTCATCACCTATACAGCCGCCGGCCTGCCGGGCGGGCTCAGCATCGATCCCACAACCGGCATCATTTCAGGGACCATCGACGCCACCGCCTCCAAGACCGGTCCGTACACGGTCATCGTAACCGCCACGGACGACAAGCTCGCCGCCACCACCGAGACCTTCACCTGGGTGGTCAACAATGTTCCACCCACGTCCACAGCGGTCGCGAACCAGGCTGTCAACGACAGCCAGGCGCTCAACCTGCCGGTCGCCAATTCGTTCAACGACCCTTTGGGCTTGCCGCTCACCTTCACTGCGACCGGCTTGCCCAAGGGCCTCAGCATCGATCCGGCGACCGGCGTCATCTCCGGCACGGTCGATCACGACGCCTCGAACGCCGCGCCCGGCGGCGTCTATTCGGTGACCGTGACGGCCAACGATGGCCAGGGCGGCACGACCAAACAGACGTTCGCCATCACCTCGGCCAACCAGGCCCCGACGGTCAGCGCCCAGACTCCGGATCAATCGAGCAACGATGGCGCAACTGTCGCGCTTAACGTGGCGAGCGCCTTCACCGATCCTAACACGGGCGATACGCTGACGTTTGTCGCCAGTGGCCTGCCCAAGGGCCTCAGCATCGATGCGGTCACGGGCGTCATTTCCGGCAAGATCGATCCGTCGGCGTCCACATCGGGTCCGTATACGGTGGTGGTGAAGGCCACCGACGACAAGGGCGCCAGCACCACCGAGACCTTCACCTGGGGCGTCGCCAACGTGCCGCCCGTTGTGGCCTCGCAGGTGAACGACCAACCGGTCCACGACGCGCAGCTCTTCACGCTCAACACGGCGGCCAACTTCAGCGATCCGCTTGGCCTGCCGCTGACCTATAGCGCCACTGGCCTGCCCAAGGGCCTCAGCATCGACGCCTACACCGGCAAAATCGTCGGCTACATCGACCACAACGCCTCGGCCGACGCGCCGAACGGCGTATACACCGTCGTTCTGACGGTGAATGACGGCCAGGGCGGCAACGTCTCGCAGTCGTTCCAGATCACAGCCAGCAACGATGCGCCGACGGTAACCTCGCCGACCCAGACCCAAGTTGGCCAGAACCTCGAGCCGATTACTTTCGACGTCTCGTCCGCCTTCGCCGACTCCAACGCCGTATCAGGCGATCCGCTCAACCACGACACGCTGACCTTTAGCGTCATCGGCCTGCCCGCGGGCCTCAGCATCGATACCGCCACCGGCCTGATCTCGGGCACGATCGACAAGTCGGCCTCGGTCGATGGTCCGTTCACGGTCTCGGTCACCGCCATCGACAACAAGGGCGCGACCGTCACCGAGCACTTCACCTGGATCGTCAACAATGTGCCGCCGACGGCGCTAGGCCCAATACCGGACCAAGTCGTTAACGACGGCCAGGCCTTCTCGCTCAACGCGGGACAGGATTTCGCCAGTCCGCTCGGATTGCCGCTCACCTATACCGCGACCGGCCTGCCGCCGGGACTGTCGATCGACAAGGATGGGTCGGTCACTGGAACGGCCGGCAAAATCTACGGCACGATCGATCACAATGCGTCCCAATTGGTCGCCAGCGGCGTGTACAAAGTCACCGTGCTCGCCGACGACGGCCAGCGCGGCTACAGCCTGCAAACCTTCGAGATCACCTCGCTGAACCAGGCGCCCGTCGTCACCGCGCTGACGCCGAGCCAGACCAGCAACGACGGCGCGGCCGTGACGCTGAACGTGGCCGCTGCCTTCACCGACAGCAACAACGGAGACATCGTCACCTACACGGCCACCGGACTGCCGGACGACCTCGTGATCAGTAGCGCTGGCGTCATTTCCGGAACCATCAGCAAGTCCGCCTCGCTGCATGGTCCGTTCACGGTGGTTGTCACCGCCACCGACAACAAGGGTGCGGCCACCACGGAGACCTTCTCCTGGACCGTGAACGACGTACCGCCGACGGCCAATGGCGCCATTGCGGCGCAGCCGGTCAAGGACGCGGCCGGCTTCTCGCTGGCCACCGCGAGCGCCTTCACCAACCCGCTCGGACTGCCGCTCGCCTATACGGCGTCGGGACTGCCCCAAGGCCTCAGCATCGATCCCGCTACCGGGACCATCACCGGCGCCGTTGACCACAACGCTTCGCAAGCCGTCGCGGGCGGCGTGTACACCGTAACAGTCACTGTCGACGACGGCCAGGGCGGGACGGTCTCGCAATCCTTCAACATCACGGCCAGCAACGACGCGCCAACGGTGGTCGCGGCGCACAAGACGCAGAACCAGACCAGCCTCGATGGCAACACTGTCAATTTCAGTGTCACAGCGGCTTTTACGGATGCAAACACAGCGACCGGCGCAAACCATGACACGCTGACCTATACCGCGACCGGTCTGCCCAAGGGCCTCACGCTCGATCCCACCACTGGCGTGATCTCCGGCGCCATCGACAAGTCCGCGTCCGTAATCGGTGGATACTCCGTATCCGTCACGGCCAGCGACGGCAAAGGCGGCGCTGTTACGGAGACGTTCACTTGGTCGGTCGGCAATGTGCCTCCGGTCACGGCGGCCGTGCTGACAGCGGTATCGGCCCACGACAGCGATGCCCTGTCGATCCCAGTCGCGGCCGGCTTCAGCGATCCGCTCGGATTGCCGCTGGCATTCAGCGCCACCGGACTTCCAGCCGGCTTTCAGATCGATCCGAAATCCGGCGTCATCACCGGCACGCTGGACCACAATGCCTCGGTCAACGTCGGGGGTGGCGTGTATCACGTCACCGTCACGGCCAGCGACGGACAGAGTGGCCATGTCAGCCAGAACTTCGATCTGACGGCCACAAACGATGCGCCGGTCGTGAGCAACGTTACGCCCAGCCAGCTCAGCACCAACGGCGCCAGCGTCATTGTCTCGACGTCGGGCGCCTTCGCCGATCCCAACACTGGCGACAAGCTCACCTATTCCGCCAACAACGGGTCGGGCGTCAGCACGCTACCGACAGGTCTGACGATCGATCCCGCCACCGGCGTCATCTCCGGCACGCTTGACAAGAGCGCCTCGGTGCACGGTCCGTATACCGTGTCGATCACGGCGACCGACAACAAGGGCCTCTCAACCACCGAAACCTTCACCTGGAACGTCGACAACCTGCCGCCGCAGGCCACACCCTCCTTACCGGCTCAGTCCGTCTACGATAGTCAGAGCTTTACGCTCGACACCTCGACCGGTTTCCAGAACCCGCTCGGCCTGCCGCTAGCATACACAGCGACCGGACTTCCCGCTGGCCTCCATCTTGACGCCGACGGATCGGTGACAGGAACCAAAGGCACGATCTACGGGACCATTGATCACAACGCGTCCCAATCGCTATCCGGCGGCGTCTACAAGGTCGCCGTGACAGTCGATGACGGCCAGGGCGGCAAAGCGACCAGCACCTTCACGATCACCGCCTCAAACCAGGCGCCGACAATAACCGCGCTCACGCCCGGTCAAACGAGCAAAGACGGCGACCCGATTTCGCTCAGCATCAAGAGCGCTTTCGCCGATCCCAATACGGGCGATACGCTCACGTTTTCCGCGACCGGCTTGCCCAAGGGCCTCACCATCAACGCAACGACCGGGCTCATTTCCGGCACGGTCGACAAATCCGCGTCGGTTGCAGGCACATACACCGTCACGGTGCTGGCCGACGACGGCAAAGGCGGCGTCACGCCCGAAACCTTCAGCTGGACCATCGACAATGTTCCGCCGACGGCAACGGCCATCGCAGACTTGGCCGTCAATGACGGCGCGGCCGTAACGATCAGTGCCGGCTCGCACTTCACCGATCCCATCGGTGTGCCGCTCACCTTCACGGCCACCGGCCTGCCCAAGGGCCTGACCATCGATCCCAAGACGGGCACGATTGCGGGCACCATCGACCACGACGCCTCGGTGCTGGCGCCGGGCGGCGTCTACACCGTGACCGTGCTAGCCAGCGATGGCCAGGGCGGCACGGTGTCCGAAACGTTCACGATCACGTCGACCAATCAGGCGCCCAACTTGGTCCATCAGACGACGGATCAAACCGGCTCGAATGGCGGCGCTGTATCGCTGAACGTCGCCACAGCCTTCAACGATCCGAACCTGGGCGACAAGGTCACCTTTACCGCTAGCGGCTTGCCGGCCGGCCTCAGCATCGACGCCAAGACGGGCGTCATTTCCGGTACGGCGATCAATCCGAATGCGACCAATCTTGTCGTGTCGATCATGGTCACGGCCACCGACGACAAGGGCGCGTCGAAGACCGAGACATTCACCTGGACCATTGACAACCAATCGCTGGTCAACGCGCCAATCCCCAACGCCTCGGTCAACGACAGCCAGAAAGTCTCGATCCCCCTCGCCGCCAGCTTCACGTCCGACCCTGCCTCGCCACTGGTCTACAGCGCAACCGGGCTGCCGGCAGGTCTGTCCATCAATAGCCATGGCTTGGTGACCGGAACCGTCGACCATCTTGCCTCGCAGAGCAAAATAAACGGAGCTTACACCGTAACGGTCACGGCGACCGACAACACCGACCCGCTCAATCCCGGCAGCGTCGATAAGTCCTTCACGATAACCTCCGCCAACCAGGCGCCGGACGTCGCCAATGTGACGCCGAACCAGGCCAGCGTGAACGGAGCGACGGTCTCGTTCGACGTCTCGGGTGCCTTCACCGATCCGAATACGGATCTTGTCTTGCCTGCCAACAGCGATACGCTGACCTTCACCGCTGCCGGCCTGCCGCCGGGCCTTAGCATCAATGCGAATGGCATCATTTCGGGCACGATCGCCAAGAATGCCGCGCTGTCGGGCCCGTACTCCGTCCAGATCACTGCCACCGACGACAAAGGTCTCGCCACCATCGAGACGTTCACCTGGACCGTCGGCATCGTGCCGCCGGAGGTGGTCGCGGCCGTGCCAAAGGCGCTGGTCAACGACAGCCAGCACGTCACGGTCGACGTCGGCGCCACGGTCAGCGATCCACTCGGGTTGCCCTTGACCTTTACGGCCACAGGATTGCCGAAAGGCCTCTCCATTGATCCCAAAACCGGCGTCATCACCGGCGCGATCGATCACGACGCTTCGGCGGGCGGCAATGGCGGCGTGTACCACATTGTCGTGACGGCTTCGGACGGCCAGGGCGGCACGGTCGATCAGACATTCACCATCCAGTCGGTCAATCAGGCCCCGGACATTGTCGCGTCGACGCCGGATCAGGCTTCCAAGAACAACGGCGCAGTCAGCCTCGACGCGTCGGCCGCTTTCAAGGATCCGAACATCGGCGACACGCTGACGTTTGCCACGACGGGCCTGCCCAAGGGCCTCAGCATCGATCCCAAAACCGGCTTGATTACCGGCACTATCGCCACCAACGCCTCGCTGAGCGGCCCCTATTCGGTGAGCATCACAGCCACCGACGACAAGGGCGTCTCCACCACCGAGACGTTCACCTGGACCGTCGACAACGTTCCGCCGGTCGCGACCATCGCGTTGCCCAGTCAGGCCGTGCAGGACGGATTGACGATCGTCAGCCTGCCGACGGCTGGAGGCTTCAAGGACCCGATCGGCCTCACGCTCACATACAGCGCCAGCGGCCTTCCCAAGGGCCTGAGCATTGATCCCAACACGGGCGTCATTTCCGGCACGCTCGACCACGACGCGTCGTTGCTGACGGCGGGCGGCGTTTACTCCGTGGTCATCACGGCGGACGACGGCCAACTCGGCAAGGCGGTCAACGCCTTCACCATGGTCTCGACCAACCAGGCGCCAGAGGTGGTTGATCCGACGAAGCCAATGACGTCGAACGCCGGTTCTGCGCAGACGCTGGATGTGTCGGCGGCCTTCAAGGATCCGAACATCGGCGCCGACGCCTCGACAAATCATGACTCCTTGACCTTCAAGGCCACGGGACTGCCGCCCGGCCTGGGCATCGATCCCGTGACTGGCGTCATCGTCGGCACGATTGATCCGCTTGCGCCCACCATCGGCAACTTCAATCCTTTGACGCCGTCGGTCGGCGTATTCACTGTCACAGTGACGGCTACCGACGAGAAGGGCGCAAACGTCTCGGAGACCTTCACCTGGACCGTCAATGACGTACCGCCCGTAAAAGTCGGGACCATCGCGACGTTCACCGCGCCCGACAGCACGACCGGTATCGCCATTGATACGGCGGCGAACTTCAAGTCGCCGATCGGGTTGACGTTGAGCTATTCTGCGGCCGATCTGCCGTCAGGCTTCACGATCAATCCGACCACCGGCAAGATCACCGGCTCGTTCGACCACGATGCATCGATCAATGCCGCGCCCTCGGTGACCGGGGCGAACGGCCTCATTACCGGCGCCTACACGGTCACAGTCACGGCCAATGACGGCCAGGGCGGCACGATCACGCAGACGCTGCTGATCGAAGCCACCAACCAGGCCCCGACACATGCCACAAGCACGCCGAACCAGACCTCCAACGCGGGTTCGCCGGTCACGCTCGATACCGGAAAGGTGTTCTCCGATCCGAACACTGGCGATAGCCTGACGTATGCGGCCGATGTCATACCGCCGGGCCTGATCTTCGATACGGCGACCGGCAAATTCTCGGGAACGCTGAAGAATACGGGCGTCGGCAGCTACACCATCACCGTGACCGCGACGGACGACAAAGGCGCGACCAACGCCGAGACGTTCAAGTGGACAGTCAAGGACGTACCGCCGACTGCGGGAACCACGCTTGCCGGGCAAAGCTTTGCTGACAGCACGACCGGCATCTCTATCCTGACGGCGCAGGGCTTTACGTCACCCATCGGGTTGCCATTGACCTACACCGCCACCGGGTTGCCTGACGGCCTAGCCATCGACAAAAACACCGGCAAAATCACTGGCGATCTGCTGCACAACGCCTCGTCGCTGGCCCCGAGCAAGACTCCCGCCACCGGCCTGATCGACGGCAAGTACACAGTGACGGTAACGGCCGATGACGGCAAGGGCGGCACGTTCAGCCAGACCTTCACCATCGACGCCACCAACCAGGCGCCGACAATTACAACGCAGACGCTCGCCCAAGCTACTGACGCACGCAGCACCGTATGGTTCGACCTCAAGGGTGCGTTCGGCGATCCCAACGCCGGCGACACGCTGACCTTCTCGGCCACAGGCTTACCCACTGGCCTCAGCATCGATGCCGCCGGCAAGATCACCGGTACGATCCCGCAAGGCGCCAACGGGACGTACACGGCCAAGGTGACCGCCACCGACGACAAGGGCGCGGCGACCACCGAGACCTTCACCTGGACCGTCAAGGACGTGCGGCCCGTCGCGGACCAGACGCTCGTCGGCCAGACATTTGCCGACAGCACGTCAGGTATCTCGATCAACACCGCGCAGGGCTTCAAGTCGCCGATCGGCTTGACACTGACATACACGGCCACCGGTTTGCCCAATGGCCTCACCATCGACGCCACCTCGGGCAAAATCACCGGCGCCCTATTGCACAATGCCTCCGACCTGGCGCCAAGCAAGACGCCGACGACCGGCCTGATCGATGGCACGTACACAGTCAAAGTAATCGCGTCCGACGGCAAAGGCGGCACGGTCAGCCAGACCTTCACCATCGACGCCACCAACCAGGCGCCGACCATTGATGCGCAGACGGGAGACAAGAGCGATTTTGCGCGCGCTCAACTTACACTCGACGTGAAGCCTGTGTTCGGCGACCCCAACACCGGCGACAAACTGACTTATACGGTATCGGGCCTGCCCATTGGCCTTAGCACCGGTGCCAACGGCGTGATCTCCGGCAAGGTGGCGCAGGGTGATTTCGGCACGTACACGGTCAAAGTCACCGCCACCGACGACAAGGGCGCGGCGACCACCGAGACCTTCACCTGGACCGTGAAGGACCCACGCCCCGTGGCCGCAGGGCCGATCCCGGCGCTGACAGTCCCGGATGGCACCACCGGCATATCGATCGACGCCGCGAAATTCACCTCGCCCGTCGGCCTGCCCCTGACCTACACCGCAACCGGATTGCCGCCGGGACTGAGCATCGATTCCGCTGGCAAAATCACAGGCACGCTGCCCAGCAACGCATCGATCACTGGTCCGTTCGTGGTCACTATCACGGCCGACGACGGCAAGGGCGGGATGGTATCGCAAAAGCTTACCATCACCGGCAAGAACGTGCCGCCAGACTTGGTTCCCGACACGGCGAGCGTCCTGCAGGGCAAGTCCATTACGATTGCGCCGTTGGCCAACGACAGCAGCGTGGAAACCGACATCCACGGCCTTCCGGTAAAGCTTACCGTGACATCCGCCACGGCTTTGCACGGGACAGTCACAATCAACCCCGACGGAACGCTGGCCTATAAGCCGGATCCGAGTTTCTTCGGGACCGAGACCATCACCTATCAGGTGACGGATGTGTACGGACTGCACGCGACAAGCACAGTAACCGTCACAGTCCTTGAACAGCCTGCCCGGCCGCAGGTCACGCCATCTCCCGTCCCGCCGCCGTTACCATTGCCACACTCCGTTCCCTTCGTGCATGTCGATGGCGCTGTCATCGATACCGTACATGCGGCTGGCGGCCCGGTGGGCGTCACCGGCGCCATCGGCGCAGGCGGACCGGTGCTGGCGGCGGTCAACGGCATCTCGACGCTGAACGGCAGCGGGCTCTCCGACCAGGGCCCGATTGTGGCGCAGGTTCTGCCGCAGAACCGCCTCTCGGAACTGGCGGCTTTTGGCCAGCGCGAGGACAGCTACCACCCGATCGACCTGGCCGGGCTCACCGGCTTCTCGTTGCACTTCACACTGGAGGGTGCGACCGAAAGTTCTGCCGGCGGCGGGCAGTTGATCGTCGAAACACTGGTGCGCGAACGGCAACTGCTGATCCAGGTGTCCAACACCTTCTCGGCGGTGGGGCTGCACGTCAGTGAGTACCGCGTCTTCCAAGCCAACGGACGCCCGCTGCCGAGCTGGCTGAGCATGGCCGCCGGCGGGCTGGTGCTCGGTGAAGCTCCGCCCTCGGAGGAGGCGATCCAGTTGCGCGTCATCGCTATCCTGGACGATGGCTCGACCGAGGAGCGCTACGTCACCATCCAGACCCGGACCGGAGAGATCCAGCCGCTGGCCGAAGATCAGCATGCAGAGCTGCCGCGGCTGTTCGGCGAGAAGCTGGGCAAGCATACGACGCTGGCCGTTAGCGAGATTGCAGAACTGGCCAGGTGGCTGGCGGCGTAGTCTTCTCCTCTCCCCCTTTTCAGGGGTAGCCGCTTGCTCCGGCATAAATCGGGGACAGTATACCTATTTCTACGCAGCACTGGATCAGTGGACGGACCGTCGTAGAAATAGGTAAACTGTCACCGATTTATGCTGCCCCTCACCGACCGCGTGGCTCTTGCGCTGAAACGCGCTGCGAGACGCGGTCACCTCTCCCGCTAAAAAGGGGGTGAGGAGAGGGGAGGTAATTTGATTGCAACATCGGTTTGTTAGGCTGCGCGCCAAGAGAGTGTTGGAGGTGCGGCGTGTCATTCGTGCAAAGTGTTGTTTCGTTCCCTGACACAGTCAGGGCCCCAGTTGCATTTGCCCCTGCTCTTCATCTCGCCGCCGTCCGCAAATCCTTTGGGCCCGCCATCGCCGTCGAGCGCATGGACCTCACTGTGCAGCCGGGCGAATTCTACGCCCTGCTCGGGCCGAATGGGGCGGGCAAGACGACCACCTTGCGCATGATCGCGGGACTGTTGCGCCCCGACGCCGGCGCCATCGGCATTTTTGGCGTCGACGCGTTGAAGGACCCCATCGCGGCCAAACGCATCACGGCCTGGCTGCCCGACGAGCCGATGCTCTATGACAAGCTGACGCCACTGGAATATCTCGAATTCGTCGCTGGCCTGTGGGGCGTTGCGCCTGGGCTGGCCGAATCGCGCGCGGTCGATCTACTCGACGTGCTCGAACTCAAGCCCCACCGCCATACCCGCTGCGAAGGCTTTTCGCGCGGCATGAAGCAAAAGGTGGCGCTGGCCGGCGCGCTCATCCACGATCCCAAATTGATCATGCTGGACGAACCCCTCACCGGCATTGACGCCGGCGTGGCGCGCCAGGTGAAGGACCTCCTCCAGGCGCGCGTAAAAGCCGGGGCGACGATTATTCTGACCACGCACATTCTGGAAGTGGCCGAGCGGCTTGCCGACCGCATCGGCATCGTCAACCGCGGGCGCCTGGCCGCCGAGGGCACATTGGAGGAGCTGCGTGAAAAGGCCGGACGCGGATCCTCCTCGCTGGAAGACGTTTTCCTGTCGCTGACGCGGCGGGAGCCGCTGGCGTCATGAGCTTTTCACTTGGTAGCTTTCCGGCGCTGCTCATTCACGACATCCGTCTCAGTTGGCGCGGCTTTGCCGCCATGTTCGGCAAAACCAGCACGCGTTGGAGCGTCGCAATTCTGCTGGCTTGCGTCAGCGTATTGCACCTCCTTGCTTGGCCCGCCGTGCATCTGTTAACGCCGCTGATGCGCGGCCCCGACGCCAGTCTGACTCCGCTCGCCGGCGTGCTCGGCGCGGCCTTCGCCTGGATGATCGCGCAGAGCCTGTTTGGCGCAACGCGAACCCTCTATGATCGCGCTGATCTCGATCTTCTGCTTGGCTCGCCACTGCCGCCGGGCCGCATCATCGCCGCCAAGGCTGCCGCCCTTGCTGCAAACACCTTCGGGGCGCTGGCCGTCTTCTTGCTGCCAATCGCCAACATGGGCGCGTTGCTCGATGGTCCGACTTGGCTCGGCATCTATCCCACCCTCGCCGGCCTTGCACTGATCGCCACCGCCATCGGCCTGGGCCTCGCGATCAGCCTGTTTTTCCTGGTCGGCCCCGTCCGCGCGCGCCTCTACGCCCAGATGACTGGCGCCAGCATCGGCGGCGCGTTTGTCCTTGGCGCGCAGATTTTCGCCGTGCTCCCGTCCGCGACGCGCGAAGCGGCGTCGCGCTGGCTGGATCACGCGGGCGTCGTCTCAAAAACCGGTTTTGCCGGCCTGCTCTGGCTGCCGCTGAATGCGGTACGGGGCAATCCGCTGGACATGGCGTTGCTGGTGCTGCTCGGGCTGATCGTCTTTGCCGTGATGATCTGGTCCGTAGGCGAACGGTTCGCCCGCGCCGCCACCGCTGCGGCCGGCGCACCTGCGAGCGGCAGCCGCGCAGGCGCCGACGCCGTACAGCGCTTCCGATCTGGCGTCAGCCGCTGCCTGCGGCTGAAAGAGTGGCGGCTGATGGTGCGCGATCCCAGCTTGTTCGCACAGCTCGGCCTCCAGATCTTCTATACCATTCCAATCGCGGTCGTGCTGCTGCGCAGCAACCTGGTTCCGGCCGCCGTCGCCCTGGTCCCCACCATCGTCGTCATCGCCGCGCAGGTCGCCGGCTCCATCGCCTGGATCACGGTGTCGGGCGAAGACGCCCCCGAACTCATCGCCTCAGCGCCGGTCGCGCTTGCCGCCGTCGATCGCGCAAAACTCAGCGCCGTGGTGTTGCCGGTGCTCTCAATTGTCGGACTGCCTCTCTTGGCCTTGGCCTATCTTTCGCCTCGCGCGGCGCTGGTCGCTGTAGCATTTGCGGCCGGCGGCAGCACCTGCACGTCTCTGCTCAACTTCTGGCACCCGATGCCTGGCAACCGCCGCGGCATGCTGCGGCGGCACCAGCAGTCCCGCCTGATCGGGCTCATCGAGCACGGGCTGGCCATGCTCTGGGCCTTCGCCAGCGTCTTTGCGCTGATCGGCAGCGCACTGACATTGGCGCCCTTGGGCATCGCCGTGGCGATCCTGGCAATTTTCCACAAGATGCAGGGCCGATCCGGCGCAAAACCTCGTCCCGGCGGCGCTCTGGCCAAAAAACCTCTGTACGAACACGAAGTTCACCTTCCCCTGTGAGGCGAATCGGTCGAACCTCACGAAATGTAACCAGCTGTTACGTGTTCGCCGAGATCGCCGTTCGGTCGCGAGGGCCGGCGCAGAAGTTTCGTTGAGTAGCGTTCTGTAATTCGCCCTGGTGGTTCGCCGGGGCGCCAGGGAGGCGTTGCTCATGTTGTTCATGGTCCGGCCGGACGCCAAGTCCGTCACATTGCTCGCGGATATCCTCGAAACGATCGAGGTGACGGCTGATGAGCTGATGGACCAACGCTTCGCGCCTGAAGAATTCGATTTCAGCGGTTTGGACGGCGACGCCGTGGTGCAGGCGCGTTTGGCCGCCTTGCGCATGTTTGTCCGACAAGTGCGCGATCTCGAACTGACGCTGCTGACCAAGCTGGAACAGGCGCGCGTGCGGGCGCGCACGGTGGCGCGCAGCGACTGGCGTTTGCGCCCGATCATGTCGCTCTTCACCTCCGGCACGCAAGCCTTGGCTGACCATATCGCCTCTCCGCTTGGTCGCGCGGCGATGCGTTTTGACGGCGGCGCCGAAGTGTTTCCCTTTTTGCGCAGCCGCGAATTGCTGGCCCCGATGGCCGAGCACTATGATGGCGCGGGCGAATTGTTGGTGACCGACAGTTTTCGGCTGCTCGGCCTCATAAAACTTCGCGATCTGCTGGAACGCTGCGAAGTCGCGCTGAACGCGCTGGATGCGCATTACGATCTCTACGACTGGCCTACCGAGGACGCTTCGGAGGCGGAAGAGGTTGTTGTGGTACTTCCGCAGGTCGCCGCCCCTGTTCCGCTCGCGGTCGATGCTCCGACTTTGACGCCGCCCACGTCTGTGGTGGAGATTCCACTGCCTGCGGTTGCAAGCTTTGATGTTATCTCCGAAACAGTGCCTGCTACTGAAGCCATCGTTGCCGCCACAGCGGCTGTGGCGCCCGAAGCGGCTCAGGTCACCAACTGGGGCGGCGCTTTGCCGACCGAGGCGTTGTCTGCGGTTGCAGCACCGGAAGTTGCAAAAACCTCCGAGGTTCCGAATGAATTGTCGAACAAAGACGCGATTGCAATCGCGCAGGCGGCAGCCGAAGACAGCCTAAAAAGCCTCAGCGAGCGGCTTGCCGATTTGCGGGCTGCCGATCCGTCAGCTTCCGAGTCTGGCCAGCCCGAAGCCGCCAAATCGGACGCGGCGTAAACCGGGGACAGTATACCTATTTCTTCGCATCCGATGACACTCGGAAAGG
>JANMVX010000362.1:0-4560 GCA_031393505.1 Hyphomicrobiaceae bacterium | reverse complement strand
GCCGGCCGCCGGCGATTGTCAGTCATGCTGTTTGCCTGTTGCAACGGCCTTGTTGGGGCGACCCGTGGGTCGCCACGTACAGCGGGCCGTGACGACAGTGGGCGACCCCCGGGTCGCCCCTACAAAATGCCCCTCCCTGAGTGCAAGGAGCCTTTCCCATTTCCGGCCTCACCAAATATCAGTCAGCGGCCGATCTTCCGGTTCGCATCCCCGTATTTCCATTGCGGGGCGGCCTTTTGCTGCCGCGCTGCAGCCTGCCATTGAACATCTTCGAGCCGCGCTATCTCAACCTGATCGACGATGTGCTGTCCGGGGATCGGCTGATCGGTATCGTCCAGCCGCGCCTGGTGCAGGAGGATGTCGAGAGCCCCAGTGGCAAGGCCGTTCCGCTGCGCGCCATCGGCGGGGTCGGCAAGCTGACGGCCTTTCAGGAAACCGACGACGGCCGCTATCTGGTGACGCTGACCGGCCTCACGCGGTTCACCGTGCGCCAAGAAATCGATCAGCCAAAACCCTATCGGGTCTGCGATGTCGCCTACGACAAATACCCCAGCGATTTTGTCAAAGGTTTCGGCGAGGAATCCGTCGACCGCGAGCATCTGCTGGAGGTGCTGAAAGACTACCTTGAGGCCCAGGACATGAAGGCCGACTGGGATTCGATCACGCGCTCCAGCAGCGAGTTCCTGGTCAATGCGCTGAGCATGATGAGCCCCTACGGGCCAGAAGAGAAACAGGCGCTGCTCGAGGCGCCAGATTTGAAAGTGCGATCCGAAATCCTGGTGGCGCTGGCTGAGATGCAGATGGCGGCGCCTGGCGACGGCTCGGGATCAGCGCTGCAATGAGCGAAGCTGAAACCGCGCCGAAGTTCGACCCGAAGCTCCTTGAACTGTTGGTCTGCCCGCTGACCAAGCGACCGCTGATCTACGATAGCGAACGTCAGGAACTGATCAGCACAGCCGCGCAGCTGGCATATCCCATCCGCAATGGCATCGCCGTCATGCTGGCCGACGAGGCGCGGCAACTGACGGACGATAAGTAGGGCGCATTAGGCGCTTTTTCTTCGCGCCGCAATGCGCCGCAGGCGGTGGGGGATGGGGTGGCGGCGCAATACGCAAAGAAGCTATTGCGCCTTACGATCATGCCGCCTTCGGTGTCAATCTGGCCAACGGCGTTTCGTTGATCGGCAAATGCACGACCGTCGCGAAGATTCCCAGCGCTATGCTCAGCCACCACAGCAGGTCATAGGAGCCTGTCCGGTCGTAAATCAGCCCGCCGAGCCAGACGCCGAGGAAGCTGCCGACCTGGTGGCTGAGGAACACGAACCCATAGAGCGTGCCCATGTAGCGCATGCCGAAAACCTGCGCGATGAGACCCGAGGTCAGCGGCACGGTCGAGAGCCACAACAGGCCGAAGGCGGCGGCGAACAGCAGGATGGTCGTCTGGGTTTTTGGCGCGTACAGCAGCGCCACCGTGGCGACCGAGCGGGCGAAATAGATCAGGCTCAGCCCATACCGCTTCGACCAGCGCTGGCCCGCCATGCCCGACAGGATCGAGCCGGCGATGTTGAACAGGCCGATCAGCATCAACGCCATGGCGCCGACGCGCACGTCGAGGCCGAGGTCCTTCACGTAGACCGGGAAATGCACCGTGATGAAAGCGAGCTGAAAGCCGCAGACGAAGAAGCCGGCGGTCAACAGCAGGTAGCCGCGATGGCCGAAGGCTTCGGTGAGGGCCGCGCTGATGGACTGATCCGTGCCCGTTGCTGATTTTACGTTGGCGTCCTGGGGCATCAGAAATGCGAGCGGCAGGATGACGAGGCTGCAGGCGGCGAGCACAATCAGTGCGCCGTATGGGCCGTTCGTACCGATCATGGATTGCGCGAGCGGCGAGAACAACACCTGTCCGAGCGATCCGGCGGCGGTGCCCAATCCAAGCGCGAGGGAGCGCTGGGCGGGCGACACCACGCGCGCCATGGCGGCGATGGCGATGCCGAAGCTGGTGAAGGCGATGCCCAGACCGGTGATCAGGCCCGCCGCCAGATCGAACATCAGGATCGAGCTGGATTGTGACATACCCAGAACGCCGAGTGCGTAAAGCACCGCCCCAGCGGCGAGCACGCGCGGCGTGCCGTATTTTTCGGCCAACGCTCCCGCGAGGGGAGAACCGAACCCCCACAAAAGGTTCTGGATCGCGAGAGCGAGGCCGTATTCCTGCCGCGTCCAGCCGTGGTCGATGGTCAACGGGC
This sequence comes from Hyphomicrobiaceae bacterium, assembly GCA_031393505.1. Taxonomy (GTDB): domain Bacteria; phylum Pseudomonadota; class Alphaproteobacteria; order Rhizobiales; family Hyphomicrobiaceae; genus JANYHF01. Next base: position 2,315 of record JANMVX010000362.1, on the reverse strand, counting down.
TGAGGAACAGGCCGAAGCTGGAGCGGATGCCGAAATTGACCATCGCGATCAGGCAACCCGCGATGATGATGGCGGTCGGCGAGCGCCAGAGCGGCGTGGCGGTGGGCATAGGCGGTCGCTCCGTTATCAGTTGATCAAGGCAATTCGCCCCGCAGCAGCTTTGGCACGGATCCCGTAAGTCCCGCCGCCTCGGCGACGAACATCCGTTTCAGGCCGGGCAACCTATCGGTCAGCCCAAGTCCTGTCTCGCGCAGCACGCGCAGGGCTGGGTTGTCGTTCGAGAACAGCCGGTTCAGGCCGTCCATGGCGGCGGCCGACGTGGCGCCATCGAAGCGTCGCCAGTGTTCGTAACGTTCGAGTGTCTCGCGGCTGCCGATATCGAGGCCGAGGCGCGCGGTGTCGGCGATGCACTCGGTGAGGGCGGCGACATCGCGCAGGCCGAGATTGAGACCCTGGCCGGCGATGGGATGCACCGTGCGCGCTGCATCGCCGATAACGGCAACGCGTGCGGCGGCGAGCGAGCGGGCCAATTGCAATTCCAGCGGTTGGCTGATGCGCGGGCCGGCCAGCTTGAGTTCTCCCAGGATGCCGCCGAACCGCTGTTCGAGCGCGGCCAGAAAGTCGGCGTCGTTCAACGCCATGACCCGCGCCGCTTCTGCGCTGGCCTCGGTCCAGACCAGCGAGGAGCGGTGGCCTCCCACCAGCGGCAGGATCGCGAACGGCCCGGCCTCCAGGAAATGCTGCGTCGCGACGCCCTGGTGCGGCTCGCTATGCGCAACCGTGGTGACGATGGCGCTTTGCGGATAGGCCCAGCTGATGACTTTTATCCCCGCGAGATCGCGCCGGGGCGACCGGCGTCCTTCGGCGGCGACGGCCAGGCTTTCGCCAGCCGAGCCCTCAACCAGCGGTATGTTCGTTGACTGAAACGATCGCACCAGCGCAACCCGCAACAGCGGCGCGGGAAGAATGTACGATGCCGCCTCGCCGGCCGCGGTCTCGTTGTCCCAGTTCAGCAGCGTCTGCCGGGCCGCGCTCTCCAGGCGGCCGGCCGTGATGTTGATTTTCGTCACGGCTTGCGCGTCTTGCGCGACCGCCGGCCAGACGCCGATCAAATGCAGCAGGTGGAAGGACGCGGCCGAGATCGCGAACGCGCGCGGGTCGTCGCTGACGCCAAGCGCACCCGGCCGGTCCACAACCGCAACAGAAATACCGTCGCCAAGCGTCGCGCGCAGAGCCAGCGCCAAGGCCAGCCCGCTCAGGCTTGCGCCGCTGATCGCCACATCGTATCGCTGCAAAGTCATCGCGCTCGCGTTCCGCCACCCTGAGCCACGGAAGTCCCGGCCCATGCAATCACCGACGGACGCAGCCACTAATGGACTGTTGTCCATACTCAATCTGACCCCGCTTGGCGAGGATAAGTTCGAGGGAACGAGTCCCGCCAACGGCTGGAAACGTGTGTTCGGCGGCCAGGTGGTGGCGCAGGCGCTGGTGGCGGCGACGCGCACCGTCGAGGGGCGAGATCCGCACTCGCTGCACGCCTATTTCATCCTCGGCGGCGATCCGGCCCTGCCAATCACCTACGAGGTTGACCGCATCCGCGACGGCGGCAGTTTTTCCACTCGGCGCGTGCAGGCCGTGCAGCATGGGGCGGTGATCTACTCGATGATCGCCTCGTTTCAGAAGCAAGAGGCGGGGTTCGAGCACGCCATCGCGATGCCGAAGTCGCCTATGCCTGAAGATCTGTCAGATGAGAAAACGCTCGCCGCGCAATTGCCGCCGCAACAGCGCCGCTACATCGACCTGACCTGGCCGATCGAAATGCGCCCGGTGGACATTGAGCGCTACCTGCACCCGGAGCGTCCGGCGGCCAGCCATCGCATCTGGTGCCGGGCGCGCGAGTCTTTGCCGTACGATCTGCCGACGGCGATGCACCAATGCGTGCTGGCCTTCGCGTCGGACTACTCGCTGTTGGAGTCCGGCCTCATCGGCCACGGCATGCTGATCAACGACAAGCGCGTGCAAGCCGCCAGCCTGGATCACGCGCTGTGGTTCCACCGCCCCTTCCGCGGCGACGAGTGGCTGCTGTTCGTACAGGAGTCGCCGAGCGCACAAGGCGGACGCGCGCTGTGCCGGGGCAGTTTTTTCAACCGGGATGGCGTGCTGGTGGCGTCCGTGGCGCAGGAGGGGCTGTTGCGAGAGCGGACTCAGCCGACGTAAGTGCTCTGTACTCTCCTCTCCCCGTCCTTACGGGGAGAGGAGACCGCGTCTCGCGGCCGACCTCTTGGGAGGCAAGAGTCACGCGGTCGGTGAGGGGC
>JANMVX010000352.1:0-12288 GCA_031393505.1 Hyphomicrobiaceae bacterium | reverse complement strand
CGCACAGCAGTGCGCCCAGCGTTCAACATTGATGGTCCGTCGGTTGTGGCACGCCGGGCGCACTGCTGTGCGCCCCTAGCACCGATGAGTCAGCATCAACGACGCCTGGTTTGATCCGTCCGGCCTTTAGCCTGTTGTTTTCTGCAGGCTGACTTTCCTCCGCGCTTTCGATGCCTCCGTCGCCTTTCTGGCGACGGTTTGGCTGCGCGTTGGCCCGTCAAAATCGGGATTGAGCACTTCGCCGCTGCAGAGGAAAGCGCGCAGCGCTAGTTCGCCCGGTTGGCCACTGAGATGTTCCAGATAGGGCTGCCAAAGGCGCCGCGCCGCCGCCCGAGCCGTGGCCGAGCTGGCGCGGCTGACGGTCAGCGGCCGCGTCGGTTGCATGCTGAGCCAGGTGAACACCGCCTGCCATACGCCGGGCGCCGCACGCCGGTTGCCGGGCCCGCGCAGCTGCTCAATGATCGGCATGGTCGGGTCTTCTTCGTGCGGAGCAATCTCCAGGTCGGCCACGGATTTCCCCGCCTTGCGCACACTGAAGAGGCGGGTGCGCCGTTGGTGCACCTGAGGCGCGAACTGGTCGAGGCAATTGTCCATCGTCTCGGCTTCGCTCAGAAAGTCCGGCAGTTGGGCCAGCGGGACAATGTCGTAGCCGCGCGCGTTGCCGGCCTCGAACCAGGTGTCCTGGATGCCATCGCCGAGCGCCACCGCGAGTTCCGCCCGCTTGCGCCACGTCTCGGCTTCATCAAGTGCGCGGCGCAGGCCGAGCGAGGGTTCGAACGGTTGGCGCACCAGGGTATAACCCAACGTGCCCGGACGATTGGAGAACCACGCCCAGGCGCACAGCAGGATCAACCGGTTGGCGTCGCGCAGGCGCGGCACGCCTTTGGAACGCCATGCCATCCAGAGCGCCACGTCGTCATCAGCCAGTTCGCGCGTTAGCTGCACGCGGTCAAGCCATCCGGCGGCCTTCCAGCTTTCCGTAGGCACATGATTGACGATGCGGCGGTTGAATTCGGCGCTGTCTGGCAGGGCCGACAAGGGCCCCGTGAAGGCTTCAGCCGGCAGCCGGCGCAGCCACCAGGCAAACCCCAGAATGGTCGCGGCGTCCTTCAAGGACTTGCCGTCGCGCACGGCGCTGAGGCAGCGGTCGCGTGCGCCTTGCGTGCCAAAGCCGCTGGCGAGCGCAAACAGCAGGCCGGGAAACGAGATGGTGAGATCAGCGACGGCGGGCGAGGTCGCGCAGAGTTGGCGGATCGGCTCGCGATAGCTGTCACAGAATTTTTCGAGCGCCCCTTCAGCCAACGGGCGGGAAGAGCGAAGGGCATCAACGCGAGGCGCGATACGCGGTTTGGCGATACTGACCATGATACCTCATTCTGCCCCCGCAGAGAACATAAGGCCAGAGGATCGTGGCGAAAGCGGGAGCCCAATGGGGCGCAACCAGCGCCCTCCTTGCGGCAATTTCGCGAAACCAGAATGATGCCCTCATCCAGCCCGCGGCGCATCCACGCCGTCGTCCCGTCAAGGCTGTCCGCCTTGTCGCGTTGCTCCTCACTTTGCCGCCAAGTCCACCCTCGCGGCTTGCACGAAACTGTTGCAGCCTTAGGGGTTCGCCGCAATGGCTGAATACGTCTAAGGCGCGCGTTCGCCGCTGCCTGATGCGCGACCGACACGCACAGCTAATGCGTTGTTGAGGCCATCGAGCGGCGCGGAGCCAAGAGATTTTGGACGACGGCCGCCAGCAGCAGCAGCGTGCAGAATACGGCGGCCCCGAACGGGATCGCCTCTGGAATCTGCAACACCATGGAGGCGTCGCTATGCGTCCATTTGTTCAGCCATCCAAGCATCAAGCGCCAGGCGAGCACGGCCGCCAGCGCGGCGAACGCGATGCTCCCGAGGCGATCCAGCACGCCGTTCATGGCGACGGGATAATATGTGCTGAACACCTCGACGCGGATGTGCCCGCCTCGCATCTGGCAGTAGGGCAGAAACGAAAACAGCGCCATTGTCGTCAGTACACGTGCTATTTCTGCGTCGCCCGGCACTGACAGCGCATGCAGCGCGACGCCGGTCCATCCCAAGAGGTCCGGCAGGCTGCGCCCGAACACCGAGACGCATTCGACTCCGATCAACGCCAGCAGCAGCAGTCCGCCGATGAGCGCAACCAACGTGCACGTCTTATCCAGCCAATCACCCGCCATCATTGCGCGTATTTCGCGATCAGGTCGCTGGCCGCCTGCACCAGCTCCGCGCCCTTGTCGCCGGCTTTGTCGCGCGCCGCGATCCAGTCTTTCGTTACGGGCGCCGTGGCCGCTTTCCACGCCGCAAGGTCCGCGCCGTCGATCTTGGTCACGGTCGCCCCATGCTTGGCGATGGCTTCGCGTCCGGGAATGTCCCAAGCATCGAACGCCGTACCGATCTCGGCCGACAGCGCCGCGCCGGAATTGGCGTCAATCACGGCTTTCAGGTCCGCAGGCAGAGCTTCGTAACGCGCCTTGTTCATCACCAGCATGAAAACGGCCGTGTACAGAGCGCGGTCGCCCATGAACTCCGTCACCTGGTTCGTCAGCTCATCCACCTTGAAGGCAGGGACGACTTCATAGGGAAACATCACCCCATCGACCACCCCCTTGGACAGCGCCTCGGGCACGGCGGGGGCCGGGATGCCTTGGGGCGACGCGCCGAGAAGCGTCAGCGTGGAATTGATGGTGCGCGTCGGTACACGGATCTTCAGGCCGGCAAGATCGGCCGGCAATTTGACTGGCTTGTCCTTGGTGAACAGCGTCCCCTTGCCGTGAGCAAAGACCGCAAGGACTTTCACGTCCTTGGTCTCTTCCTGTCCGTAGGCGGAGAAAAAGTCCCAAGCCGCCTTGCTGGTGCGGGCGGCTTCGGTGTGCGCCATCCACGGCAGTTCGAACACTTCCATGCGCGGGAAACGCCCTGGCGTGTAGCCCGCCACCACCCAGGCGATATCGACCACACCGTCCTTGGTCTGATCAAATAGCTGCGGCGCCTTTCCGCCCAGCTGCATGGACGGATAGACGTCCACCTTTATCTTTCCACCCGACGCCTTGCCAATTCGCTCCGCCCACGGCGCAAGCCAGGTGCGATGCTCGATCGACACCGCCGGCATGAAGTGCTCGAACTTGAGTGTGACGTCCTGCGCGTTTGCGCTGGCGCTTGCGCCGATGGCGAGCAGCAGCGCCGACAGGAGGGAGCGGCAATAAATCAGCATACGAATAAACTTTCGTGGATGGCGCATGGAAGGCGTGGTTCTAGCGGCTTGGCGGCCCGCTCACAACATGCGTTTGGGCAGGTGGATTTGGGTCCTGCGGCGGGCATAAACTGGGTGATGACCGAACGATATGTGTCAAAAAAAGTGAGTAAAAAACAACTAAAACGAACAAAATCAGCAGTAAAAAAACGAAAAAACGAAAATACTCCGCCTTGCCCCCTCCAAGGAAACCATGCAACAACAACTCTGGCGAAGAGGGGAACAAAACTATCGCCAACTCTGAAGGGGAGAAAAAATTATGGCTATGGCCACAATTGCCGGCGCGGGTGCTAGTGCAACCCTAAGCAAGGGCGAGATGCGCAAGGTGGTGTTCGCCTCCTCGCTCGGCACCGTCTTTGAGTGGTACGACTTTTATCTCTACGGCGCGCTCGCCACCATCATCGGAAAACACTTCTTTTCCGGCCTCTCGGACACCGCCCAATATGTCGCAGCGCTGCTCGCCTTCGCCGCCGGCTTTTTCGTGCGGCCCTTCGGCGCCATCATTTTTGGCCGCCTCGGCGACACCATCGGGCGCAAGTACACCTTCCTCATCACCATCCTGATTATGGGCCTGTCGACCTTCCTGGTCGGCATCTTGCCATCCTATGCCTCCATTGGCATGGCGGCCCCGGTCATCCTGATCGGCTTGCGCCTGGCGCAAGGTCTCGCCCTGGGTGGTGAATACGGCGGCGCGGCGACCTATGTGGCCGAGCATGCCGAGGACGACAAGCGCGGCTATCGAACCAGTTGGATCCAGACCACGGCGACGCTGGGCTACTTCCTGTCGCTGATCATCCTGCTCACAGCCCAAGTCATGGGCGGGACGGACGCCGCCACGCGTGATGCAGCGTACACCGCCGAATGGGGCACCTGGCGCTATCCCTTCTGGATTTCGCTGATCCTGCTCGCAGTCTCGGTCTGGATCCGCCTGTCGCTGAATGAATCGCCGCTCTTTACAAAGATGAAAGAGGAAGGCCGCGCTTCCGCAGCGCCGCTGTCCGAAGCCTTCGCCAATTGGGCCAACCTCAAGATCGTCATCCTCGCCCTGCTCGGGCTGACGGCTGGCCAAGCCGTGGTCTGGTACGGCGGCCAGTTCTACGCCAACATCTTCCTCAACAAGGTGCTGCAGGTCGATGCCTTCTGGACCAACGTCATGGTCGCGATCGCGCTCGCCATCGGCACGCCGTTCTTCATCTTCTTCGGCTGGCTGTCGGACCAGATCGGCCGCAAGCCCGTGATCCTGGCTGGCCTGGCCCTGGCTGCGCTCACCTATTTCCCGATCTTCCACATGATCGCGGGCGCCGCCAATCCCGACCTGGTCGCCGCCTCCGCCAAGTCGCCGGTGACAGTAACCGCCGATCCGGCGCAGTGCCGGCTGCAGTTCGACCCGGTCGGAAAGTCTAAGTTCACCAGCCCCTGCGATGTCGCCAAGACGGCGCTGGTGAAGAAGGGCATCCCCTATGAGAACGTGGTCGGTCAGGCTGGCAGCGCGCAGATCAAGGTCGGCGACAAGGTCGTGCCCTCCTACGACGCCACCGCTGCCGACGCCAAGGCGCTGGGCGAAACTTTCACCAAGGATCTCGGCGAGGCTCTGAAGGCGGCCGGCTATCCCGCCAAGTCGCCCATCGCGGGCGTCAACTGGAGCGTGGTCGGATGGCTCTCGATCCTGATGATCTACGTCACCATGGTCTACGCGCCCATCGCCGCCATGCTGGTGGAAATGTTCCCCACCCGCTTCCGCTACTCGGCCATGTCGCTGCCCTATCACATCGGCAACGGCTGGTTCGGCGGCTTCCTGCCGTTCATCTCGGTGGCGGCGGTGGCCTCCACCGGCAACATTTACTCCGGCTTGTGGTATCCGGTGATTGTGGCGGCGATGACGTTCGTGATCGGGCTGTTGTTTGTCGCTGAAACGCGCGGCAAGGCCATGGATCGCGAGCACGCGTAGGTGGCTGCGCCCCTCCCGCGCGATGGCGTGGAGGGGCGTGATGTTGCACGATAACGTCAGTGTTTTTCAACCAACGCCGCAAGCTGCTCGGCGCACAGTGCCCAACCGCCATGGAAGCCCATCTTTTCGTGGGCCTCACGATCTGCGATTGACCAGTGATGCACCCGAGCCACGTATTTGGTTTTGCCGCCTTGGTCCTCGAACGTCAGCACCACAGTCATGAACGGCTTTTCAGACGGCTCCCACGCCTTTGTGAAGGCGTCGGTGAAAACGAGACGCTCGTTGGGGACGACTTCGAGGTAGACGCCGCGATTGGGAAACTCCTTGCCGTCGGGGCTCCTCATGACAACCAAACTCGATCCGCCCACCCGCACGTCGGTTTCGACCTCGGCGGTGGTCCATGGCAGCGGGGCGAACCACTGCTTCAGCAGTTTCGGTTCGGTCCAGGCCTTGAAAACCTTGTTGCGCGGGGCATTGATGATACGGGAGAGGATCAGGTCGCGTCCCTCGGTCGAAGTTGTGGCTTTGTTGCTCGACACGGCAGGCTCCTGTGTTGGGAGTTGTGAGACGTACACTTACCGATTTGCTGCGTAGGCTGCGGAGGTTCCTGAATTCAATCGCTGTGCGTAATAGGCCGCCGCAATCCACCACCAGGCATAAGCTGCGATGACAATGCGCCCAATCCCGCCGGCATAAATCGTCGGGCCCATTTTTGCGCCGCCGGACAACATGATGATCATATGACCGAACATCGCGACGACCAGCAGCAGCGACAGCCAGGCGGGTAGACTGAGGGCCGCGCGATCTGACGATCCACGGCTGGTCATGCCAAAGGTGACCGCCAGCGCTGCCAGTGGCACGCCGGGAATGGCCACGGCGCCAAACAAACCGTGCAGCATACCGTGTGACGTCATCTGAGCCGGGTCGGCTGTCATGGGGTCGGCGACGAACAGTGCCGCACCTGCAAATGCCAGGCCGACAATGCCATGCAGCACCACCCCAATCTTGCCCAAGATGCCGTGTGCGGGTTGCCACAAGGACGCGCCGACCAGCACCGAGGCTGCGGCCATACCAAGGAAGCTCAGCTGCATCACCCAACCGTAGTCGCCAATCTCGTACTCGCTGATGAAACGCCAAGTTGGGTTGTAGTCCGGCTTCAATACGTGAAGTGATATCAGGAGAACGACCGCCAGAGCCGTTGCGGTGATGGCGATCTGCGGCAGGCGTACCAGCGTGGTCTGAGCTGAGGCCGGGTGATCGAGCGACGTCATGGCGATTTCTCCACTTGCTAACAGTTGGAACTGGACTGTATAGTACTATCACCCGTCATCGTTAGCATAGAAAGAACGGAACTGTCCAGTACCCGATGAGAAAAAAAGCGACACCCGGGACCAGTGAAGAAGGCCGCTCTGAGCGCAAGCACCGGCTGATCATGGACGCCGCCATGGCTGTCTTCCTGCAGAAGGGCTATGACGGCGCCAGCATGGATGAGATCGCGGCCAAGGCCGAAGTGTCCAAGCAGACCGTCTACAAGCACTTCGCCGACAAGGAGCGCCTGTTCTCCGAAATCATTCTGGCTTCGGTCGGCAAAGTTGATAGCGTGATGCTATTGGTCTCCGACAAGCTTGGAGCCACGTCCGACCTGCCAGAGGATTTGGGCGAGCTTGCGCGGCAACTCATATCGGTGCTGATGAATCCGAATTTGCTGCGCTTGCGCCGGCTCGTTATCGCCACCTCGGAACGGATGCCCGAGGTCGGCCGCAGCTGGTACGAGCAAGGTTTTGAGCGCGTGCTTGCCACACTGGCGACATGCTTCCAGCGTTTGAGCGAACAGCACCTTATGCAGGTTCAAGATCCGCTCCTCGCCGCGAATCACTTCGCAGGACTATTGCTGTGGATTCCGGTGAACCAAGCCATGTTCACTGGCAACGACCGTCCGCGCAGCAAAGCCGAATTGGACAGGTATGCCGATGCGGCCGTTCAGGCGTTTCTGGCGGTGTACGGCTGCAAGAAAAGCACGTCGAGAGCATCATTCCGCTAGCGACGGAGGCAAGCATCTGGCCAGCACCGCTCTTCGACGACAGCTTTTTTCGATCAGCGCTCAGTCTTCATCGCGGCTGGCATCCGTACCGGAGGGGCTGTCCTCGACCGGCAACATCTACTCCGGGCCGTGGTATCCGGTGCTTCCGCTACTCGGCCATGTCGCTGCCCTATCACATCGGCAACGGCTGGTTCGGCGGCTTCCTGCCGTTCATCTCGGTGGCGGCGGTGGCCCCCACCGGCAACATTTACTCCGGCTTGTGGTATCCGTTGATTGTCGCTGCGATAACATTCGTGATCGGGCTGTTCTTCGTGGCCGAAACCCGCGGCAAGGCGATGGACCGCGAGCACGCGTAACTGGACAGGACGTAGGGGCGAGCAGCGCTCGCCCTCGCGCGGCACGGCAAGCTGGTAGGTGGCGAGCACTCGCCCCTACCCACGACCAGCGGATTGAGGCTAATTGGCAGCCCAGAAACGAGGGGCTGGCTTCAATGACCACCAACACGGACATTCTGATCGTCGGCGCCGGCATGGCGGGCGCGTCGCTGGCGGCGCGGCTGGCCGGGCATGCCCGCGCGACGATCTTGGAGGCCGAGGACCAGCCGGGCTACCATGCGACCGGACGCTCGGCGGCCAACTACGAGCCGGTCTATGGGCCACCGGTGATCCGCGCCTTGACCCTCGCCAGTGGTGATTTCTACCGCAGCCCGCCTGAGGGTTTTGCGGCAGCGCCGCTGCTCAGTCCCCGCGATGTCCTGATGATGGGCGGGGACCATGATGACGCGATCGCCGCAGACCTGATCGCGGTTGGCTATCGGCGCATCAAAGGCGACGACGCCAAGCGACGACTGCCGCTGCTGCGCGACCCCCTGCCAAAGCATCTGCTGCTTGACGACACCAACCGCGATCTGGACGTGGACGCCGTTCATCGCGGGTTCTTAGGCCAGCATCGGCGCGCGGGCGGCGTCCTGGTGTGCAAGGCGCGGGTGGAGAGCGCTGCTCGCAGCGATGGCGTCTGGCGCATTCAGTCGACCGCCGGCGTGTTCGATGCTCCGATCCTGGTGAACGCCGCCGGGGCGTGGGCGGACGATCTGGTGCGCCGCTGTGGCCTTGGTCCGTTCGGCCTCACACCCAAGCGCCGCAGCGCCTGCATCGTCGCGGGCCCGGCGGGCGTCGACGTGCGCGGCTGGCCGCAGATCGGCAATCTCGCGGACACCTTCTACGCCAAGCCGATGGGCGGCAAGCTGATGATCTCGCCCGCCGACGCCGAGCCGGTCGAGCCGCACGACGCCTTCGCCGATGACATGGGACTGGCCGAGGCGATCGACCGCTACCAGGGTTTCGTCAATCACGAGGTGACGCGCATCGAGTCGAGCTGGGGCGGCCTGCGCACCTTCGCGCGCGACGGCGATCCCGTCATCGGCTTCGATCCGCGCACGGAGGGGTTTTTCTGGAGCGCGGGACAGGGCGGCTACGGCATCCAGACGGCGCCGGCCTGGAGCGAACTGGCGGCTTTGCTCCTGATGCGCAGCGCTGCGCTTCAAAAATTTTGCTCCGCTCACGGCCTGCGCGCCGAAGCCGTCGCCCCGGTGCGGCTCTTGAGCGCTGGAGCGTAACCTAGCCTGCGTTGCTATCCTCGCCAAACCCGCATTCCACCAGCCCGCGCAGCGCAGTCAACGCGGCTTCGGCCTGTTTGCCCTTGGCCGCGATGCGGATGACGGTGCCCGGCCCCGCGGCCAGCATCATCAATCCCATGATGGAGGTCCCGCCGACCGTTTGACCGTCTTTGGTGACGGTCACCGTCGCGTCATAGTCCTCGGCGCAGCGCACAAACTTCGCCGAGGCCCGCGCGTGCAGGCCTTTTTTGTTGCAGATCGTGATGTCGGCGGCAAACTCAGCCGGCTCAGTCATTACGAATTGCCCGACAGGAGGTGGCTGGCCACGGAAATGTATTTCCGCCCGGCATCCTTGGCCTGGTTGATAGCGTCGGCCAACGGAAGTTCATTGCGGATGGTGGCCAACTTTATCAACATCGGCAGGTTGATGCCACAGATCACTTCGATCTTGGCGTCCTCCATGACCGAGATCGCCAGATTGCTCGGCGTGCCACCGAACATGTCGGTGAGCACGGCGACGCCATCGCCCTTTTCCACCCGTCCAACCGATTGCAAGATTTCTTCGCGCCGCATTTCCATATCGTCTTCCGGGCCGATCGACACGGTTTCTATCTGAGTCTGCGGTCCGACGACATGTTCCAGCGCGGCGCGGAATTCCGTCGCCAAGCCGCCATGTGTGACAATCACGAGCCCGATCATGCCTATGTCCCAAGTTCCCAAGATCCACGATGACGCCCCCCGCGCCACCGCAAGCTACCGGCTTTGCAGTTCAAATCGAACCGCCCTCCCAAAGCCGACGCAACGGGAGCACTTGTTTAAGCGCGCCGCGACACACATGCAAGTTGCTGCGCTGCAACAGGGATTGATGTGCGGCCGCGCGGGTTTTACTTGCAGGTTTGTATCTCATGGGATACAAATGGTCATGCTCAAGATCCAGCAGACCGATGCATTCGATACTTGGTACAATGGACTGCGGGACATTCGCGCCAAATCGGCAATTACCAGCCGCGTGGATCGGTTGGCGCTTGGCAATCCGGGTGACGTGAAGCCTGTCGGCGGAGGAGTCAGCGAGCTACGAATTGCTTATGGCCCCGGCTATCGGGTGTACTTTCGAATGCAAGGCCAAACCATCATTCTGCTGCTCTGCGGCGGTGACAAAAGTACCCAGGCCAAGGACATTGTTCGTGCAAAGAGTTTGGCCACACAATCCAAGGATGCGCCATGATCAAGACCCGCCCATTCGACATCGCCGCCCAATTGGACAGTCCTGAGATGATTGCAGGGTATTTGTCTGAGGCCTTTGAAACTGGCGACGCCAGCTACATCAGCCATGCTTTGGGTATGGTTGCGCGGGCCAAAGGCATGGCTGCGCTTGCCAAGCAAGCGGGACTTTCACGAGAAAGTCTCTACAAAGCATTGAGTTCCGAAGGCCGACCTGAATTCATCACTATACTGAAAGTAATGAAGGCCCTGGAGTTGGATTTGAAGGTCGAAACGTCCAAAGAACATGCAACGACGTAGTTGAATAATTCACACTATGGCCGCCGTAGCAATGAAGCGGCCGGTGACGGGGAGAACGCCATGGACTGGAACCGGCCGGAGCTGGTCAAGCGCAACGCGAACTTCGTGCCGTTGACGCCACTGGGGTTTCTGGCGCGCGCGGCGAAATTCTTCGGCGACCGCACTGCTATCGTGCATGGCGAGCGGCGCATCAGCTATCGCGAGATGGACGAGCGCTGCCGGCGGCTGGCCCATGCGCTGGCCAAACGCGGGGTCGGGCGCGGCGATACCGTCGCCATCCTGGCCTTCAACTCCACGGCCATGCTGGAGGCTCACTATGCCATTCCGATGCTGGGAGCGGTGCTCAATCCGATCAACTTCCGGCTCGATTCGCCCATCATCGCCTTCACGCTGGAACACGGCGAGGCCAAGGTGCTGCTTGCCGACCGGGAGTTTCACGCCAGCCTCAAGCCGGCGCTCGCGTTGCTGAAAAATCCGCCGCTGGTGATCGACATCGCCGACGCCGAAGCGCCGGGCGCGCTGTCAATTGGCGGCGTCGAATACGAGGATCTGATCAAGGAGGGCGATCCCGCATTCCAGCCGTCCGCCATTGACGACGAATGGGATCCGATCTGCCTGCTGTACACGTCGGGCACCACCGGCAACCCCAAGGGCGTGGTCTACAGCCACCGCGGCGCGCATCTGGGGTCGCTGGCCAACGCCCACATGCTGCAGATGGACCACAACTGCCGCTATCTCTGGACGCTGCCGATGTTCCACTGCTCCGGCTGGACTTTTACCTGGGCGGTGACGGCGGGGGCGGGAACGCACGTCGTCCTGCGCAAGGTCGATCCGGCGCGGGTGTTCGCCTTGATCGACCAACACAAAGTCACGCATATGTGTGGCGCGCCAACGGTGCTCAACATGCTGGCGAATGCGCCGGCCGAAGCACGTCGGCCATTGCCCGGCAGGGTAAAACTCACGACCGGTGGAGCCGCTCCGCCGTCCTCGGTGCTGGCGGCGATGGAGAAGCTCGGTTTCGACGTGCAACATGGCTATGGCCTCACCGAAACCTACGGCCCCTCGACCTTCTGTTACCAGATGCCGGAGTGGCGCGACGAGCCCGATCGGGCCCGCTTCGATCTGATGACGCGCCAGGGCGTTCCGTTCAGCGTGACGGAAGATGTGGTTGTCGCCAACCCGGCGACCATGCAACCGGTTCCGCGCGACGGAACAACGGTGGGTGAAATCATGATGCGCGGCCACGCCGTCATGAAGGGCTACTTGAAGAACGAACCGGCCACCGATGAAGCGTTTGCCGGCGGCTACTTCCACTCCGGCGATCTCGGCGTGTGGTTCCCGGACGGGGCCATCGCCGTCAAGGACCGGTCCAAGGATGTGATTATCTCGGGCGGTGAGAACATCTCGTCGCTCGAGGTTGAGGAGATCCTGTTCCGGCATCCAAAAGTGCTGGATGCCGCCGTGGTCGCGCGCGCCGACGCCCATTGGGGCGAGACGCCGTGCGCGTTCGTGACACTGAAACCGGGCGCGGAGGCGACCGGCGAGGAGATCATTGGCTTCTGCAAGGATAACATGGCCAAGTTCAAGGTGCCGCGTCATGTCGTGTTCGGCGCGCTGCCCAAGACCAGCACCGGCAAGGTGCAAAAATTCCTACTCCGTGAGCGGACGAAGGAGGTTTGAGAGGGACTGTCCTCTCCCCTTCGCCTTTTTCTTCGGCGAAGGGGAGAGGAGACCGCGCCTCGCAGCCGACCACTTGGGAGGCAAGAGCTGCGCGGTCGGTGAGGGGCAGCCGCTTGCTCTGAAGCCGTCTCACCACCAGTACGGAGCAAGCGGCGGGCCCACTCCAGTCGCTGACACCACGCCCTCGGCGCGGGCGACCAACACTCCCC
>JANMVX010000351.1:0-24505 GCA_031393505.1 Hyphomicrobiaceae bacterium | reverse complement strand
AAATGTGGACGCTTGACCACGTCAAGGGCAACACGCTCGGCAGCCCATTGCGCGGCTTCCGTGCGCTGGACGCCGCTGGCCAGGCGGCTGCGGCGGTCGAGTACCGCAAGGGCTTCAAGATCAACGCGATCTAACGCCGCTTGTTCGCCAGATGAGATGTGCGCCGGGGCCCTCGATTTGAGGGCCCCGGCGACCCTGGGCGGCTTCGAAAGCACAAACACGCATGTCAGCTATTACGCATACTGTTCGCTTCGAGCCGGTCGGCATCGAGATGGAAGTCGAGGAAGGTGAAACCGTTCTCGACGCGGCGTTCCGCCAGGGCGTGTCGCTCATGCATGGCTGCAAGGAGGGCCAATGCGGTAGCTGTAAATCGCAGCTGATCGAGGGCGATATCGAACTTCTAAAGTATTCTACCTTTGCGCTGCCAGAGTATGAGCGCGAAACCAATCACGTCCTGTTGTGCCGGACCCACGCCTATAGCGATCTGACAGTTGAACTGTTGAATTTCGACGAGGATCTGTTGCGCCGCTCTATCGCGGTGAAAGCTTTCGACGCAAAGGTCGTGGCCGTTGAGCAGCTCACGCACGATATCCGCAAACTCGACATCAGCATCGACAAGCCGCTGAAATTCTGGGCCGGGCAGTATGTCGATATCACCATTCCCGCGAGCGGCGGCAAGCCGGCGATCACGCGCAGTTTCTCGATGTCGAACGCTCCGCATGCCGCCAATGGCGTCGATAAGCTGAGCTTCATCATCAAGAAGTATCCCGACGGCGCCTTCTCCTCGCGGCTCGATGGCGACCTGAAGCCCGGCGATGCGCTGGTGGCGAAAGGTCCGTACGGCACCTGTTTCCGTCGCGAGGACCGGCCCGGACCGATGATTCTGGTTGGCGGCGGCTCGGGCATGTCGCCCTTGTGGTCGATGCTGACCGATCACGCCGCCAGCGGCGAGACCCGTCCGATTCGATTCTTCTACGGCGCCCGCACGAAAGCCGATCTGTTCTATCTCGATCAGTTTGCTGAGTTTGCGCGCAAGCTGCCGAACTTCAAGTTCATTCCCGCGCTGTCGGCGCCTGCCACTGGCGACGACTGGCAGGGCGAGAAGGGCTTCATCCACGAGGTCGTCGCGCGCACGCTCAAGGCCGAAAAGCTGAGCGGCGAACTTGACGCCTACGCCTGCGGTCCGCCGGTCATGATCGACGCCGTACTGCCCGTCCTGCAGATGGCGGGCGTTGAACCCATGCACATCCATTTCGACAAATTCACCCAACCAGGCAAGTGAGCCCCGGCCCAGCAGACAAAAAGGAGACTACAGAGCGATAGAGCGAGCAGCGCCGGTCCAAACACCTCAGCATCACATCACGCCAGCAACCCACAAAAGCGACGATACGATCGTTCAACAACCCACGGGAGGTCTACATGGTAGCCCAGACAACGCCAGCCAAGGCCGAAAAATCAGGCGCAGCCGGTTCGGCGACATTCGCCGGCTCCGACAGCCGCAAATACAACTATTTCGAGCCCAAGGGCCGCAAGGCATCGCATTACGAGGACATGACGGTTGACGTCCAGCCCGATCCCGAGCGCTACCTGCTGCAAGACTGGATCATCAGCTTTCCCGACGGCACGCCGACCTATTCCAAGGACTGGACCAAGATCAAGAGTTCCAACTGGCACGAGTTCCGCGCCGTCGACCAGGAATGGGAGCGTACGCACTATCAGCGCCAGTCGACCATCTGCGGCATGGTGCAGAGCGTCATCGCCAATGGCCGCAAGTCGGGCGCTACGACACGGCTAGACAAGGCCTGGATCAAGGTGCTGCAGGATCATCTGGGCGCGTACAAGCACGCCGAATTCGGGCTGGGCACCGCGACCATGCAGGCGCAGCGCTACGGCTATACGCAGATGATCAACAATGCGATCCTGACCAACTCGTCCTACAAGCTGCGCTTTTCCCAAGACCTGACACTCTATCTCAGCGAAATCGGCCTCGACATTCCGGGCTTCGACGCCAACGCCGGCAAGAAGCACTGGCTGGAAGATCCGATCTGGCAGGGCACACGCAAACTGGTTGAGTCGATCATGGGCGCGGACGATTATCTTGAGCAGTATTTCGCCGTCAACCTGGTCTTCGAGCCACTGGTCGGCGAACCCTTCCGCTCCGGCTTCCTGATGCAAGCGGCGGCCTCGCAGAACGACTTCATCACGCCCAACGTGGTTTCGGCCGCCGAGGCCGACTACGAGCGCAATCTCGCCAACACAGTCGAGCTGATCCACATGCTGGCCCACGATCCGCAACACGCAGCGGCCAATGGCGCCATCTTCACCAGCTGGCTGAACAAATACGGCGCCCTGGCGCTCGACGCCGTTAACAATTTGCAACCGATCTGGTCGCAGCCGCGCGTCAAAGTCGCCACCTTCCCGGAAGCTCTCGCGCTGGCCAAGAACCGCATCAAGGCGATCTGCAGCGAAATCGGCATCAAGCCCGCGGCCAATCTGGCGGCCTGAGGTTACTCGGCCGGACCCCAGCGGGTCCGGTCCACCACACGCGCAAAAGCAACCCAATTCCAGGAGCTAACGATGTCAACTGTGCAGTCCCACCACGACAACATTTTCAAGACCATGAAGACCGTCAAGTTCGAGGACACCATCTCGGACGAGTGCGGAGTGACCATGAACGACAGCGTCGAGGCCCGCGTCATCGCCGAAGTCATGGGCCGCAAGCCCGGCGTTTCGGTGACGTTCATGCCGGCCATGATCCGCGTCGACGGCAAGGGCAAGCTGGTGTTTTCCATGCCTGAGATCAGCGCCGAACTCGGCCGCGAGATGACGCCCTATCTGTTCGAGATCTCGACCTCCACCCACTACGGCCGCATGGTCATGGTCGACGACGATACCGTCGTGCTGTTCGGCAATATGGAAGATGCGTTCAAGTATATCGGCCATACGCCTACGTGAGCTGCTAACCGCAAAGAACACTAAGATCTTAGATCGGAGGACCCATGTACAGGACCAAGACGGGCGAAGAAATATTCGTCATCGACGGGCACACGCATTTCTGGGACGGCAGCCCGGCCAATCAGAAGAACATCCACGGCAAGCAGTTCATCGAGTGCTTCTTTGCCTACCACACCAACCTCAGCCCGCCAGAAGAGCGTTGGACGCTTGAGAAGTTCTCGAAGTACGACGCTCAGACCATGTACAATGATCTGTTCGTCACCGGCTATGATGACATGGCCATCTTGAACCCGACCTATCTCGGGGATTTTTACAAGGACGGTTTCAACACCACCGAACGCAATGCGACAATGAAGGAGAAGCATCCGGATCGCTTCATCCTGAACGGCGCCTTCGATCCGCGCGACGGTACCAAGGGGCTCGAGCACCTGCACGAGCTGAAGGAAAAGTACAACATCACCGGCGTCAAGCTGTACACGGCCGAATGGCGCGGCGAGTCCAAAGGCTACAAGCTCTGCGACAAGGAGAGCTACCGGTTTATGGAAGAGTGCGTGAAGCTCGGGGTCAAGAACCTGCACGTGCACAAGGGGCCGACCATCATCCCCTTGAACCGCGACGCTTTCGACGTGGCCGACATCGACGACGCGGCGACCTCGTTCCAGGGCCTCAACTTCATCGTCGAACATTGCGGCTTGCCGCGCCTCGACGATTTCTGCTGGATCGCGACGCAAGAGACCAATGTCTACGCCGGTCTCGCCGTCGCCCTGCCGTTCATCCATACCCGTCCGGGATACTTCGCCCACATCATCTCGGAACTGTTGTTCTGGGTTGGCGAGGACAAGATCCTCTATGGCAGCGACTACGGCATCTGGACGCCGAAGTGGTTGATCGACAAGTTCATGGCTTTTGAGCTGCCCGATGATGTCGCCAAGGAAACCGGCGTCTCGCTCAGCATGCAGGCCAGGAAGAAGATCCTCGGTCTGAACGCCGCCAAGCTCTATGGCATCGACATCGAGAAGCAGAAGGCCAAGCTGCATATGGCGGTCGCAGCTTAGTTTGTAGTTGCTCACGACCTCTCCCCCGCCAACGGTGGGGGAGAGTGGACGCAAGATCTGCCTGAAGGAGTTAGTCGATGACGTCACCTCATGCCGATGGGGCCTGTGACCACGATGCTGCTGGCCCCGCGCTGGTGGACACGGCGGCCGCTCCGGAAAAGAGCGCGCAGCGCGAGGCCGTCCTCACCGGACCGGCCGACAAGCTTGCCGAGGCCTGGCAGCAACTGAGCACCGTCGCCGATCCCGAACTCGACCAGTCCGTCACGGACATGAAATTCATCAGCGCGCTGGATATCGATGCGAAAAGCCACGTCGCGGTACAGTTCCGCCTTCCCACCTACTGGTGCGCGGCCAACTTCGCCTTCATGATGGCAGACGACATGCGTGCCGCCGTCAGCACCTTGCCATGGGTCAAGACCGTCTCGGTCGTGCTCGATGACCATATGTATGCGGACAAAATAAATATCGGGCTGGCCGAGGGGCGCTCGTTCCAGGCCACCTTCGGCGACGAGGCCGATGGCGATATCGATGAGGTGCGCAAGATCTTTCTGCGCAAGGCCTTCCAGCGCCGGCAAGAGACAGTGATCCTGCATCTGCGCGACCTGGGCCATACGCCCGAATCGATGATCGCCATGTCACTTGGCGACTTCGACGCGCTCAACCTGGATGCCGCCGGCGCCACGGCGCGCGCGCGCTATTACGAACGCCGGGCCGTAGCGGGGCCCATATCGTCCGACGCTTTGGTGGTTGTGACGCCTGACGGCACGCCGCTGACAACTGCGACGTTCCCGGCCCATCTGAAGGCGCTGCGGTCCGTCCGTATCAATGCCGAATTCAACGGCGCGCTGTGCACCGGCCTGCTGTCGGCGCGCTACGAGTTCGACACCACGTCGCCACTCATGACGCCGCAAACCCGCCACGCCGCCAAACTTAGCCTCGTGCCGCGATCCCAGCCCACTGCCTGACCTTCCCCCTACCGCCGCCAAAGGACCTGCCATGCCCAAGATGATGCTGCATGACGCCGCCGCCCGCGAGGCGCTCGGACGGGGCGTCGCCAAACTGGCCCGGGCGGTGCGCGGTACGCTCGGCCCGCGCGGTATGAACGCCTTTATCGACCGGCCGATCGGGTCCCCGATCGTGTCTCGCGACGGCGTCAGCATCGCCGCCGAGGTCGAGTTGCCAGACCCGTTCGAAAACATGGGCGCGCAAGTCGTTCGCGAGGTCTCCAAGCAAACCAACGAAGTCGCCGGCGACGGCACCACGACGGCGACAGTGCTCGCCGACGCGCTGGTGCAGCAAGGCCTGGCGGCCCTGACCAAAGGGGCCAACGCCGTCGAACTGGTCGAGGGTTTGGAACTTGGCGCGGAAGCCGCCATCGCCGCCCTGAAAAAATCTGCCCGCAAGTTGGACGGCCCCGAACAGACCCGCGCCGTCGCCACCATCGCCGCCAACGACCCCCATCTCGGCGCCATGGTGCAGGAGGCTTTCGCGCGCGTCGGGGTGAACGGCATTGTCGACGTGCAATATGGCGTGGGCGTCGAAACCGTGCTCGAAGTCATCGACGGCATGTCGTTCGATCGCGGTTATATTTCGCATCACATGGTCACCGACGTCGAGAAGATGGAGGCGGTGCTCGACAATCCTCTGTTCCTGATCACCGACCACAAGATCCTCACCGCCGAAGACCTCGCTGTGCCGCTGGCTCTGGCCGAAAAGGCCAAGCGGCCACTGTTCATTATTGCCGAGGAGATGGGGCCGGCCGCCGTCATGCATGCCCTGGCGCGGCGCGAGAAAACCAAGATCGGTATCGCCGCTATTAACCCGCCCGACTACGGCCATTGGCGTAAGGCCTTCATCGAGGATCTGGCCATCACCACCGGCGGCAAGGTGATTGCCAAGGATCTTGGCGGAAGGCTGGAGAATTGCCAGCTCACCGATCTTGGCGGCGCGCGACAAGTGCGCGCCTCGGCCAGCCGCACACTGATCACCAAGGGGGCAGGCGACGAGAAGGCCATTGCCGCACGGCGCGAACAGGTGCAGCGCCAATGGGAAGCCGCGCCGGAAAACATCGAGCGTGACAAGTTCGTCGAACGGCTGGCCAAGCTGTC
Organism: Hyphomicrobiaceae bacterium; assembly: GCA_031393505.1. GTDB lineage: Bacteria > Pseudomonadota > Alphaproteobacteria > Rhizobiales > Hyphomicrobiaceae > JANYHF01. The sequence continues at coordinate 18,387 of JANMVX010000351.1, read as the reverse complement.
GGGCGGCACGGCCATGATCATGGCAGGCGGCGCAACGCCAGTAGCCCAGAAACGCCGCCTACAGCTGATCGAGGATAGCATCAACGCCACCCGCGCCGCCATCGACGAGGGCATTGTGCCCGGCGGCGGCACCGCCATGATCCGCATCGCACCGGAGCTGGACGTACTGATCGCCAAGTATACGGGGAGTGTACGGACAGGCATCGAACTGCTGCAGAACGCGCTGACGCAGCCGCTGCTGGCGATCGCGGGCAATTGCGGTCTCGACGCACAGGCGCAGTTAAAACGTGTACAGAAGGCCAAGGGCGCGATGGGCCTGGATGCTCGTACCGGCGAACTGGTCGATCTGCTGGCCGCTGGCATCATGGATCCGGTGAAGGTCTCGACCACGGCGCTGCGCAACGCGACTTCCGTCGCCGGCCTGATCCTGACCACCGATACGCTGATCGCCAAGCAGCCCGACAATTTCGATCCCACCGCAGGCCCCGCGCTCGGCGGCGGCGCTGAAAAACTCGGACGGACGTGAAGGGAGACCAGCGATGAGCAATACCAAGACGGTCACATCGGCAGATAAGGCAACGGTTGCCGGCGCCACCTTCCGCCTGGTCTATCGCAGCCGCAGCCTGCTTCCGGCTGGCAGCCGAGAGGCCGACCTTGGCGCGATTTTCCGTGGCGCGCGCACCAAGAACGCCAGACTCGGCATCACGGGCGCGCTGGTGCTGTACGACGACTGGTTCGCACAAGCACTGGAAGGCGACGAAACCGCCGTGCGCACACTCTATGCCAGGATCGAGAAAGATCCCCGGCACAATGCCGTCGAAGTCATCGAGGCAGGCCCGGCCGGTGGGCGCGTCTTTGCCCGCTGGGCGATGGCCAAGGTCGGCGAACAAGGCGAGCCGGACATTCCGCTCATCGCCACCACGACCGGCGTTGCCGAAGCGGCAGCCCGCCCGGTGTCCAGCGATCAGGAAAAAGTGCTCAAAGTCTTGCGCGACGCCACCGTGGGCTACGGGCGCGGATACTGAGATTGTCGCACAATGATCACCAGACACGGCGGAACACCATGGCAGCCCTACGAGCGTCGAATTTGCCTGTTCAACGATGAGGCCTGCTTCTGCCAGTGTCGCGATGGCATTGCCAACCGTGGCGCGGGCCTGGTTCAGTTCGCGGATGATGTCGGCGCGAAAGCGCCTGATCGCAATGGAGTAGCCGCAAGCGCCGCAGGGCGTTGAAGTGGCGTAAAAGCTTGGTGACGATCAAGGTTGCCGTCGCGCTGGTCAGTAAGCGTCAGCCCCTCCAGCGAAATCTCGTCAACCGGCATCCGGGGTAACGGTTTTGGCGTCGACACCATCCGAATTCGGCAACCTTTCCAGGTTGCACAATCAGTTGCGGCCCCCCTCCGTCGCCCCCGAGCGACGAGGATTTGGTGCTCAGAATCGAGCGGGAGCAAGGAATTCCTCGGTTGCTCCAAGCCACGCGCAAAACCGGTGAGCGCAATGTTCTCGACATGCTCGATTATGTATCCAAGCAAAAGCGTCGGCTCAAGAGGCTCCATCAGGACGACGGCGACGGCCCGGTTGAGACATCGGCGTCACTGGCCGGCTTTGGCCAGCGCCCCACCAACTCTGGCGCCAAAAAAAGTACCAAACGCTGCCCTTGCGACACGTATCACCAAGACGCCCCGCGGTTCTACTTCGGCCCTCAATTCAGCGGCACGCTGATCTTCGCAGCCCCGGTCACGGCCTGAACGCCTTGCGAGCCGATGCCGTCGTAGCTGCCCGACGCATCCAGGGTGACGCCATTGGCGGCCGCGGCACGCAAGCCGAACTCGACGCGGCCGCGCGCACCCAATGCATCGGACGTTGACAGATCATAACCGGGTGACGTCGCGCTGGAAGCAAAATTCCAGATCACCTGCGCGCTGGCATGCGGCTCGAGCAGCACGCCATTGCCGAGCTGATAGGTGTAGCCGATGTCGGGGCCGATCTTGGCCTGCCCGAGCCTCGTCTTCACCTCCGGGACGATGGCGCCGAACGTGTCGGTGTAGCTTTGGGCGTCGTCCTCGAGCACCGAGATCGCAGCCGTCGGACGAACTGACCAGGGGCCATTGCTCCAGCGGCCGCTCAGGGTCGCGGCCAGCAGCCAGCGCTGCGTTTCGTAGCTGTCCGTGGAGCTCAGGAACGGACTGACCTGGTTGCTCGACTTGCCCCAGGCGGCGCGCGTCTGCAAGTATACGCCGTCGATAAGCCGGAACGTGGCATAGGGACCGGCCATCCAGCCTTGGCCGCTGGACTGCGTCGCCGCCAGCGTCTTCAGCTGATTGACGCTGTCGAATTCGACCATCGCGCCGACCAGCAGGTTCGGACTGACGACGTAGTCCGCTCCCACTGTCAGCATGGCGAAATGGCCATCCTGGTTGCTGGCGAAACCGGCATCGCGGAAACTTGTGTACTTGCCCTCGGCCCAGATATCGAACGGGTTCGGCCGCGCGGCGAAGGCGACTCCCGAACGATCCGTGAACGCCACACCGGCATCGGCGGCTTTGCGGGCGTCGTCGGCGGCCGCGAACCGGGTGACGTCACGCAGGCTGGTGGAGAACGAGAACTGCGGCGCTCCCTCCGTATTGCCCTGCAGATGCAGCAGAGCGGCCAACGGCGAGACGACGTTCGCACTGCTGTCGTTCGCCGGCGCGCCCAGGCTCACTCCGCCGCGGGATGGGCCTTGAGTATAGGGATTGCTGTTCAAGAACGCAGCCAACGGATTATCGGCGCCGCGCGAGCTGGCCAATGCAACGGCGGTTGTGAGGTGCCACCCATCAGCGGCATCGCCGCCGGCGACCTGCTGGCCCGTATGCGCCGCAGCATCGGCCTCGGCCAGCCGGTCGATTTGGCGGGCGCCATCAGGCGCGCTCGACGCCAGCAGATCGCTGCGCAGGCCAAGGAACTGGGCGATGGTCTGGAGCGTGGTGAGCCGCTGATCGTTGACGGTCACGGTCAGGGCTGACGATGTGGAGGACTTGAAATTGGCGTCGCCACTGTAGTCCGCCGTCAGGCTGTGATCCCCACCGGTCGTGAACGAGGCTTGGCAAGTTGCCGTCGCGCCGTTCAAGGCAACGCTATCGCACAACACCGTCAATCCGTCGCTGAACGATACCGTTCCACCCGTGGGCGTCGGCGATACGCTGGCGGTCAGCGTCATGGCTTGCCCGAGCAGGGGTGACAGCGTTGAGGCCGAAATCGTCGTGCTCGACCCGGTTGTTGGTGGCGCCGCCAACATCAGACGAGCCGAGGCGGCGGCGCGTGCGCCTCCCGTGGTCGTCGGATTGGCGTTCACGGTGAAGGACTGCGACGCGGGTGTTGCCGCAGCATAGGATGCGTTGCCGCCTTGCGAGGCCGTGATCGTGCAGGTTCCGGGGGCGATCAGGGTGATGGCGCCGCCGAGCGTGGCTTTGCAGATGCCCGGCGTCGTCGATCCGTAGCTGATAACCAGTCCCGAACTTGCGTTGGCTCCCGGCGACGGCGGCGTTGCCGACAGGATAAGATCGGCCGGCTGCGCGAAGGTGATCGTGTTGGTACCCGGCAGCACACTGAAGATGTTCGTCACCGATGGCGCGACTGTGTAACTGCCGTTACCGGCTTGCGATGCGGTGATCGAGCACGATCCACCGGCCACGAAAGCAATGGCGCCGCCGGTGGTGACCTTGCAGATGGCTTCGTCGTTCGAGGCGTAGGTGACACGCAGGCCGGAACTGGCGCTGGCCGTCAACGCTGGCGCCGCGCTGGTGAAGGGCGTATCAGCTGGCTGGGCGAACGTGAGGTTATTGTTGCCGTTGGTGATCGCGAACGTCAGCGTGACGGGTGCTGCCGCAGACCAGGAGACGGTGGCGGCCTGTGACGCCGTGATCGAACAGATCCCGCCAGCCACGAAGGTGATGACGCCGTTCTTGACGGTGCAGATGCCCGACGAGTTGGAGGCGAAGCTGACCGGCTGACCTGACGTCGCGGTTGCCTCCGGCACCGGTGGCGTAGCTGTGAACGGCGTAGCGACCGGCTGCTGGAAGGTGATCGTGTTGGCGCTCGGCGTGATCGTGAATGTCCGCGTCACGGGCAACGCGGCGGCGACAGCGGTGCTGCCGCCTTGCGAGGCGGTGACCGAACAGGTTCCACCAGACACGAAGGCGATGACGCCAGCGTCTACGGTGCAGGTCGCCGAATTAGACGTGTACGTTACGGGCAAGCTGGCGGTGGCGGCCAAGGTTGGTGGCGTGCTGGCGAACGGCGTGTTGGCCAAGGCCGGGAACGTGATCGTGTTGGCGCCTTGGGTGAGGGTGAACGTGCGCGTCACCAGCGTTGCCGCCGCATACGCGGCATTGCCCAAGTCCGAGGCCGTGATCGAGCACGTGCCGGCCGTAAGGAGCGTGACCTTGCCATCCGCCGCGACCGTGCAGATGGCGAGGGAGTTCGACGTGTAGGTTACCGGCAAGCCTGATTTGGCGGTGGCGGCCAACACGGGTGAGGCTGCCGTCAATACGGTGTTCGCAGGCTGGGCGAATGAGATTGTGTTGGCCGCCGGCAAAACCGTGAATGTCCGCGCAAGAGGCGTCGCCGCTGCAAAGGTGGCGTTGCCGCCTTGCGTCGCCGTAATGGAGCACGGACCGCCAGACGCGAATTTGATCGTTCCGTTCGCCGTCACGGTACAGACATTCGGCGTGGTCGAAAGGTAGCTCACCGCCAGCTTCGAGTTCGCGGTCGCCTTCAGCAGCGGCGGCGTTGCCGTGAACACCGTATCGGCGAGCGCCGGGAACGTGATCGTGTTGGCGGTCGACGTCACCGAGAACGTCACCGGCACGGGAGTTGCCGCCGCAAAATTCGCATTGCCGTTTTGCGACAGCGTGATCGAGCAAGATCCGACGGCCTTCAACGCAACCACGCCGCTGGTTGAAACCGAGCAGACCGTTGGCGTGTTCGGAGTATAGGCGACGGGCAGGTTTGAACTCGCGGTCGCGCCAAGGGTCACCGGTCCGCCGCTCAGCAGCGTGTTTTGCGGCGCCGTCAGACTAATCGTATTGCCAACGGCAGCCTTGACCGCGAACGTGCGCGTTACCGATGCGCTGGATGTGTCGGACGCAACGATCATGCACGCGCCGACTGCATTGAAGGTGAGGACGCCTGGCAACGTGACGGAACAGATCAGCGGCGTGCTCGACGTGTAGCTGACCGCGCTCACGCTCGATGTGGCGGTCAGAACCGGCGGGGGACTGGTGATCGCAACGTCGGGCAGGACCTGTGCGAATTTGAGCGTGTTGGTGCCGGCCGCAATAGCGAAGGCTTGGGTCGAGGGTACAGCCGCGACGTAGGACGGGCTGCCGGCTTGCGACGCCGTGATCGAGCATTGGCCGACGGTCACGATGGTGAGGGCGCCGGACGCACTGACCTTGCAGATGCTGGCCGAATTCGAGGCATAGCTGACGGTCAGCCCGGAACTGGCAGTTGCCGCGAACTGCAGTGCACTGTCCGTCGTCACCCCGGTGGGGGCCGTGAACGCGATGACATTGGCGCCGAGCCCGACCGTGAACGCCTGTTTCACGGGCGCTGCCGCGGCGTAGCGTCCGTCGGTGGCTTGCGCGGCTGTGATCGTGCAGGCGCCGGGCGCGACGAGCTTGACCGTGCCATCCGCCGTCACCGTGCAGACCGTCTGCGGGTTGGAGGTGTAGGTCACCGGCGTCGTGGCAAGCCCGGTGGCGGACAGTTGCGGCAGCACGACGCCGACCGCCGAATTACCGGGACTTGGGAACGTGATGACATTGGGAATGGTCGTGATCTGGAAGGTCTGCGTGACGGGCTTTGCCGGCCCGAAATTGGTCGTGGCGCCGACCGAGGCCGTAATCGAGCACGGACCGACCTTCAGGAGCGTGATCGTCGTGCCGCTGACGGAGCAGTTGTTGTTGTTGGGCGTAAAGACGATCGTCCCATCGAGGGCGCTTGCCGAAAGCGCAGCGGGCGCGCCGTTGAGCGCAATGGACGGCAACGTATTAAACGTGATCGCATTGATCGCGGCCGTGACCTTGAAGGTCTGCGTGACCGGGGTTGCCGCCGCGATGGTGGTGCCGTTGCCGGCTTGTGTTGCGGTAATCGAGCAGTCGCCCGTCGTCAGCAGCGTGAGGGTTGATCCGCTGAGGCTGCAGACTGCCGGCGTCGTCACCGCATAGCCCACGGTCAGTTTCGAATTCGAGGTCGCGGTCAACGCCGGCGGCGATTGCGCGTTCACCGGCGTATCGGACGGCGCGGGAAAGGTGATCAGGTTAAAACCGTTCGCGACCGGAAAGGTCAGCGTCACGGGGACGGCGTCGGCATAGTTGGCATCGCCCAACTGCGTGGCCGTGATCGAGCATTGACCGGGCCCAACCAACGTCAGCAATCCATGGGCCAGGTCGCACACTGCCGTTGTGGTCGAGTTATAGCTGACCGCTCCGCCTTTGGCCGATGTCGCCGCCAACGCCGGCGGCGTCAGGTTCCACACCGCATTGGCTGGCGCCGGGAATGTTATCTTGTTGATACCCTTGTTGATCGTGAAGCTTCGCGTCACGGGCGCCGCTGCGGCGTAGTTCGCATCGCCGGCTTGCGAGGCTGTCACCGAGCATTGACCGACCGCATCAAACGACACCGCCGGCTGCCCACTGCTGGTCACGAACGAACAGGCACCCGAAGCCGTGAACGTCGCCGGCAACTGTGAGGTCGAATACGCAATCAACGGCACGGGTTGGGGCGACGGGATGCTGAAATTGGTGTCCTTCAGCTTTTGAAAGGTGAGGCTTTGGGTGGCTTGGGCGATCGTGAAGGAATAGGCTGTCGTAACCGGCGCATAGAAGCTGGTGCCGCCTTGAGAGGCGACTATGGTACAAGTTCCAGCCCCAATGATGTTGATCCCGACTCCTGGTCCGCCGTACACTCCTGTCGTGCATATGTCAGGTGTTGTGCTGTAGATGGCGTCGAAAGCGAGCCCCGAAGTCACGCTCAACCCCAACTTCGCACCTGCGGCCTGGCCATAGGTATAGGAGCTGTCTGGCGTGAAAGTGATCGTTTGCGGAACCTTGTTGACCGTGATGTCAAACGTCGCAGTCGTATCCGCATAGGAACCGTTGCCCGACATTAAGACAGAGACAGAGCAGGTTCCGGCTGCGTCTAAGCCATACTCAACTACAATTTGAAAAGGTGAGAAAACGATCCTAGTCGACCGGCTACAAATGCTGGAAGTGAGAACGCTCCCAAAAGTCACTAGGCCGCCGGAAGTTGACGTTCCGGAGAGGACAAGCGTTTGGCCGATGATGCCGCTGCCTGGTCCAGTGTTGGTGAAGGTTTGCGGCGCTGTTCCATTCGCCAGCGCGGGTCCGCCAAGCAGCGAAACACTGCAAAACGCGGCCAGCGCAATAAGTCCAAAATACCGCATCTCAGTCCCCCACATACGATCTCAATAAATCGGCCGAACCCGTGACACTTCAATCCGCCTGTCGCCCCATGGTCGGGACGACGGCTAGCTTTTCGCTACGGGCTTTTTTTCTTGGCTTTTGGCTTAACGACAGCGGTTGGCGCCGGCTCCGCCTCAGCGGGAGCCGCCTGCGCGAGTTGCGGCACCACGGTGCGCACCTGAATATCGGCCAGCCGCCAGGCGTTGCCGGCCGGCTGGAACAGCAGTTCGAAGGCGATGCGCTGCGGTTTGGTGGCGTAGAAACCAGCCAGCCGCATGACGTTGTTGGCGTCGATCTGGGGCGGCCCGAGCAGGATCGGCGCGAACAGCAGCGCCGGGCTGATATCGATGCCCTGCTTGCGGAAGCCGCTGAAACTCTCGGCCAGTTTTTCGGGCGTATTGGCGGCCTGGAAGGCGGGCGAGCCGAGATCGCGCAGCACCGAATAGTTGCCGGTGAGGTTGGCAAGCGCCAGCGCCGAGACGTGCAGCTGGATCATCAGCGTCAGCTTGGAGTTGTCGGGGATCGGCACGCTGACCGCGGCCGCCGGGGCGGCGTCTTCCGCCACCGCCAATGCAGGCCAGCACACCGCCGCCGCACCCATCATCAAGCAGCCGGTGGCCACCGATCGAACCAGACCCTTGAACTTTGACATCTCGATCTCACACTTGCTGTTGAAACAAACGGTTACTCGACGCCTGCCGAAAAACCTCACCACGACCACTGCACGCCCGCGCGGGTGGCCATGACGTTGCCGGACTGGTAGCCCTGGAAGTTTGACGTGCCGACCGCTGCGCTCACGTCCATCGAGATGCGGTCGGAGTCGCCGATGCACTTGCGGCACAGCACGCCCGTCGCACTGACGCCGAAGGCGCTTGCCGTCCGGTCGAAGTTGCCGTAGCCGGCGCGCAGCGCGAAGTTTTCCCGCGAGGTCAGCATCGGCGCCTGCATGGCCATGGCCATCGCAACGCCGGCGTCGACGCGCGCGATCTTCGTGAAGACATCGCCGCCGTCGGAGGCGAGGTTGCCGTAGGCGTCCGTCGTCGCCAATTGCAGCAGGCCCTGCTGGCGCGTCCGACTTTCCGCCGAAGTGAGGCCGGGCGCCTGATACGTGTCGGCGCTGGTGCCGAACACCATCTGATTGTTGGCGCTCGCTGTGGCGCCAGCGCCGAAGGCAGACGAATGGTTGTAGGCGGCCGCCACCGTCGCGCCATCGCCGTAAGCGCTGGAGTTCGCTGCCGCCGCGGTCGCGCCGCTGCCTTCGGCGATAGACCCATCGCCGGTCGCCGACGCGCCCGAGCCGAAGGCGGCGGATTTGACGCCCGAGGCTTTGGAATTGGCGCCTGCCGCGATGGCGGCAGTGTTGCTCGCTATGGCCGCTGTGCCGAAGGCCGATGCGCCGCCGGACGTCGCCTGGGCATGAGAGCCAACCGCGGCTGTGTCATCGGCCGAAGCCAGCGCCATGACGCCCAGCGCCATGGCCTGGTTGCCGGACGCCGCCGACGTGCTGCCGAAGGCGATGCCCTGTCCCGCGCCCACCGCGACGCTGGCGGCGTCGCCGATGGCGATCGATCCGGCCGTGTTCGCCTGTGCGCTGTTGCCTTGGGCGACCGAGCCTTGGCCTTTCGCTACCGAGTTGTTGCCCAGCGCCACGGCGCCCTGGCCCTTTGCCATGTTGTCGGCGCCAATCGCGACCGCGCCGGTGCCGGTGGCGATGTTGGGATCGCCTATAGCGACCGCGCCATTGCCGTTCGCCTGGTTGAGCAGGCCGATGGCGACGGCGCCCTTGCCGCCCTTGACGATCGACGTTCCGCCGGCGAACGATCCGGGTCCGGCGCTGGCCATGACCACAGCGCCGTTGCCAATCGCCACGGTCGAGTCCGCCTCCGCCTGCGCTCCATCGCCAAGAGCCGTCGACGACACGCCGTTGGCGGTTGCATTGGTTCCGAGCGCGACCGCGTTGGTGTTGTTGGCGACGGCCTTGTTGCCGATGGCCGTTCCACCCGTGCCGGCCGAGGCGTTGGCGCTGGCCGCGTCGCCGATGGCCAGCGAGTCCTGCGCCGTCGCACTCGAACCATATCCAGCCGCCAGGCTGAACTGTCCGTCCGCCTGGGCGTTGGTTCCAATCGCCGCCGAATTTTCACCATTGGCCTGCGAATTGCTGCCGATGGCGGTCGCCAGCATGGCCACGGCTTTTGCGCCGGTGCCCAGCGCGATGGCGTTGGTGTTGCTTGACAGGGCGTTGAGCCCAACGGCAAACGCGCCTTGGCCGCTGGCCGCCGCGAACGAGCCGATCGCTACGGCGTTGTCGGCGGACGCATGGGCGGTTTTGCCGAATGCGGTCGCAGAAATGCCGGTCGCCGCCGAGCCCGTGCCCAGGGCGAAGGCGTCGTCCTGATTGGCGTAGGAATTCAGGCCGACGGCGAAAGCGCCTTGGCCGCTGGCGGCCGCGAAGGCGCCGTTGGCGACAGAGAAGTCGCCTGACGCCAGTGCATTGTCGCCCAACGCGACTGATGATGCGCCCGAGGCTGCCGCGCCGTTGCCAAGCGCCACCGCGTTGGTGTTGCTGGACGCGGCGCTCTGGCCCACGGCGACCGATCCGGTGTTGCTGGCCGAGGCATTGGCGCCATTGGCGACCGAGTAGTCTCCGTTTGCCTTCGCGCCATCGCCAAGCGCCTCCGATGAGACGCCCGACGCCGCCGCGTTGGCGCCAACCGCCACCGCATTTGTGTTGCCGGCGTTGGCAAACGAGCCGCTGGCGACCGCGCCCTCCCCGCTTGCGTTGGCATTGGCGCCGCTGGCCAGCGAGAAATCGCCGATCGCCTTCGCCGTGTCGCCGAGCGCCGTCGCCGAAGTGCCGCTGGCCTTCGAAGCTGCGCCCATAGCAATGGTGTTGGTGTTGTTCGAAAGGGCGTTGAGACCAACCGCAAACGCACCTTGTCCGCTGGCGATGGCCCCGGCGCCATTGGCGATCGAAAAGTCGCCCGAGGCTTGCGCGCCGTCGCCGATGGCGTTTGCCGACAGGCCAGAGGCGTTCGCGCCGTTGCCGAGTGCCAGCGTATTCAGGTTGCTGGACGTCGCGTTCTGGCCAAGCGCCGCCGAGCCCTTCCCGCTCGCCGATGCGCCCGCGCCATTGGCCACGGCGTTGTCGCCGGTCGCCTGCGCGCCATCGCCAATCGCAGTTGCCGAGACGCCGCCAGCCGACGCGCCGTTGCCAAGGGCCAACGTGTTGGTATTGCTGGCAGCCGCCTTCTGACCAAAGGCCGCCGAACCCAGTCCGCTGGCCTCCGCCCCGGCACCATTGGCGACCGCGTTATCGCCCGAGGCCTGCGCGCCGTCGCCGACTGCTGAGGCCGAGGCTCCAGTGGCGTTTGCACCGTTGCCGAGCGCCAATGTGTTGGTGTTGTTCGACACCGTATTGTTGCCGACCGCGACGGCGCCCTGGCCGTTGGCGGCTGCATTCGTGCCGCTGGCGACCGCGTTGTCACCGCCGGCCTGGGCATTGTCGCCGGTCGCTGTCGCCGACAGCCCTGATGCCGTTGCGCCGTTGCCTAGGGCGATCGTATTGATGTTGTTGGAAAGAGCGTTCTGGCCGATGGCCAAACCGCCTTGCCCGCTGGCAATAGCGCCTGTGCCGTTGGCGATGGCATTGTCGCCCGACGCCACCGCGCCGTCGCCGATGGCACTCGCCGAGCCGCCTGAGGCTGTCGCGCCATTGCCGAGCGCGAGCGCGTTCGTCTTGGTGGCCGCTGCGCCCTGGCCGACCGCGACCGCGCCCTGGCTGTCGGCAAGCGCGCCAGCGCCGTTGGCGACCGAGAAGTCGCCGGTTGCCTGTGCGCCATCGCCAAGCGCAGCCGCCGATAATCCAGTTGCCGAGGCGTTCGCGCCAATCGACACGGAATTGGTGTTGCTGGAAAGGGCGTTCAGGCCAATGGCAAGAGCCCCTGCGCCGATGGCATTGGCATTCTTGCCGTTGGCGACCGCGTTATCGCCGCTGGCCAGCGCGCCATCGCCGATAGCTGCCGCCGAGGCGCCCGAGGCGGTTGCGCCGTTGCCCAAGGCGACGGCGTTGATGTTGCTGGCGGACGCGTTGTGTCCTGCGGCCAGCGCGCCTGCCTGGCTTGCGTTCGCCCCCGCGCCATCGGCGACAGAAAAGTCGCCGGTGGCCTGTGCGCCGTCGCCAATCGCCGTCGAGGAGACGCCCGACGCCAGTGCATTCGCGCCCATGGCGATGGCGTTGGTGTTGCTGGCGATCGAATTCTGGCCGACCGCGATTGAGCCTGTGCCGCTCGCTTTGGCGTTGGCGCCGTTGGCGACCGAATAATCGCCGGTGGCCAGCGCGCCATCGCCGACGGCCGTTGAGGACAGGCCCTGGGCGATGGCGTTGCTGCCGAGCGCGGTCGAATTGTCGCCAATGGCCCGGGAATTGGCGCCGTAGGCCGATGCATTGACGCCCGCCGCCGTCGCTGAGGCGCCGGTCGCGGTGGCGCCGTCCGCGCTGGCCGACGCCAGCGTGCCGGTTGCGGTGGCGTTGACGCCCGAGGCTGTCGCAAAGCTGCCGGTTGCGGTCGATCCGTCGCCCTTGGCCTGCGCACCGTCACCAAAGGCGCTGGAGTTGACGCCTGTAGCAGCGGTGTTAAGGCCAAGCGCGGCCGAGCCGCTCATGGCCGCATTGGCGCCGTTGCCGATGGCGACAGCCGATGCGTCGCCGGTGGTTGCCTGCTGGCCGTCCTTGCCCGCACCCGACAACGCGCCGCCGCCCAGCGTAATGCCGCTGGAAAAGGTGGTCCCGTTCGGATCGCCGATGAAAATTCCACCGCCGTCGAACGAGCCGCCCTGGGCCACCGCCAGCGCGTTGGTGTTGGTGCTGCCGTTGACAGCGATATCGCCAACCACGGCCAGGTTGTTCTGGAAGATCGAGTTGCCCGAGATGTTGGCGCCGCCGCCGGCTATCGATCCGTCCGCCGATGGCTGAACTGTCAGTGTGCCGATTATCTGCGTGTCGCAGGCCGGCAGGCTGGCCTGGGCTGCGGCGACCGAGTTGGAGACGCCTTGCAAGGGGAGTTGAGCAATTGAGATGCCTAGCCCTACGAATCCGTTAGCAACTGCCGCAGCATCGGCGATATCTCCGATGCCATTGAGGACGAATGGAATTGTTAAGCTTGGGTTTGCGAAAACAACTTGGGTCGCTGCTGCAGTCACTCCCGCGATGTCGGCGGCCGTGTGCGCGACCACGGAGACTGTCTGCAGTCCCAAACCGACTCCTTGGGATACCGTACTGGCGGTCTGCAACCCCAACATGGCATTGTTGAGCCGGCCGGACAGGGCCGACAGCTGCGCGCCACAAACGGCCGAGCCGATATCGGCGGTTTGCGTGTTCTGCGTCACCACAGGCGTCGGCGTCGCGGGCGCCGCGTTCGCCGCCGCAGTGTTTGAGCCACCCGCATGGACCACAACCGTCGAACTCGCCAGCAGGGCCAGGACGCAGGTCGATTGCATCAAGGTTCGCATCACAGATCGCAAGGCGCGCCGCTGTTTCAAAGTATTCACCCGCAAGGATTGCATCAAATCAATCGGCAACCTGGAATGGCTGCGCGCAACGACTCATCATGCTGAGCGCTGCGCTCGCGCCGCCATCGTGATGATTTCGCTGCATATCCTGCCCCCACAGTTGCGCCGCATTGTCGCCGCTACGGGTAATGTCTGATTCGTCGCTTGCCTTTTTGTCCAAAAATGACTCCATTAATTCCCGTTAACAACCAGCGCTTCGTGCTCGGTTTTTTGGAGCGGCGCTGTGAACGAAGCGTTGAGTCTTGATCGTTTCGACGAGGAGTTTTCCGCGCGCTGTTCGCCGGAGGACTGGCGGCTCTTGCGCGACTTTCGGGATCACCCGCACTATCTTGATGGCGTGGTGATGTACGATGACATCGTGCCGGAGTTGTTTGCCAACAACATCATCCTGAACAAGGTCGTCACGGAAATCTCGCGCATCCAGACGATCGTCTACACGCTGCATCTCTACGATACTTTCGATCCGAACGATCCGGCCACCGGGTTGACGCTGTCCCGCTTGCAGAAACTCTGTATAAAGCATGATCTGGCGAGCAGCGGAGGAGTGATTGCTTTCATTGGGCTGATGACGGTCGCCGGCTATCTCAACCGGCAGCGCTCGACCATCGATCGGCGCGTCGTGCATTTCGTGCCCTCAGCAAAATTCATAGACTTGGTCGAGAACTGGACTCGCCGGGTCCTTCAAAGCATCGATGCGATCGAGCCGGAGCAGCGGCTGGCCGACTGCCTCACCGCGCATCCGAGGTTTGGCTGGGACGTTCGTGAAGGCGGCGCGCAGAGGCTGCTCGGTGGCTGGCAGCCGCTCGGTCCGTTTCCCGAGGTGACGCATTTCCTGAGCTGCCAGGGCGGTTGGATGCTGCTGTGCCATTACGTGGCCGAGATGCTGCGTCACGGTGGCCGCAAGGAAATTGTACCTGTGTCGATCGATCTTGCAGCCTTCGGCAAGAGTTTCGGCGTCTCACGCACGCACCTGCGACGTATGTTGGAGCGCGCGCATGACAAGGGCCTGCTGGACGCCGCGCCGCGCAACGGCAGTCATGTGCTGCTGTCCCCGCGGCTGCTGGCGGCCTGCCTGAGCGCCCAGGCCGGTGAGCTTGCGACCTTGCGGCGATCGGCGCACGCGGCCCGCCAAGCGTTGGGCTTGACGAAGGCAGACGTCGCAGAGGTCTTGGCAATTGCCGCTGCGCCAGTAGCCTGAGCCGGGGCGAGGCCCTTCATGTCGCGGCCATCCAGCCGCACTTTTCCCACGCTGATCGGCAGCATCCCCGCGAGCCCCAGCACCAGCTCCGATTTACCCGCGCCGTTGGCCCCGATCACCGCCGTCACGTAGCCAGGTTCGACCCCGAGATCGACGCCCGACACCAGCGTGCGCGTTCCGGACTTGTCGGTGACCAGAGCCCTTTCACCAGCAGCGCCATGATCAGCATACCTCCGGGACAGCTTGGTCACCGCCCCTGACACGTGTAGACTGCGATACCGGCCGTCCGACGGCGCCCCCAAATTGAGAGGCAAACTGCCTATGGCTTCTGCCGCCCGCAAACTCGAAGCCATGACCATCGCCGAGTTCGATGACTTCATCGAAACGCTGGGTGACGAAGCCAAGCTCTACGAACTGGTGGACGGCTTCATCGTCATGATGTCGAACCCGACTGAACGGCATGAGCAGATCACAGGCAACATCGGCGCGCGGCTGAAGCTTGCGATGGATAAGCGTGGTTGCCGCTCCTACCAAGGCGGCATGCGTGTGCAGCGCTCCGCAGAAAGGACCGCCGGAGACAAGACGAAACCTGACGTCGTTGTCCGCTGCAGTGCTCCAGATTCGGAACAGGAGCAGCGCACGTTCATCGACGACCCCGTTGTCGTTGTGGAAGTCCTCTCGCCCTCGACCATGGACTATGATCGCGGACCGAAGCTGAAGTTCTACAAGTCGCTCAAAACGCTCCAGCACATCGTCATCGTCTACCAGGACCAGCGCCGCATCGAGCACTATCGGCGCGGCAAGAAAGGCTGGACGGTCGACGATGCTCTGATCAGGCCGGAGCAGGTTTTGGACCTGGCTTCCGTCGCCTTCACGATGACCGTCGACGAGGCCTATTTTGGCGTCACCATCGCTTAGCGCCATCTAAACCTCCGCCGTGCCGAGATAGGCTGCTTTGACCTTCGGGTCGGCCAGCACCTGTTGCGTCGGGCCCAACGCGATGCGGCGGCCGAAGTCGAGCACCAGCGTTTCGACACACACCCGCGCGATCAGTCCGACGTCGTGGTCGATCACCAACGTTTGCGCGCCGGTGAGGTCGTGGATGCCTAGAATCAGATCACCCAGCCGGTGGGTTTCTTCGACGGTGAGACCGGCGGCCGGCTCATCGAACAGGATCAGTTTTGGGCGGCCGACAAGGCAGCGCGCGACATCGGTGAGCCGGCGCTCGAAGCCCGTGAGGTCCGCCCCGATTTTTTCGGCGCGGCTGGCTAGACCGAAGTTCCTGCGCTCTGAAGCGGTCCGCAGGGTTTATTTCTCTTTTGCGCCAAGGGATTCGACAACGGATTTCATCGTCTGCGAGGCGACATCGTCTCGAACCGGACATCGCCGCCAGCCATCCTGCTGCGCAAGAGTGCGCGCGACGGCAAGCATGTCAGGAAGCGCACCATCGCCAACCTGTCGGCCCGGTCGAGAGCGCGCTGGAGGTGACGCGCTCGCTGGCCCAAGGTATTGCTTAATCGGCTTGCTGCGGACGCAACAAGCGTAGGTCGAGGCCGTCCGTATGGCGATGAAGCGGCTGGGCTTCGACAAGCTGATCGACGCCAAGGCGTCACGCGAACGCGACCTGGTCGCCGGCCGCATCATCGCGCCGGAAGCCAGCGAACTCGACAAGGTCAAGGCGATGGTGATGGCCAGCCGCCTCGCAGGCCGCGACAAGATCGGTGTGCGGATCGGCAAGGTGCACACGCGCAGGCTTGCCGATGGCGCCCTGGCGCTCAGCTTCACGCGTCTGCTAGGCCAACTTGCGACCATCGTGCGCAACACGCTGCGCCCGGCTTGCGCGCGGCCCGGCGAAGCAACCTTCGACCTCACCACGCGACCAAATCCCAAACAGCAGCAGGCGCTCGATCTGATAGCCGCAATCGCCGTGTAGACAGGTGCGATCACCGCGCTTCGATCCCAACCGATTGAAGCGCAAGGGGAATCGTCAACCAAGAGCTAGGAACTTCGGGCTAAACATGCTGCTTGAGACAGCGCAATTCACCACCCCTCTCTCTAATTTGCAGGAACTCCAGGGCACGGATGCGATCAGCAGACAGCGGACAACATAGATGCACATCCCCGCCGCCGGCTCGCCCCCCTCGCGCATCGGCTCCCCCGAGGCCTTCACCGGCGCGGCGCGGATCGATCCCGTGATCAAGGCCGTCGCTCCCGCGCGGGCGGAGGCGGCGTCGGCGTCCACGCCCTCGATGCGTATTTCCTCCGTCGCTCCCGCGCGGGCGGAGGCGGCGTTTGTCACGCTGGAGCCGGGCGCGCGCACGGCCTGGCACACCCATTCACTGGAGCAGGCGCTTGTGGTGCTTTCGGGCCTTGGCTTGGCGCAGAGTTTTGGCGGGCCGGTTCGGGAGATGCGGCCCGGCGACACGGTCCGGTTCGAGCCTGGCGAAAAACACTGGCACGGGGCGCACCCCGAGGTGGCCGTCCACTATCTCGCCATCCACGAGGATCTCAACGGCTCGCACGTCACCTTGCTGGAGCACGTGACGGATGCGCAGTACCGGTGCCAGGGTGGTATCGTGGCCGCCCGCAATGGAAACGAAGACCACTGATGCCCGCTACGCGCAAACCCAAGCCGAAAGCCAAGCCCGCCCCCAAACCCCTCACCCACACCCACCCGATCCGGGCGGCGGTGTTCGACATCGACGGCACACTGGCGCTGATGGACAAGGATGCCGGAACCTACGCGGCGCTGCCCGGCGCTGTCGAGGCGGTGGCGGCGCTGGCGCGGAAAATGCCGGTGATCGCCTACACCAACGGCACGTTTTTTCCGCCGGAGCACTATTATCCGCTGCTGGCCGAAGCGGGATTCGCGTTCGCGCCCGGCCACATCCTCACCCCCGCCGTCGTGGCCGCGCGGCAGCTGAAAAAGCTCGGGCACATCCGCGTCATGGTGCTCGGCGCTGATGGCGCCCGTGTGCCGCTAAGACAAGCCGGCATGGAGATCGTCGAAGCGGCTAAGGGCGCGCCAAAGGTGGACGCCGTGCTGGTGGCTTGGACCCCCGATTTCAACGCCGCGAATTTGGAGGCGGCCGCCCAAGCGGTGTGGGCCGGCGCGCCGCTTTACGCAACGTCGGTCGCGCCGTATTTCGCCGGAGCCAAAGGGCGACTGCTCGGCGTCTCCGGCGCCATTGCCGCCGCGATCCACAATGCGACGGGCGTAAAAGCCATCCTGTTCGGCAAGCCGGACACCGCCGGATTGGACATGGCCGCCGAGATCGCGGGCGTCGCGCCGCACGAGATGGTGGTCATCGGCGACGACCCCAAACTGGAGCTGGAGATGGCGCGCCGTGGCGGAGCGTTCGCGGTGGGTGTGACGACGGGTGTTGCCGAACACGCCGCATTCGCTGCGTATCTGGAGGAATTTCGCGCGCATGTGGTTCTGGAGGGGTTGACGGGGCTGGCGGAGGCTGGGTGGTGGAAGGGTAGAGTAGAGGACAGGGATGCCCAAACGCAATAGCGTCAGGGCTACCTGTCCTCTACTCTACCCGGTATCTTCTGCGACCCTCAAATACCGGGGACACGAACTTCAGATTCGGCTTGAGAGCAGCATTGAGCGGATGGCGTGAGCGGGCCGGATCTGAAGATCATGTCCCCATCCCATCGACGTAGAACCACCGCCCGTCCACGCGGACAAACCGCGAGACCTCGTGCAGCTCCTGTGTCCGCTGACCAACCCGCGAGCGCGCGGCAAATTCCACCGTCGCCGAGTCGCCATTCTCGTGGGTGGCGAGCACCTTCAGCAGCAGGAAGTCTTGCGCGGGGTCGAGGGGGAGTTCGACCGGGCGGGTGGCGGGATGCCAGGTGGCCAGGAGATAACCCGCGTTGCCGAGCGCGAACGCCGCGTAGCGTGACCGCATCAGGGCTTCCGCCGTCGGTGCGGTCTCGCGACCGGCGTGGTATGGCCCGCAGCACTCGGCAAGGCTGTGCAGCGCGTCAATCAAGGTGAGAGCCCGCGTCAATCAGGATGAGACTGCGCCGCTGCTGCCGTGACGGAGGGAGGGCGAAGCCCGACCGGAGGAGCGGCAGCAGCGGCGGCGAAATCTTCAAGACCCCGTCTGGCGGTCGAGCGACCGGTGCAAACTGCTGATTCGTCTCA
>JANMVX010000381.1:0-5001 GCA_031393505.1 Hyphomicrobiaceae bacterium | reverse complement strand
GCCTACGGGGCCAAGATGGCAAAGCCCGAGCACGAAGTCATCACCATGCTCGGCGACGGTTCCTACATGATGATGAACTCCGACATCTACGCCAGCGTGCTGACCGGGCATAAGCTGATCATCGTGGTGTGCGACAACGGCGGCTACGCCGTGATTTCGCGGCTGCAGATTTTCCGCGGCACCCCGGGGTTCAACAATCTGTTGAAGGACAGCAAGCACGTTGTGGAGCACACGGTCGATTTCGCCGCCCACGCCCGCGCGATGGGCGCCAACGCCGAGAAGGTGAAGAGCATCGGCGATTTCGAAGCCGCGTTCGAGCGGGCGAAAAAGGCCGACAAGACCAGCGTGATCGTGATCGATACGGACGCCTACGCCTGGACGCCCGGCGATGCCTGGTGGGAAGTCGGCGTGCCGGAGGTTTCTTCGAGGGATACGGTGAAGGCGGCGAAGAAAGATATTGTCGAGAGCAAGAAGAAACAGCGGGCGGGGGTGTGAGGCGCGTTTGCGTTGTCACGATCTATCGGCGTAGGGGCGAGCAGCGCTCGCCCTCGTGCAGCAGGGTTGGTGTGAGAGGGCGAGCGCTCGCCCCTACGCTTCTGTCAGCGGTCGGACCAAGGCAACAAGGACACCAACATGCTGACAGGGTCCTGCGCCTGCGGGCGCATCAGATACGAAGTTCGCGGCGCGCTCTTTGGCCCAAACAACTATTGCCATTGCTGGCGCTGCCGCAAACACTCCGGATCAAGTTTCGGAACCACAGCCAACGTCCGGGCGTCCGAGTTTTCCATTGTCTCCGGACACGAGTTGTTGTCGCCCTGGTCGACAAGCCCCGGCGTTCACAGATATTTCGCAAGCTGTTGCGGTTCGCCGATCTACAAGCTCGATGAGAAAGCCCCCAGCGAGTTAAGACTTCGTATGGGTACGCTCGATGCGGATCCTGGCGTCAAAGTTGAGTTACACTATATGGTGGCGACTAAAGCACCTTGGGTGAACATTGACGACAGTCTTTCTCAAGACATTTGCGGGCCGCCGTTTGGAACAAGAGATTGATTTTTCTGACAATCGAAAGCGCACAGTCTGCAGAGTGGCCTCTGCCACACGCTCCCCGGACGGAGCGCGTCTTCTGCGCATAGAATTGGGGTCTTAACCTCGGCGTTTGTGGACCATTGTGCCAGAGCCTCACCACGTAAAGATCCCGCATATTTGGCGCGCAAGAATGAGCGCGCCATAATGCGGGACGCGTGGATAGCGCAGCGGCCCGCACCTACATTCGCCAGCAATCGGCGGCCAACAGCAGTTCCGTCAAATCACGGTAACGCTGACCGTCGAGACCGGTGAGGTCGCGGATACGCTCAACGCGTGTGTACACCGTGTTGGGATGCTTTGCGAGCAGTCGAGCGGCCTGCTGGACATTCATGTCGGCCTCAGCCACCGCACGCAGCGTTTGGACGAGTACGCCGGAAGACTTTGCGTCGGCATCGATCAGCGACTGCACCCATTTGGGCGGCGCCGACCGCACGTGATCGGCGCCGCGGTGCACCAGTAGCCCGCGCAACGGCAGATCGGAAAACTGCACGACGCGGTTCGTCACGTCGGCAAAGTCGAGGGCAATGGTCGCCTCGTGCAGTGCCTTGGGCAAAAACGATGTCGACGGTTGATCCGTACTGATCCCGAGAACCACTGCGGGGCCCAGCGCCAGCAATAGCGGGCGCAGTCGCTCAGCCAGGTCCGCCTGCGCTGCGGTCCAGCCGGACTGCCGGCGCCGGTCCGAAAAGACAACTGTGACGAGATTGTCGCGGACGCCGGCCAGCGTGCGAATTGAGGTCGCTGATACCGCCTCTGCTATCGCGGTGGCGATCCGCTGGGCACGGGCCGGGTGTTCCATCTCGGACGGGTTAGCCGACTGGGACGCGACCACGCAGTAGGACTGGCGCTGTTCCAGATAGCCCGCCCGCCTCAGGAGACGCGCGATGCGGCCATCGGATTCGTCGTAGCCGCACAACAATATGCTCAGCAGTTCCTTACGAAGATCGCCCTCCGCTTCAGCCAGCATGCGGGTGTGAGCGACGTACTCGGACGTTGCGATGGTACTGATGCTGTTGGTGTATTCGATAGCAAAGTCGGCGATGCCTGACACGGCGGCCTCGGCATTCCTTGGGCTGGTGGCGACGGCAGCCTCCCGCAGCCAATGCGACACGATCCGGTGGCCGCAGCGATAGGCGTGCAGCACAGCTTCAAGGGGAAATCTCTGCTCAGCCCGCTGGTGAGCGTGCGCTCGGACGAAATCGAAATCGCTGATCGCACCGCCGGCAAACAAGCGGCGGATTTCCTGGACGTGCTGGGCGCCGTGCTTTTCCATCCCTGGCAAGACTTCGGGATTGCCAGAGGCCAGGAACGCAGGACTCTCGGCCAGCACGGCATCCCGCAATGCCCGTCCCGCAGCTGGCATGGACGCATCGAGCGCGTTGGTGGCGCGCGGAATGACTTTGGTCTTGGCCAGAACGTCCAGCGCCTGACGAAGCGAGGCGTGATCGGACCCGATTGCCGCCCGAGATTGTGAAGGTTTCACAGCCATGCAGGCAGAATTAGCGGAATTCCTGCCATTTGAACAGGCAAAAGTTGGTGATAATTACCAAGTGGCGAGAAACGTGACGGCCAATCAACGGAGCACTTCGATGGCAAAATTCGTCTTTGCGTACCATGGTGGCAGTACTCCCACGAATCCTGCAGACATGAAAAAGCTGATGGACGCCTGGGGCGCCTGGTTCGGATCACTCGGCGCATCGGTGATCGACGCGGGCAACCCGGTCGGCAAATCCAGCACGGTCAAGTCCGACGGCAAAATGGTCAGCGGCGGCGGCGCCAATCCGCTCAGCGGCTATAGCCTGATCGAGGCCAAGGACCTCGAAGACGCGCACAAGAAAGCCAAAGGCTGCCCGCTGCTGAAGTCCGGTGGCACGATCGAAATCGCCCAAGCACACGATATGTAAACGCCGCAATCATGCATTTTGGATCAAAAGGAGTTTACTGAATCATGACCAAGATAACCGGCGGCTGCCAGTGTGGAGCAGTCCGCTATCAAGCCAATGCGGATCCAGCCTTTGCCGCCCATTGTCAGTGTGCGGATTGCAAGAAGGCGTCGGGCGCGGGCCACGCCACCGCTGGCGGCTTTCCCGAGGCGGCCGTGACGTTCACGGGCAAGATGAAGGCCTATTCGTCCAGGGCCGATTCGGGCGGTACGTCCTCGCGCGAGTTCTGCCCCGAGTGTGGCGGACGCCTGACTTTCCGGTCGTCGAACATGCCGGGTATGGTGTTGGTGATGGCGGGTTCCATGGACGACCCGTCTATGATCACGCCGACGCGGGCGATCTACGGCAAGCGCCACTTGGCGTGGGACCATATCGATCCCAAGTTGCCGATCTCCGAAGCAATGCCGCCGCGCTGAGATTTTTGCGTCACCAACCGCGTTGCGCTCCCCGGCCGGAGCGCTTCTTCAGTGCGCAGAGCCGGGGTCTTTACCTCGGTGTATTTGGCACCGATGTGCCAGAACCGCACCCCGTAGAGATCCCGGATATTTGCCCCTGAAGAGCGCGCCAAATTCCGGGAGGCGTGGGTAGCGACAACCCCGATGCTAGCGCGCCCTCACCCTTGGGGCGAGGGCCGGGGTGAGGGGTTGCGCAGCGTACCGAGCAAGCCGCAAGATCTGTATCTATCTCATCCGGCCCCCTTTGCTTTTGCGCCTCCGTGCAGGTGGCCACCTTCTCCCCAAATGAGGAGGGCTGGCCGCGCGTTCCATGCAAGTCTACACACGCCCCTTCTGGCTAGCTGTAGAGGGCTCGCTGAACTTTCGCGCTTGACAATGCTCGACATGTTATATAACTATTTCATTATATAACAGGAATCGCAACCAATGCCCCACCTCGACGCCACCTTCTCCGCCCTTGCCGATCCCACCCGCCGCGCCATGCTGGCGCGGCTGGCCCTCGGCGAGACGACCATCCTCGAACTGGCAAAACCCTTCGACATGACGCAGCCGGCCATCTCGCGGCACATCAAGGTGCTCGAAGGCGCGGGGCTGATCATCCGACGCGTCGAGGGCACGAAGCGGCCGTGCCGCCTGGCGCCGGACGGCATCAAGGAGATCGATCGCTGGTTGGGCACGCTGCGCGACGCGCTCGAAACGAATTACGACCGGCTGGACGATGTTCTGAACACATTGAAGCCCAAGCCAAGGAAGGACAGACGATGAGCAGCATGACCCCGAACACCAACAGCTCCTCGCGCGTTGCTGCCAAACGGCCCGCATCCCTCAAAGAGAAAGGACGCCCAATGAGCAAACTGACCCTCAAGACCGAAGGTCACCTTCACATCGTCGTCACGCGGCGCTTTGCGGCCACGCCCGAAACGGTCTACCGCGCCCACACCGAGCCGAAGCTGCTCAAGAAATGGCTGCTCGGCCCCGACGGCTGGAGCATGCCCAAATGTCTGTGCGACGCACGGCCCGGCGGAAAAATCCGCTACGACTGGGCCGACGGCAAAGGCGGCGGCTTCTATCTCACCGGCGACTTCGTGGAGCTGACGCCGTTCAGCCGCATCGTGCACATCGAGCGCATGCACCTGCCCGACGTCACCCCCGACGCGCGCATCGAAACCAGGTTCGAGCCGGATGGGACGGGTACGCTCATGACCATGCGCATGACGCTGCCCGACAATGCGACCCGCGCCGCAGTGCTGGCGTCAGGTATCGAGAGCGGTATGGAGACGAGCTACCTGCGGCTGGAAACGATGGTCTGAGCAGGTCGGGCGCAAGTCGTCAACGTGAGGGTGAGCAGCGCTCACCCTCTTCCAACACGGGCGCCTTTAGGACATCCGCCAAATTAACCGCTTCGATTGACGGCGGACGAGCGTGGACGGATCGTGTAGTTCCATTCAGGATGGAACTCGTCGCCTTTGATGTCGAGGGCTTTCATTTCGGCGTCACTGACCTTGATGCCTTTTTCG
>JANMVX010000374.1:0-13723 GCA_031393505.1 Hyphomicrobiaceae bacterium | reverse complement strand
CCCTCACCCGCCCCTAATTCCTCAGCGCCAAAGCGCTTTCGGGGGGCACCCTCTCCCCCGCCAAAGGCGGGGGAGAGGGAGGATCAACTCCGGTAGTCCGCATTGATCGACACATAATCGGCGGTAAGGTCACAGGTATAGACGGTGGCGCTTGCCACCCCGACGCCAACGTCGACCGACAGCGTGATTTCCGGAAGTTTGAAATACTCCGCCCCCGCCGCTTCGGTGTAGCTCGCAACCACGCCGCCGTCCTTCGCCACGAGAATATCGCCAAAGCGGATCGCGATCTTGTCGCGGTCAGCCGCCTCGCCCGATTTGCCCACGGCCATCACCAAGCGGCCCCAGTTGGGATCGTTGCCGGCAATCGCGGTTTTCACCAGCGGCGAATTGGCGATGGACATGCCTATGCCGCGCGCCGCCTCGGGCGTTTCAGCGCCTGAGATTTGCAGCGTTACGAGTTTGGAAATGCCCTCGCCGTCTTTGATCACCTGCATAGCGAGATCGTGCGTGAGGTCCTCGAGCGCCTCCTTGAACGCGCTAGAGCACGGATTGTCCGCGGTCGTGATGACGGGCGCGCCGCGCTTAGCGGCGGCATGGGTGGCGAACACCAGCAGCGTATCGCTGGTCGACGTATCGCCGTCGACGCTGATGGCATTGAAGCTCTTGTCCGCCGCCTCTTTCAGCCATTCCTGCAGCACGTCGGCCGCGATTGGCGCATCGGTCGCGATGAAACTCAGCATGGTCGCCATGTCCGGCGCGATCATGCCCGAGCCCTTGGCGATGCCGTTCAGGGTCACCTCCACGCCGCCGATTTTTGCCGTGCGCGTCGCTATCTTGGCATAGGTGTCGGTGGTCATAATGGCGGCGGCGGCTTCCGCCCAGCCAGCCCCGGTTGCCGATTTTGCCAGCGCCGGCAACTGGCGCGTGATGACGCCGGCATCGAACGGTTGGCCGATCACGCCCGTCGAGGCGATGAACACCTGGCCCTGCTCGCATCCCACGGCGCGGGCTGCGGCAATGGCCGTCTCGCTCACGGTCTGGCGGCCCTTGGCGCCGGTGAAGGCGTTCGAGTTGCCGGAATTCACCACCAGCGCCCGCGCCGATCCCGCCGTCAGCTGTTTGCGGCACCATTCGACCGGCGCGCCGGCGGTCTTGGATTGCGTGAACACGCCGGCTACGGACGTCCCGGCGTCGAACGCCATCAGCATCAGATCGCGCCGGTTTTTGTATTTGATGCCCGCCTCGCAGGTGGCGATGCGCACGCCCTCGATGGCTGGCATGGCGGGGGGATGGGGCGGGGCGAAACGGGAGAGTTTCATGGTTGAGGTCCTTGTTTCAGGCGCGTGAACCAGGCAGAGCCGCGCTACTTCGCTGCCGCCAGCAGCTTCAGCGCCTGCTTCTGCGCCTCGCGTGTATCGGGGTCCGAAACCGTCCCCGTCATGGCCGCACGGTAAAACGCTTTGGCCGCTCCCGTGTCCCCGGCCTTTTCGTAGATCTGACCGAGATTGACATTGGCGATGGCGTCGTCCTTCACGGTCGTCAGGACACGCTCAAAATCCTTTTTTGCAGCGTCGGTCTTGCCCAGCCGCAGATTGGCGATGCCGCGCTGGCCGTAATACCAGGTCACGGTCGGGGCCATGGATATGCCGGTGTCGAAATCGGCCAAAGCCTTTTCATTCTCGTTGCGCTGCAGCAGAACCATGCCGCGCTCGATGAACGACCAGTCGTCCTTGGCGTCGGCGGCGGTGGCGGCGTTGAGATCGTCCAGCGCCTTGTCGATGTGGCCGAGCACACGATGGCTGAAGCCGCGCGCGCCGAGCGCAATGGTGTAGCTGGGGTCGATCAGCATGACCTTGTCGAAGTCGGCGATGGCGTCTTCATAACGCTCGACCTCGTTGTAGCTGCGGCCGCGCCGGTAAAAGGCGCGCACCCAGCCCGGAGCGACGTCGATGGCCTTGTCGTATTGCTCGATTGCCTGCTGATAGCGGCCCGTGGCGTGCAGCGCGTTGCCCTTGTTCATGTAGGCATATTGATTGCGCGGATTGAGGGCGATCACCTTGTCGGCGAGCGTGATGGCGTCAGGGTGCCATTCCATGGCCACATACGTGCCCGCCATGCCGTTCAAGCAGGTGACATTGTTCTCATCACGCTTCAGGCATTCCGTATAGTCGGCGAGCGCTGCCGTGTTGTCGTCGGTGTTATAGTACGCCCACGCCCGGTTGGAGAGCGCATCGACGGTTTGGGAGCGGTTCAGTTTGCCCTTTTTCAGGAGCGCACTGCAACTGGCGACCACGGTCTTGAAGTCGTCGCCCTTGCAGCCGGCCCAGTCGTCGGCGCGGGCGGCGGACGGCAGCAGCGAGCATACGACAAGAAGTGCAGCTATCAAGGCGGCGATGCGCATGGAAGATCACCCGGGGTTGGCGCGACTCTCCGGGTAACTCTGCCTCAGACGGGGGCCCATCGTCCAGCGCCCGCCTCAACTTCAGCCGGTGTTGCCAGTCATCCAGTTCACGGCGGCGATCCACGGGCCGTTTTCCTCGGCGATGGCGAGCGCCGTGCCGAAATGGTCCTGGCCGTCCAGGATGAGCTCTTCGGCCACTACGCCCTCGCGCCGCAGCGCCCGAACGAAATCGTGGCTCTGGTTGCGCACATGGGGGAGATCGTCGGAGCCGTGGCAGATCAGGAACGGCGGCGCTTTCGGATAGGCATAGCGGATGGCTGACGCGAAACGCTCGCCCTTGAGCTCGTGCGCGCCCAGGAACATCGGGCGGGTCTTGAATCCGGCGTTCGGCCCGAAGTCGTAGAAGCCCGAGACCGGAAGGCACCCTTTCACGACGTCCATGGGCAGCAGCAGGGCATCGCGCCACCCTGATTTCAGCGCCATCAGAGCGGCGTAGTGCGCGCCTGCATCGTGGCCGGAGACGAACATGCGGTTGGGATCGCCGCCAAATTTGGCGATGTTGCGCACCGCCGCGTCAAAACCGTAGAGCCCGTCCTCCCAGCCCTCCGGGAACATCACATTCGGCGCCAGCCGGTAGCCGACGCTGACAAAGGTGATGCCGCGCGCGTTCAGCATGGGAGCGAGATAGGCGAACCAGTCCTTGGAGCCATTGCTCCAATTGCCGCCGTGGTAGAACACCAGCACGGGACCGGTCGGGCGCTTGGCCGGAAACACCAGCAGCGACTGCATCGGATCGTCGCCGTAGCTGAGCTGAATGCCGCCATGCGCACCGCCGCGCCGCAGCGCTTCGCGGCTGAAACGCTCGGCGCCAGGGGACATGGGTTCGGCGAGCGGAACATCGTCAAGGGCCATCGGCTACTCCCAACATCAGGCCGGAACAAACCGTGAGGATGCGTGAGAATGGTCGATTTTTGGTAAACGGACGGCGCGCCACTACCGCGCCCGGAAAACGGAGAACCGCATATTGAGATAGGCCAGCACCATGGCGGCGAGCGAGGCGATGAAGATGACGAGCGGCGGCCAGATCGCGGGATACAGCCAAAGCACGCCAGCGAACACGGCATAGTTGAACGCCGCCGCGACCCAGGCGAGCGCCGCGAAATGCAGGAATTCGGAGAGCCGCGGTGGTCCGGCCACGGGAAATGTGAGGGTGCGGTTGAGGGCCCAGGAGACCACCATGGCGACCGAGATGCTGAGCGGGCGGGCGATCAGCGGGGCGATGGTCAGCCCGGCATGAAGCAGCTGAAACACGCCCACATCGGTGACGAAAGCCAGCGACCCGGCCAGCAGGAAGCCGCCAAAATGTTTGATCCTTGCCCGGACGGTGGCTGTATCAGGCACGCCAGTCCTGCCACAGATCGGCGCGTGAACGGTCGGGGCGCCACAAGCGCCCGGGCAGCCCCTCGGCGCTCAATAGGACCTGCAGCTCCTGCTCACGGCGCGTCGTCACCCAATCGCGCTTGGCCAATAGCGCATCGGCATAGCCGGGATGGCACATGATCAGGTGGAGCGGCCCCGAACTGGAGAAACTGGCCTCGATTTCGGGTCCATAGGGCCGGTCGGTCTGATATTCCGAATGGCCCGAAAAACCGTCGTTCACGGCATGCCCCGCCGCGCGGGCCGCCGGGCCAAAGCCGGCCACCAGCCAGGCCAGCTTCAAGGCCTTGCGGACGAAACGCCGGCGCGCAACGATCCGCACGGGGTTGTCCGACGGGTTACGCACCAGAATCGGCAACCGCCCTTGGCTGAACCGCTTGATCGCCGCCAGCACCGCCGCGCCAATCACCGGCAGAGCGTGCGCATGCTGATGACCATCGAGATAGTCAGGCGGCATTCCGGCGCCTTCGGCATATTTCGTCAGTTGACGGAACGTCTCGGCCTCGATTTCCGTCGGGTCGATCTTGCGTCGCAGCGCCAGATTGACCAGATCGACAATCGTCGGCAACTCGCCGTTCGGCGCCAGCACTGGCATGGGCCCAAGCGGCGCGCCGACCGTGAGATTGAGGTGAATGCCGATCGCCACCTTACCGCGCAAGGCGACCAGTCGCTTGGCCTCGCTCGGCCATTCCGGAAACGTCACGAAGGACGACGTCGCCGACAACCGCCCGGCGGCGACGACGTCTTCGATGCCGCTGGATACTGAACTGCTGATGGCGAAATCATCCGCGCACAACAGCACCTTGCGTCCCGCAGGGATGCGTGCCGAGTCTCGGATGGCGATGGGGCTCACAGGTGGCCTCCGCCATTGGGCGGGCGCGGCCGGTCGAGCACGCGTGCCGCCCCGGCGGGCGCGCCGAAGCCGACCTCTTCGGCAACCAGAAACAGGGGACGCGCTTTCACTTCTTCATACACCCGGCCCAGGTACTCGCCGACGATGCCAAGCGAGACCAGCTGCACGCCGCTCAGGAACATGATCGAGATGATCAGCGAGGGAAAGCCCGGCCGATCAATGCCATAGAGCAGCGTATAGAAGAGAAAGTAGAAGCCATAGCCCACCGCGCCAAGCGAAATCAGCAGCCCGAGCACAGCTGACAGGCGCAAAGGCACGGTCGAGAACGAGAAAATGCCATCCAGCGCGAAGTGGATCAGTTTGCGCGGGCTCCATTTGGCGAAGCCGGCCTTGCGCTCTGCGACCCGGTAAGGAACGCCGATGGACGGAAAGCCGATCCAGGAATAGAGACCCTTGTTGAACCGTTCGCGCTCGCCAAAGCGGTTCATGGCGTCGACCGCGCGGCGCGACAGCAAGCGAAAATCACCCGCTCCCGGCGGCAGCGAGGTGCGCGACAGCGTTTTGAACAGGCGATAGAAGCCGCGCGCCAGATAGCGCCGGATCGGACCGTCGGTATTGCGATCGATGCGCTGGCCGTAGACCACATCAAAACCGTTGCGCCACTCGCGCAGAAATTCGGCGATGACTTCGGGCGGATGCTGCAGGTCGGCGTCAATCAGCACGGCGGCGTCGCCCTGCGCATAGGCGAGCCCCGCCGCAATGGCGCGTTCCTTGCCGAAGTTGCGGCTGAGCGAAATGGCCCGGAAGCGCGCATCCGAGGTGTGCAGATCGCGCAGCGCCGCCAGCGTGCCATCGGTGGAACCGTCGTCAATTGCGATCACTTCCCAGCCTATGTCCAGCCCGTCCAGCACGGTACGCAGCCGCGACGAGAGCTCGCCGAGATTGGCGGCCTCGTTCAGCACGGGCACGATGACAGAGAGAAGCTGTTGCGGCATAGAAAAACGTTCGGATGGTTTCGGGATGAGCGCGCCCGTCATGCCGGGGGCACAATGGCATAGCCGATCACAAGCGGCGGCGCACCGCTAAAGAGCGGCCATTGGAACTGCTCGTAGTGCGGCGGCCGGTCGCCGGCGATGGGGGCGATATCGAGCGGGATCCCCGCCGCTGGGTCGCCAGCTTGCCAGATCAGCAGCGCGCCCTCGCGCTTTAAGCGTTCCGGCGTGATCCAGGGCGCGGTATCGAAATTGCCGTTGGTGAAGATGGAGGGCATGTCGCCCGGGGCCAGCGCCACCAGCCCGGCGGTCCAGAAATCCCCGGCCACGATCTTTAGGGGCTTTCCGGTCTGCTGGCGCCAAATGGCCTGGAAGCGCCGGTTCATCTCGGCTTGCGGCCAGCCCTGGCGTTTGGGGTGGCCGGTGAGGCGCGGCTCAAGCAAGGTGTCGGCGATATAGACCGTGGGCAACACCAGCAGAATTCCCGCCGCCAGAAGCGCCAGTCGGCGCAGCGTCGACGCGTCGAGCCGTCGCGGAACCAGGGCCACCACCAGCAGGCCAAGCAGGCTGAGCATGGGCGTTCCCCACATGCCGCGCGTGCCCGACGACAGGGTCCAGGCGAGCCAGGTGGTCATGAGGTTGGGCAGGATCAGCATATGGGCGAGATAGCGGACGGACAGATCGGAGGGCAACGGAGCATCCTGGGCGGGCGCTCGGGCGGGCGCGCTCGCCTGCCGCCAGATCAGCCCCGCCAGCACAGCCAAGGCCAGCACACCGAAGGAGGTGAGGATCTGGCCGCCGAGAAATTCCCAGGGGCTGGCGCCCTCGGCGTTTTGTTCGCGGGCATACCCCAGGGCGGCAAATTGCGAGGCGCTCAGCCAGCGCGCGAGCGGCAGGCAAAGCGCGGCGAACAGCCCGAGACCCAGCCACGGCGCCGGCCGCGCCAGTTGCTTCAGAAGGGCGCCATCGTAGAGAATCCATAGGCCACAGCAGGCGATCAGCACGCCAAACGACAGTTTGGCGTAGAGCCCGAAGGCGGCCACGGCCCCCAGCACCAGCCAACCCGGAACGCTTGGCCGCTCGCGCAGCCGCCAGAGCTGCCAGATCAACGCGGCCCAGATCGGCATCTGCACCACGTCGTGGTTCATCAGGGTGCTTGGCCAGGCCATGTAAAACAGCCCGGTCAGCAGGAGCACGCCGGCCAGCGCGCGGCGCGGCCCCATGATGTCGGCGCCCAGGCCAAAGGTGCAGATATACGTCCCGATGAGCAGCAGTTCCGAGGAGAAGTACCCCGGCCAGCTGATGGAGCCCGTCAGCAGCCGTCCCGATTCCAAAATCCAGCCTGGCAGATTGGGGTGCTTGGCGGTGCCGATGACCCATTCATGGCCCCAGAGATAGCTCTCGACCATGTCGCGCGTCGGGCCATAGTGGGTGAACGAACAGGCCAAGGTCCAGACCAGGACTTGGGCAGCGCACAGCGCGGCGAGAGCTTGCTTGGGCTCGGCCAGCAATCGATCCAGACTAACGCTCGCGGATGTTACAACCGATGCGCAAACCCGCGCGCGCTCTGCGTCAGGCGGCGGCATCGCCACCCGCGACATCGGGATTGGCTGGCGTGATGGCGACCGATTCGCCGCAACCGCAGGCGCTGGTCTGGTTTGGATTTTTGAACACAAAGCCGGATTTCATCTTGCCGACCTCGAAATCCATGGTGGTGCCGAGCAGGAACAACACGGCCTTGGGATCGACCAGAACCAAAACGCCTTTATCCTCTACCACTTCATCCAAGGGCAGCCGGCTCTCGGCGTATTCCAGCGTGTATTCCATGCCCGCGCAACCGCCATTCTTGACCCCCACCCGCACGCCGGCCAGCGGCTTGTCAGTATTGGCCATGAGGGCGCGGATGCGGTCCGCCGCCGCGTCCGTCAGCGTCATGACCTTGGGCAAGAGTCTGCGCGGGCGCTTGGGCGGAGACGACGGAGTAGTTACGGGCGTTGGTGTCATGCGCTACAATATAGGGCATCCAGCCGATTTTGCGAAGGCCTGTCATGCCGCAGAGGTAAGAACTCTGCCGCTTGAGGTCTGCGTCATCCCGGCAAAAGCCCAACGTCACCGCAACAAGCCAGCGAGGCCCTTTTTCCTCTCCCCCTTTTTAGGGGGAGAGGAGACCGCGTCTCGCAGCGCGTTTCAGCGCAAGAGCCACGCGGTCGGTGAGGGGCAGCGGCTGGCTCAGCGCTCTTTGCAACAGGTTCGGAGCAAGCGGCTGCCCCTCACCCGGCGCTTCGCGCCACCGACTCCCCCGCAAAGAGGCGGGGGAGTGGGTAAGTCCTACTGCGGCTGCTGCGCACCCTCGGCGGCCTTCTTCAGATCCGCATCGACATACTCGATCTTCGCCGCCTTATGCAGCCCGCCGATGATCTCCTGCGCCTTCTGCTGCACCAGGCCGTTGAGGATGCCGTCCTTCACCGTCTCGAAGGCCGGCGCCGGCTTGGTGCGCTTGTCGACCATTTTGATGATGTGCCAGCCGAACTGGCTCTGCACGGGAGCGGACACTTCATCTTTCTTCAGCGCCCAGGCCGCGTCCTCGAAAGGTTTTACCATTTGGTCCTTGGCGAAGTAGCCGAGGTCGCCGCCCGCAGCGCCGCTTCCCGTGTCGGTCGATTTCTCCTTGGCGAGCGCGCCAAAATCGCCGCCCGCCTTCAGCTTGGCGACCAGATCGTCGGCCTCTTCCTTCTTGGCGACCAGGATGTGCAGCGCGCGCACTTCCTCGACCGGTTTGATTTCGCCGACTTTCTTGTCGTAAATTTTCTTGGCTTCGGCGTCCGTCACCGCGCCCGTCACGCTCTTGTCGAAGAACAGATCGCGCAGCGCACGACCTTTGTAATAGTCGAGACGCGCGGCCATCGAAGCGTCGGAGCCATAGCCGGCCTTTTCGGCGGCGGCGGTCATCAGCCGGTTGTCGATGATGTAGTTGACCAGCACGGCGGTGCGCTGCTCAGGCGGAATGCTGCCCAGATTCGGCCCGATCTCCGATTGCGCCAGCGCGACGTCGGCGTCGGTGACGTCCTTGCCGTCGACCTTGGCCAGCACTTTGCCATCGGCGAAGGCGGGGGCGGCGAGAGCCAATAGGGCGCCAGCCACAGCCAGCACAGCCGAACGCTTCAAGAAGAGATGTAGCACGTCGATACCTCGTTGGAATGAGCGTCCTTGGGACGCGAAAGGGAATGACCGGCAGGTTCTGAAGGGTTATTGCGGCCAAAAGCAGCCGGCGCAAGGGGGCCAAAGGTCAACTGGTCAACTTGGCGAGATCAGGCACTGGCCGCGCCGTTTCCACATCACCCTCCAGCGCTTCCGACAGGCTCTTGGCGATGGCCAGCACCTTGGCGTCCGAGCCGCGCGGACCGGCGACCTGGATGCCGAAAGGCAGGCCCTTGTGGTCGCGCCCGCAGGGGATGCAGGCGACCGCCGGCAGCGCCATAGTCAGGCCATAGACCACGGCGAGCCAGCTCATGTAGGTCGGCATCTCCTCGCCGTTGATGTGGGTGACATAGCGCTGAGCGTGCGGGAACGGCGAAACGGCCGCGGCCGGTGCGATCAGGATGTCCACATCGTGGAAGAAATTGATGAAGCTGCGGTAGATCACCGTCTGCACCTTGTGCGCGGCGGCCACGTCCGGCAGCGACCATTTTAGCGCCCGCTCGGTGTTGTCGATGACGTTCTCCCCGAGCAGGTCGCGCTCTTCGGCGACCAGTTCGCGGAAGCTGGCGACAAAGCCGATGCCGCGCAACACCTCGAAAGCGTCGTGGACGTCGGCCATCCATGGGTGCTGGACGCGCGATTTTGCGAACAGGTGTTTGAAACGCGCTGTCTTCGCGGCAAAGACATCGCGGATGTTATTGTCGATGGGGGCAACGCCGAGGTCGACTGAAAAGGCCACGCGCAGCCGCGAAAGATCCGCTCCCTGCAACGCGCACGGAATGGCGTGTGCGTCGGAACTCGACCAGGCATCGCGGCGGTCGACATCCAGCTGCGCCATCAGAAGCAGATGCGCGTCATCGACCGTGCGCCCCATGGGGCCGAGCACGGCGAAGGGCGATAGGGCGACCCCGGACGATGGATCGGGCACCAGGCCTGGAGACGGCCGAAACCCGACCACGCCGCAAAATCCTGCGGGCGTGCGAAGACTACCGCCCATGTCTGATCCTGTGGCCAGCGGCACCATGCCGGTCGCCAGCGCCGCCGCCGATCCGCCCGACGATCCGGCCACGGACAGAGTGACATCGAACGGATTGCCGGTGGCGCCATAGACCCGATTGACGGTGTTGGCCCCCGCGCCGAATTCCGGCGTGTTGGTCTTGCAGAGAACAATCCCGCCGGCCTTTCGGATGTTCGCCACCACAGGATCGTCCGCCTCCGGAACGAAGTCTTTGAAGAGAAGAGAACCCCAAGTGGTGCGTAGGCCTGCGGTGCTGTCGAGGTCCTTCACCCCGATCGGCAGCCCTGCCAGCGCGCCGAGCGGATTGCCCGCCATCACATCCGCTTCAGCGCGCCGCGCCTCGGCCAGTGCCCGTTCTGCGTCCAAGGCGACGACGGCGTTGACCTTGCCGTTCACCTTGCCGATGCGGTCGATGCAACTCGTCATCAGTTCGATCGGCGACAGCTTCTTGCGGCCGATCAGGCGGCGCGCCTCCGTCGCTGTGAGATCGCAGGGCTCGGTCATGGCGTCACCTTCACCGGCATCAGTTCGGGCCGGTATTCGAAGTGCATGGTGTCATAGTGATACCACTTGCCGCCCCAGATGAAGCCGTGCCGCTCAAAGATATCGACGATCTCGAACGGAATGTCGTTCTGGTAGGCGAGATGACCTTTGCCGTCCGGCTTGGCGTTGCGCCAATAGTGCGCATGCGCCGTGTTGATGTCGATGGCGACGCCGTAGGAATGCATGCTGGCCCGGTCCGTGCCGGCGATGACGCGGCAGTTAAAGGAGCCGGCGCTGGGAATCAGGAACTTGGTGAGGCTGGCGGGCAGCGCATCCAGCTCGTCGGACACATCCTGCAAGTGCTTGGCCGCGCCGTTGACAATTGAAAACATCACCTTGCCGCCCTTGTGCCTGGGCAGCCAGGCCACCGGCTCCATGTCCTTGGCCACGCCGCCCTTGCGGCAATCGCCGTACATTTTGCGGAACAGCGCGTCATAGCGGACGCGGCCGGGATCCTGGTTCAGCTCTGGTGAGGCGGCCGGCTTGCCGGGGCTATAGGCTTGCGAAAACTGGTCCTTGATGTCGGGCGCATTGAGCATGGTCTCGAACGGCTTTTCGCCCTTGCCGTCGTCGATCGGCATTTTCGTGCCGTCCGCCCAGACCAGATCGTTGCCGTCTCGGCCGGAGAGAAAATCCGGGTAGGCCGCAATCAGTGCTGCGACGCTCTCCTGATAGGGCAACGGATCAGCCGCCGTGGCCCCCGAAACGCCGCCCGCCGCCGTGCCAAGCATGGCCAATCCAATCAGCACCCTCATTGCCGTTCCCCCTCGCGAATCGCCCCGTGATGACGCTTTACCCGTTTCCCGAACATGCTACTGTCCCGTCAAGGGTGATTCCAGCGGGACGCCTGATGGTGAGACGGGATGGCTGTAAGGTCAGGACCGATCCGGGGCCAAAAGCCCTGAGTTCCAGGCGCTGGGGATAGACGTGCACGGGCCAAAAGATCCAGTTGGCCCTGGCGCGGTTGCCTGCGAGCCGATCCCGGGCGGGTCGGAGCACGCGGGAGCTGGCGATCCAGGGCGCGCCGACAGAGGGCCGGAGTCCGGCCTTGCGCCCGACTATGCTCCGCCCAATGATCATATCTACGCGGCTCTCGATCTGGGCACCAACAATTGCCGGCTGCTGGTCGCGCGTCCATCCCGCCGCAGTTTCCACGTCATCGACGCGTTTTCGCGCATCATTCGCCTTGGCGAGGGGCTCGGCCATTCCGGCGTGTTGTCCGAGGCCGCCATGTCGCGCACGCTCGACGCTCTGGACGTGTGCGCGGACAAAATGCGGCGCCGCGGCGTCACCCGTTCGCGGCTGATCGCGACGGAAGCCTGCCGTATCGCTCGCAATGGCGAGGCGTTCATTGCTCGCGTGCGAGAGCACACGGGCATGGCGTTGGAAATCGTCGGCCGCGAGACCGAGGCGCGGCTCGCCGTCTCCGGCTGCGCGACGCTGATCGACCGCCAGTCGGACGGCGCGCTGGTGTTCGACATCGGCGGCGGCTCGTCGGAGCTGATCTGGATCGATTTCATCGGCCGCGCCGCGCAGAACCGCCCCGATCGGGTGGACGTGCAGGACTGCGTGAAAGCATGGACGTCGCTGCCGCTGGGCGTGGTGACGCTGTCGGAAAAATTCGGCGGGCGGTTCGTCGACCAGCCGACCTACGACGCCATGGTCGACCACGTGCTGTCGCTGCTGACGCCGTTCGAGCACGAACACCAGATCGCGCGGCAGTTGCAACGGCGCGGGGCGCATCTGTTGGGCACCTCAGGCACAGTGACCACGGTGGCCGGCATCCATCTCGGGCTAAAGGTCTACGACCGCAACCGCGTCGACGGCTGCTGGCTGCGCTCGGACGACATCCGTGCCGTGACGGCGCGGCTGCTGGCGACCAACTACGACGGCCGCGTCGCCGAACCCTGCATCGGCAAGGACCGCGCCGACTTGGTGCTGGCCGGTTGCGCCATCCTGGAGGCCTTGATGCGGACGTGGCCGTGCGAGCGCTTGCGCGTGGCGGATCGGGGCCTGCGTGAGGGGATCTTATCGTTGTTGATGGCTGAGGATCGGGCCAACCGCTGGCGTGCGCAACGGCAAGGAGCGGTGACATGAGTGCGACTGGCAAAAAGGGATCGGGATCGGGCAAGGTGCCGCCCAAAAAGAAGGCGGCCAGCAGCCGCATGCTCGGTACGCGCCTGAAAACCGCCGAGGGGCGCACCATCTCCTCGCAACGCTGGCTGGAGCGGCAGCTCAACGACCCCTATGTCGCCGCCGCCAAGGCGCAGGGCTGGCGTTCGCGCGCGGCCTTCAAGCTGATCCAGATCAACGAGCGCTACAAGCTGCTGAAACCGGGCATGCGCGTGGTCGATCTCGGCGCGGTGCCGGGCGGCTGGTCGCAGGTCGCGGCCAAAGAGGTGAAGGCCGGCGAACCGCGCGGCGGGATGGTGGTGGCCGTGGACGTCAACCCCATGGAGCCGATCGCGCACGTAAAATTCCTGCAGCAGGATTTCAACGCCGAAGAAGCCGAGGACCGCATCATCGCGCTGCTCGGCGGCAAAGTGGACGTCGTACTGTCCGACATGGCCGAACCGGCGATGGGCCACAAGATGACCGACCACTTGCGCATCATGGCCATGGCCGAGGGCGCGGGGCATTTCGCGGCGACCATCCTGGCGCCGGGCGGCATGTTCCTCTGCAAAGTGCTGCAGGGTGGGTCCGAGCACGATCTGCTGGTGCTGCTGAAGCGGAATTTCCGCGTTGTGCGGCATGTGAAGCCGGAGGCGAGTAGGGCCGATAGCGCCGAGCTGTACGTGCTGGCGACGGGGTTTCGGGGTGGGGCGGAGGCTGGGTCATGAAGAAAAAACCGATA
Source organism: Hyphomicrobiaceae bacterium (assembly GCA_031393505.1). GTDB lineage: Bacteria > Pseudomonadota > Alphaproteobacteria > Rhizobiales > Hyphomicrobiaceae > JANYHF01. The sequence goes on along the minus strand of JANMVX010000374.1, from coordinate 427 downwards.
GATACCACCAGCCCCGAATTCCTCGCCCGCGCCGAACATCGCCGGCGGACGTGGACGATGACAGCCTACACAAACTTCGATGACGTGAAGGCCGCCGAATACGCCTATTGGGCAACTCAACCGACGCATGTTGTCATGTCAACGGTGTCAGAGATGTCTGCCGAAGCGCACGGCTTGAAAGGCATTCATGTTCGCCGACTTCACCGACCTCATCGCACTCCTGAATAAGTGCCAGGCCTAGTATCTTGTGGTCGGCGCCTACGCGGTCGCCGCATGACCGTTCACTTATAGGCGACGGCTCCGATACACACTGCCGACGCCAACCAGTAGATTCCACGAGTCCAATCTCCAGACAGAAAAGATCCGACGGCTGATCCCAAGTTACCCATCAACAAGAGTGTTGGAAAGAGCAGTTTCCAGCCAACCT
>JANMVX010000346.1:0-14956 GCA_031393505.1 Hyphomicrobiaceae bacterium | reverse complement strand
GCGGCAGCGATGGGCGTCGGCAACATCCTCTGTCTGACGGGTGATGGCGTCGGGGTAGGTGATCAGCCGGGGGCCAAACCGGTGTTCGATCTGGACAGCCTGTCGTTGCTGCGGACGCTGAAGACCATGCGCGATGAAGGGAAGTTTTTAAGCGGGCGAAAACTCACCTACGCCCCGCCGATTTTTTTGGGCGCGGCCGAAAACCCGTGCATTCCGCCGTACGAGTATCGGGCCGAGCGGCTGGAGAAGAAAGTGCGCGCGGGGGCGGACTTTATTCAGACCAACTACATTTTCGATATGGCGCTGTTCCGGCGCTTTATGGCCCGCGTGCGCGACATGGGCCTGGACGAAAAAGTGTTCATTCTGGCCGGCGTCGGGCCGCTGGCGGGCGCAAAATCGGCGCGCTGGATGCGCGCGAATGTGCCGGGGATCCATATTCCTGACGCGGTGATCGACCGGCTGGAGAAGGCGGCCAAGCCCGCCGAGGAGGGGAAAAAGATCGCGATCGAGATGATCCAGCAGGTGCGCGAAATCGCCGGGGTGAAGGGCGTGCATGTGATGGCGTACCGGCGCGAGCACCTGGTAGGGGAGATTATCGCGGAGAGCGGGGTGTTGCGGGAGCGGTTGGGGGCGATGGGTGGGGGGACCGTGACCGAAGCCCAATTCACATGACCGGCGACTTGCGGAAGACCGCCCAACAGTCGGTCATGACCTGTTTGAATCCCAACAGACGCTCCAGTCTGGAATTCTCCTTGCGCCCATCATTGAACATGAACAGTGGGAAGACAATGTCCCGGCTGGTATGAATTCCCGGCGCAAGCTGTTGGTAGCTCAGCCATTTCCCGGCCATGCAAGTCATCATATACTTTGCCGTTCCGAATTGCCCATAGCCTTTAACTTCGAGGCCTTGCTCCCGGCCCAGTCGCAACAGGTATCTGGGGTGGAATCCCGATGAGTAGAAATAGGGTTCGCCGTGAATGCGATTGACTACCGGGATGCTGACGAGAATGAGCCCGCCGGGCGCCGTACAAGCCACGAGATTGGCGAAGGCCTGGCGCGCATCTGCAACGTGTTCAAGAACCTGGCTGCAGAGGGTGAAATTGAATTGGTGTTTGGCGGCGACGCCGCTCACGGTCCAATCCGTGTCCAAATCGTAGGTCGGTGAGCCGTCGAAATTCAGAACCGTCAGACGCTGGCGCTGCAACAGTGGAAGTTCAGGGTCCTGCTCGCTCCCCGATACAACGCCAACCCAGTCGAATGCATTGGTCGTCCGGTCCAGGTATGCTTTCAGCCAAGCCAGCAATACCACCCGCGGGTAGTTCAATTCGATCTTGAGGCGCCCCTTGTAGAGGTCGTCATGGGTGTCAATGAAGCGCTTTACGTCCTGCGGGGTAATGTCAATTCGGTCTTCAAGTTTGTCCGTGCTGGTTGGTTTTGAAGGCAATTTATCCCCGCCTCTTGATCGCATGGCTTAGGCATCTGTCACGCCAACGCCGCCGCCACCTCGTCCGGCAGCCGCGCAATTACCTCCAGATACGCCCGCGCGCACGAATCCGGCTCAGCTGCGCCCTGTTCCCAATCGCGCAGCGTTCCGAGCGGGATTCGATAGCTGGCGGCGAACTCTTCCTGAGTGAGGCCAAGCGCCCGACGCAAAGTCTTCGCGCGCGGCACGCGCTTCATGCGCTTGAAGTCTTCTGGTGTCAGGGGTTGCGCATCCGGATCGCTCAGGGCAGCGGCTAAAACCTCCTCATCGGTCATCGGCCGGAGCGGTTCAATGCCCTCGGGAGCCGTCGCCCCCATTCTCTTTGAAGTACTCATTTTGCTCATTTTTCATAGCCCGTCGGGCGGTTATGATGTGGCGGCGTTCGCCACGATCAACATAAGCAACCTGCAACAAAACTCCATCGACCATGCCAATGGCAATGAACCTATATTCATCATAGGCGAAACGGTCATCGAGCTTTTCGACCACGAAACCATCAGAAAAAACGAGTCGCGCCCGCTCGAAACTCACACCGTGCCCGGCCAAGTTCTTGGCGTTCTTGATGTCGTTCCACTCGAAGTTGTCATCACGCAAATTGGTACTGCTTAACAGTATAAATGTCAACTGAAACACCGATTCTCATTCGGTGTCAGCGCCATTTCTGCAAGCACGCGCGCAAAAGGGTACTAGGCGATCACCGAGCCACCGTCCCCAGTCCCACCGTCCGGCACAGCTCCTCCGTCATCCCCGCATCGTTCAGCGTGAAGACGTGGATGTGTTTGCAGCCGCCTTTGATCAGCCCTTCGACCTGCCGCGCCAGAACCTCGCACGCAACTTTCCGCGCTTCCGCAGGGTCCGTCACGCCCGCGAAACGCTCAGCCAGCCAGCCGGGCACGCTTGCGCCGCAGCGGGCCGCGAACCCCGTCATCTTGGCAAAATCCATGATCGGCAGCACGCCGGGCACCACGGGGATGGTGACGCCTTCGTCGGCGGCGTCGTCGCGGAACTTGAAGAAGATGTCGTTGTCGAAGAAGAACTGCGTGATGGCCCGCTTGGCGCCGGCGTCCTGCTTGCGCGCCAGCATTTCCACGTCGCCCTCGGCGGTGGGCGTGTCGGGGTGCTTTTCGGGATAGGCCGAGACCGAGATGTCAAAACCCCAGACCTTGTTCAGGCTGGCGACGAACGCTGGCGTTGAATGATAGAAGCCCGCTCCGCCATGGCGGTCGCCTGGCTTTCCAGGGGGCGGGTCGCCGCGCAGCGCCACCACGTGGGCTATGCCGGCGGCTTTCAGGCTCTCGGCGTAGGTCGCGACCTGATAGATCGGGGTCGAAACATAGGTGAGGTGCGAGGCCGTGGGAACGCCCGTGCGGCCCTGGATGTCCAGCACCGCGTTGAGTGTCGGATCGGATGTGGTGCCGCCAGCCCCATAGGTCACGGTCATGAAGGCCGGGCCGAGCCTGGCCAGCCGGTCCGCCGTCTCGCCGAGCGCCAAGCGTGCCTTCTCGGTGCGGGGCGGAAAGAACTCGAAGCTGACGGAAATGTCGCTATTGGGCAAGTGCGGCCCCTGATCTGTGCGGCTAAGTCGAACAATCGCTTGACGAAACACGGATTTATGCCGCAACGCAACATTTACGCTGCATGCGCCAGAGAGATATCATGACCCAGACCATTTTGCAGTCCGCCACCAAGACCGTGATCATGGGCTTTGATCAGCCGTTTTGCGTCATTGGCGAGCGCATTAACCCGACCGGACGAAAGAAGTTGGCCGCCGAGATGGTGGCCGGCAATTTCGAGACCGTGATGCGGGATGCGCTGGCCCAGGTGGCCGCCGGCGCGCTGGTGCTGGATGTGAACGCGGGCGTGACCGCCGTCAATCCGAACGAGACCGAGCCGGCGCTGCTGCGCGCGACCATTGAGTTGGTGCAATCGCTGGTCGATTGCCCGCTGTGCATCGATTCATCCGTCCCCGCCGCGCTGAAGGCGGGACTGGAGGTGGTGAAGGGCCGGCCGCTGGTCAATTCCGTGACCGGCGAGGAAGACCGGCTGGAAGTCATCCTTCCCCTGATCAAAAAATACAATGTGCCCGTCATCGCCATCTCCAATGACGAGACCGGCATTTCCGAGGACCCGGACGTGCGCTTTGCGGTGGCGAAAAAGATCGTGCAGCGCGCCGCCGATTTCGGCATTCCGGCGCACGACATCGTGGTCGATCCGCTGGTGATGCCAATCGGCGCCATGGGCACGGCCGGGCAACAGGTGTTCCGCCTGGTGCGCCGCCTGCGTGAAGAACTGAAGGTGAATACGTCCTGCGGCGCCTCCAACATCAGTTTCGGCCTGCCGCACCGCCACGGCATCAACGCCGCCTTCCTGCCGATGGCCATCGCGTCGGGCATGACCAGCGCCATCATGAACCCGATCCGTCCGCAGGAGATGGAGGCGGTGCGCGCCGCCAACGTGCTGATGGGGACAGATGCGCATTGCGCCGAGTGGATCAACCAGAACCGCGACCGCGCCGAACCTGCTCCCGGCGCTGCAAGCGTGGTGACCGCACCCACCAGCGGCGGCCGACGCGGCGGGCGGGACGCGCGGCGCGGGAGTTGAGCGGGCGGGCCGAATGATTTATCGATTGGGCTCGGAGTGGTTTTTGGGGGGACGGCTATGGTTGGACTTCGGACGGCAAACGGATGGTTGGTGGTCGCCATTGCAGCCGGCGCATTGGCGCTGGCCGCATCGACTGCTGAGGCCAAGCGCAAACCGAAAAAGCCCGACGAACCCCTGCCGGCGCTGACTTTTGTCGGCTCCTGGGCCAAGGACGCCGAGGCCTGCAAAGCGCAAGCCGGCACCGACAAGGCCCCGGTCGTGTTCAGCGAAAAGAGCTACAAGCAGTTCGAGACCAATTGCCGCTTATCCGCGCTGCGCAACGCCGGCGAGATCTGGACCGCCAATGCCGAATGCACGGTGCAAGGCGACAAGCAGCGGCACTCGATTATGTTGCATCTGACTGGCGATGAGATGGATCTGGGCTGGGATGCGCCGGGCGGGATGAAGCTGGTAAGGTGTAAGTAGGGGTTAACTTGCTGAGGTCCCGCGTTCCATAACTAACGTTATTGTTCCGTAGGTTGCACCTTCGACTCCCGATTTGTCGTGGGATATATCTTCCAGCTTTCCTAACTTGCTGGACCACGATCCATCACTCAGTTGTTTTGAAGCATGCGTTGGCAAGCTGTCCTTGCAAAAGATCGCAATTTTTTGCTTTCCGGCTTCGACGTCATGGTTGTCTGTCAATTTATAGCCAAGCGTTTCGAACGCCTGTTGAAACGCGGCCAATCGGACTGCTCGCTGCGCTGACGGTGGCCAGTAACAGATGCCATCTGGATCTGGCCACCACCAACGATGATGATCGTCTGCCGCGTATGCGATACAATTGTACTTGGGAGTAGCTGGGCTTGTTAACTCAAGCTGACCATTGTTAATGTTTGGAAAGGCTTCCAGAATATCGCTGCGGCTCATTTGAATCTGCGCTGAAACCAGTCGTTCCATGCAATGATCATGGCGTAGACATCGCCTTGATCGCCGGTTGTAACTGGATTTTCTCCCGTGATGCGCGTCAGTGCACCAACTAACAAGTCCGGCTGCCGTTCAAGCTCATCGATTATAAGTGGAACCGCCTCTTTTCCCATGCTTACTATCTCGACAAAAGAGGGGTGTTCGAATAGTTCTGAAGTTGAGGATACATAGGCGGTCTCAATTCGCCATTTGCGAACGAGTCTGTGGAACCTTGAAACGGCGTCCTCGCCATTGCGCGCATATTTTCCGGGTCGTCCTGAATCCGATTGAAATGAGCGAATTCCTGCGCGCAGTGGTGAAGAAAGTGTCACTGCCATAGTCATTAGTTATTCTCCTTGTCGCCGAGAGTATCTAGCTCTTTGGCCAACTCCAGTAGCCTGTGTGCAAACAAGATCGCCGTTTGTCGATCCATCGTCACGGCTACTTCTACCTCGCGAACGATTGCCTCTCGAACCACTTGCTCCAGAACCTTGCCGAGATTGCCACTCGAATCGACCTCGTGGACGATCCTTTGAGGTATCGCTTGGCGTTCGGAAAACAGTGCGAATTGGACCTGTCCCTGCGGTGTAATGCTGCTCATCACGCCGCTGGGGGCGATGGTTCGAAAGTGATTTGCTTTGATGTAGTCGATGTTCACTCGATCGACGCCGACCTTCGCAAGCTTGCTTGCTTTGGATTTAATGGGGCTCACAACAGTCCTCGATTCGAATCACCAGCATCACAAGATGAACAAAAATGCAAGAAATTCGTTACGCATTCGTTGGTGTCTCAAGCTTGTCGATTGACCGTTGGCCGACAGCTTATCTCGCCGCATGTTCTTCTCACCCCGCCACACAAAACGCCCTGACCGGAAACGTCCCGAACGCCTTCACCTTGACCGGCGCCGCGAACAGCCGCGCGCCAGAATCCGGAACCTTGTCCAGCCCCGTCATGTGCTCGCAGATCGGGATGTCGTTACCCAGCAGCGCGGTGTGCACGGGACGGGCGCCGTCGCGCGTGTCGTCGATGTTATAGGTGTCAATGCCCGTGAATTTCACGCCCGACCCGCGCAGCAGCTCGGCTGCTTCGGCCGTCAGATAGGGATGCCCCTCAAAGTACGCGTCGGTGCGCCAATTGCGGCTCCATCCCGTATGCACCAGCACGGCCTTGCCGGCCAAATCCAGCCCCGCGAACGCGCTCGCGTCAATGGCCCGGCCGCGCTCAAACGGCGTGCGGACAACAACGGTTTCGAGATCCGCGAGGCTCTCCAGCGGCAGCTCCGACAGGTCTTTTCCATGCGCAAAACGGTGGAACGGCGCGTCCACATAGGTGCCGGTGTTGGCCACCATCTCGATCTTGCCGATGTTGAACTCGGTCCCCGGCGCGTAGAGCTTTTTCGAGGCCTCGCGCGACAGGAAATCGCAGATCACCGGCGCGGGCAGGCTCTTGTAAGTGACCATGCCGTGCTCGACCGTGTGGCTGCAGTCGATGTAGCGCTTCATGGCGTCTCTCCTCGGGCCGGTTGGATCAAATCCCAGGCGTTGCCGAACGGATCCTCGAACACGGCGACTGTGCCAAAGGGTTCTACGCGCGGCGACTCGCGGAATTTCACGCCCCTGGCCAGCATCGCCGCGTGGTCGCGGGCGAAATCATCCGTGGTCAGAAATAATGCCACGCGCCCGCCGGTCTTGTCGCCGATGCGGGCGGCCTGCAAGGGGCCTTCGGCCTTGGCCAGCAGCAGCCGCGCCTCGCGCGCGCCCGGCGGGGCGACCAGCACCCAGCGTTTGGTCGGGCTCAGGGCGCGATCCTCGACCAGCGCGAAACCGAGCGCGCCGACATAGAAGGCGATGCCAGCGTCATAATCGGGCACCAGGACGGTGACGGCTGAGATGAATTGGGTTGGGGACATGATGCTCATCTTCGGCGGCCTCGGCGCATTTTGGCAACCGAAAACGCTGTTCCGCCGAAGCTGAGCATCGTGTCCCCGGTCTGCCGGGAGCGGTCTGCCGGGAGCCCTCGGCAGACCGGGGACACGAAGTTCATGTTCGCCTAAGCCATCGTTGTCACCCTGGACGCCGCGTCAGCGAACATGAACATCGTGTCCCCACCGGCGCTTCGTGGCATACTGTGGCCCCATCCTCACGAGGACCCGCCCCATGTCCGCCATCCCGTCCACCCCCACAAAGCGCACCACCGCCCCCGACATTACCGCCCGCAAAGGCGGCGACCCCATCGTGTCGCTGACGGCCTATCACGCCCATACCGCGCGCATCGCCGACCCTTATGTTGATTTCCTTCTCGTGGGCGACAGCCTCGGCATGGTCATGCACGGCTTCGACTCCACTATCCCGGTCCCGCTCGACCTGATGATCATGCATGGCCGCGCGGTGGTGCGCGGGGCCAAGAAGGCGCTGATCGTCGTCGACATGCCGTTCGGCAGCTATGAGGAGAGCCCGGCGGTGGCCTTCCGCAACGCCGCCCGCGTCATGAAGGAGACCGACTGCGGCGCGATCAAGCTGGAGGGCGGCCGGCGCATGGCCGAGACCATCCGCTTCCTGACCGAGCGCGGCGTGCCGGTGATGGCGCATATCGGCCTGACGCCGCAGTCGATCCACGTGCTCGGCGGCTACAAGACCCAAGGCCGCACGCGCAACGCCTGGGCGTTGATCGAGGAGGACGCGCAGATGGTGTCCGAGGCGGGCGCCTTCGCCGTGGTGCTGGAGGCGATGGCCGAACCGTTGGCCGCCAAGATCACCAAGGCGATCGCGATCCCAACCATCGGCATCGGCGCGTCGGCGCAGTGCGATGGCCAGATCCTGGTCATGGAGGACATGCTCGGGCTGTCGCCGCGCGTGCCAAAGTTCGTCAAGGAATTCGGCAAAGTCGCGACCGCGATTGAAGGCGCCATTGCAGCGTATGCGGAAGAAGTGAAGGCGCGCAGTTTTCCGGAGGCCGCTAATACGTATGCCGTGATTGAGGAGGCGGGGAAGAAGGGGACGACGTAACGGATTGGGGACTAGGGACTAGGGGTTAGGGAATTGACAGCGCATGGAGCGACGGAACTCTCCTCTCCCCGTTCTTACGGGGAGAGGAGACCGCGTCTCGCAGCCGACCTCTTGGGAGGCAAGAGGCCCGCGGTCGGTGAGGGGCGGCGGCTTGCTCCGTCCGTGTTGAGGGTTGGAAAATACGGGGACAGTATACCTATTTCTACGATAGCCTTTCCAAGTATGAGGACGTGCGAAGAAATAGGTATACTGTCCCCGTAGTTCCGAGCTGTCCCCGTATTTCGGAAGAAATCAGCGGCTGCCCTGGTACGAACGAACTCGGTGCTTTGGGTCTGCCGCCGCAATATCGACACAGGCCACCCTCGCTGCGATGACCCTTCCCAGCCTCACGCCCTACCTCGTCTACGCCATCGCCTGTGTGTTCGGCGCGGCCATCGTGCGCGGATTTTCCGGCTTCGGATTTTCCTTGCTCGTCATAACGGCGCTGTCGCTGGCGCTGCCACCGGTCGAGGTCATCGCCTCCGTATTGATGATGGAGATCGCCGCCAGCCTGCATCTGATGCCGAGCATCTGGCGCGACATTCACTGGCGCTCGCTCGGCTTCCTCACGCTCGGCCAGATCATCGCAACGCCGTTTGGCGTCTGGGCGCTCGCCACCATTCCGGTCGGGCCGATGAAGCTCGCGCTCGCGTTGTTCGTGCTCGCGACGGTCGCGATGCTCTGGATGGGCTTCGCCCTCAAACGCATGCCCAGCGACGCGGCGACCACGGCGACCGGCGCGGCCTCGGGGCTGCTGAACGGCGCGTTCGGTATCGGCGGGCCGCCTGTCGTCCTGTTCTTTCTGTCGTCGCCGGCGGGCGCGGCTGCCGGGCGCGCGTCACTGATCGCCTATTTCTTTGGCACCGATGTGATCGCGCTGGGCTGGCAGGCGTGGGCCGGTCTGGTGACCACAGATCATGTCGTGAAAGCCGCGCTGTTCCTGCCGGCCCTGATCGCCGGCATCTGGCTGGGCGCCCGCGGCTTCCGCGGCGTCGATCCGCAGCGCTTCCGGCAGGCGGTGCTGGCGCTGCTGGCGGCCATGGCGCTGCTGATTGGCGCGCAGGGGATGCGTGCTCTGGTTGGAGGGTAGAGCGTTTTTCGTTGTATGCGGACTATGTCGCGGTGTAGGGGCGAGACTTGTCTCGCCCACGGACAGCTCGGTGGTGACAGAGGGCGAGACAAGTCTCGCCCCTACACCGCCTCATGCGTCACCCGCCCGTCGCAGATCGTGGCGACCGCCGTCACTCGGTCAATCTCTTCCGCAGGCGTCCCGTCCAGGTCTGCGCTCCACACCGCGATATCGGCCAGCATTCCCACCCGCAGCATGCCCTTCACGCCTTCGCGGTGCTCGCCAAAGGCGGCGCCCGTCGTATAGCCCGCCAGCGCCTGCAGCAGCGTCTGCTTCTGCTCGGGGTCGCCCGCCCGATACACCTTGCGGGTCATCGCGCCCTTGATCGAAATCATGGGGTCAATCGGCGACACCGGCCAATCGCTGTTGAACATGATGTGAGCGCCAGCCTTGCGGATCGTCTCCCAGGCGTAGGCATAGGGAAGGTCGCGCGGCCGGATGCGCGACAGGCCGGGCTGCTCGGGAAAATAAACGCCCGGCGCATGGGTCGGCTGCAGGCTGGCGACCACGCCCAGCTCCTTCAGGCGCGGCAGGTCATCGGGGTGGATGGTCTCGATATGCTCGATGCGGTGGCGGCTGTCGCGCTTGCCATTGGCGACTTTGGCGGCGGCGTAACCGTCGAGTGTGCGGCGCACCGCGCCATCGGCAATAGCGTGTACGGATATCTGTAACCCGAGCCGGTCGGCCTCGATGGCGATGGCGTTGAATTCCTCGGCAGAAAAATTGGGTGCGCCGAAGCAGCCGGGCCTGTCCGGGTACGCCTCAAGCGTCAACGCGGTCCAGCTCTCGATCACGCCATCCATGAACAGTTTGATCCGTCCACTGCTCACGCGTTCTGACGTGTAGCGACGATGCATCTCGGCGGCGTCCGCAAGCCGCGCGACCGAAAACGTGTTCTTGAAGTGGAACGGGCTTTGGCAGCGCAGATGGCAGTCGCCGGCCTTATCGATCTCTTCGAGCAATTCGAGCTGATAAAAATTACCGTCCATGTTGTGGGCGCTGGTAAAGCCGTGTGCGGCGCAATATTTCTGTCCACGCAGCATGATCGCACGGTCGATGGCGCGTTCGGCCGCGGTCGGGGGCGGGGAGGGATCGGCGGCTTCGGTGAACCCCAGCGCATCGCGTCCCGCGGTCGGCGTGAGCGCGAGCAGGTAGCGAAAGGCGCCCGGTTCGATCAGTTCGCCGGTGGCCAGACCATCGGTTCCCATCACAATCTCGGAGCCTTTTGGGACGGGCGCGCCGTTGAGGACGCCGGCCAACTCGAGAGCCTTGGTGTTGGCATAGACCGTATGATGATCGTAGGTCATCATCGCGAACGGCCGGTCTGGCAGTACGCGGTCGAGGTCGTGACGCGTGGGCGTGACCGCATCGCCGAGCTCGGTGTAGGAGACCTGATTAGCGAACACGAGTTTCAGGCCGGGCTTGGCGGCGGCATAGCTGCGCACGGTTTGGGTTAACGCCTCCAGCCCCGTGACGCCGCCGAGGTTGAGATTGTCCAGCTCGGCCGCGCCCATCAAGAGGTGCAGGTGGCCCTCGATCAGCCCCGGCGTCACCGTGCCGCCGCGCGCGTCGATCATGCGCGTGTGTTTGGCGCGCATGGCCTCGATGTCGGCGCGCGCGCCCAGGGCGGCGATCCGGTTGCCGATGACGGCGATGGCCTCGGCTTGGCGGTTGGCCGGTTCCATGGTCAGGACGCGCGCGTTGGTGATGATGAGGTCGGCGACGGCCAAGGCATCTCTCCTGCTGTTGATTGCAACGATCTTGTTTCGAACGCGATCAAAACACAACGCGTTGCAACCGGATGCAACGGTACGCCATGCTCAAGTAACGCATCGGCCATCAAATGCGAGAACAAAATAGGTTTTGACACAGGAACATAATAAGAACATGTTGCCTTGGCGGACGGACTCGTTGCAGGTACGCGTTGGGGCCGGTGACGGCGATTTGCAGAGGCAACGCGCCATGGCAGAGACATCGCCGATCGAGGCCCGGAAGGGTGCGTTGTTCGTGCACCTACGCGTGCATTCGGCCTATTCGCTGCTGGAAGGCGCGCTGAAGATCGAGAAGCTGGCCTATGCGGCCAAGGCCGACGCCATGGTGGCACTGGCGCTGACCGACACCAACAACCTGTTCGGCGCCCTGGAGTTCTCCGAGAAGATGGCGGGAGCGGGCATCCAGCCCATCATCGGCTGTACGCTGGTGGTGGATTTCGCCCCGCCGCAGGATAAGCCGGTCCCACATAAGCCACTGACAGACAACACTATTTTTCATCGCATCGCGCTCATCGCCAAGAACGAACAGGGCTATGCCAACCTGATGGCGCTGTCCAGCCGGGTCTATCTGGAGGAGCACGGAACGGCCGATCCGCATGTCGCCCTGGCCGAGGTTTTGGAGCGGAATGCCGGCCTCATCTGCCTCACCGGCGGCCCGGATGGGCCGATCGATAGCGCCCTGGCGGCCGATCAGTCGGATCTGGCAAAAACCCGGTTATCCGCCCTGAAAGGGGCTTTTGGCGACCGGTTGTACGTCGAAATACAGCGCCACGGCATGGAGCACGAGCAGCGCGTGGAGGCTGACCTGGTTGCGCTGGCCTACCGGGCCGAATTGCCGATCGTGGCCACCAACGAAAGCTATTTTCCCGCCCCCGAAGACTACGAGGCGCACGACGCCTTAATCTGTGTGGCCGAGGGCAGCCATGTCAGCGTGGACGAGCGGCGCAGGCTCAGCCGTAACCATTATTTCAAGACGCAAAGTGAGATGGTCCAGCTGTTCGCGGACCTGCCGGAAGCTATTGAAAACACACTGGAAATTACCCGCCGCACGGCGTTTAGGCCGCTCACGAGAAAACCGATTCTACCGCCGTTCGTGGCCGCTGCGGCAGGGGCGGACGCCAAGGCGCAGGCGGCGCTGGAAGGCCAGGAATTGACCGATCAGGCGGTCGCGGGATTGGCCAAACGGCTGGCCGTGTCCGGCATGGCGGACGGGTTTACGGCCGAGCAGTACCAGGACCGGCTGGCCTTTGAATTATCAGTAATTACCCGTATGCAATACCAGGGCTACTTCCTGATCGTGGCCGACTTCATCCAATGGGCCAAGGCTCAAGGTATCCCCGTCGGGCCGGGGCGCGGCTCGGGCGCCGGCTCAGTCGTGGCCTGGGCGTTAACCATCACCGATCTCGATCCGATGCGGTTTGGCCTGCTGTTTGAGCGTTTTCTTAACCCTGAGCGCGTCTCGATGCCGGACTTCGACATCGACTTCTGCCAGGAGCGGCGCGACGAAGTCATCCGCTACGTTCAGGAAAAATACGGATCAGACCGTGTGGCCCAGATCATAACCTTCGGCCGCCTGCAGGCCCGCGCCGTGCTGCGCGACGTCGGCCGCGTGTTGCAGATGCCCTACGGGCAGGTGGACCGGCTGTGCAAGCTGGTGCCGAACAATCCGGCAAAACCGGTAACTCTGGCCGAGGCGCTGGAGACCGAAGCAGCGCTGCAGGAGGCCCGCGACGCCGAACCTGCGGTGGCGCAACTCATTGATATTGCTCTGCGATTGGAAGGTCTCAACCGCAACGCCTCGACCCACGCCGCCGGCGTGGTGATCGCGGACCGGCCATTGGTAGACCTTGTTCCGCTCTACCGCGACCCACGCTCGGAGCTGCCAGCGACCCAGTTCAACATGAAGTGGGTCGAGCAGGCGGGGCTGGTCAAGTTCGACTTCCTAGGCCTGAAAACCCTCTCGGTCCTGCGCAAAGCCGAGGATCTGGTGAAGCGAAGCGGCCGCGCGCTGGACATCGCCCTGCTGCCCCTGAACGACGCCAAATCCTACCAGCTGATGAGCCGTGGCGACACCGTCGGCGTGTTCCAGCTGGAATCCACTGGCATGCGCGATGCGCTCAGGAAGCTCAAGCCGGACCGCTTCGAAGACATCATCGCCATGGTCGCCTTGTACCGCCCCGGCCCCATGGACAACATCCCGACCTACGTCAACCGCAAGCACGGCGCCGAAAACGTTGTCGAACTGCATCCCATGCTTATCCCAGTCTTATCAGAGACTTACGGCGTCATCATCTACCAGGAACAGGTGATGCAGATCGCCCAGATCCTCAGCGGATTTTCGCTTGGCGACGCCGACCTGTTGCGCCGCGCCATGGGTAAGAAGAACAAGGAAGAGATGGCGCAGCAGCGCTCGCGCTTTGTCGATGGGGCTGTGAAAAATGGCGTCGACAAGAACCAGGCCGGCTTCATTTTCGACCTGGTCGACAAGTTTGCCGGCTACGGTTTCAACAAGTCCCACGCCGCCGCCTATGCCCTGGTCGCCTACCAGACCGCCTACATGAAGGCGAACTATCCCGTCGAGTTCATGGCTGCCTCGATGTCGTTCGAAATGTCCAACACCGACAAGCTGGCCATGTTCAGCGAGGAGACGCGGCGGCTGGGATTAACCATCCTGCCGCCCTCGGTGAACCGGTCGGAAGCCGATTTTTTGCCCGAGGACGGCAACATCCGCTACGCGCTGGCCGCCTTGAAGAACGTCGGCGGCGCCGCCGTCGCTTCGTTGGTCAAGGAGCGCGAAAACGCCGGCCCGTTCAAGTCCCTGAGCGATTTCGCGCAGCGCCTGGAGGCCAAATCCCTCAACAAGCGCGCGCTGGAAACCTTCGCCGGCGCGGGCGTGCTGGACGAATTGGAGCCCAACCGCGCCATGGTGGCGGCGAACTGCGACACCATTCTGGCGCTGGCGCAACGCACCGCGGAAAACCGCGATGCCGGTCAGAACGATCTTTTCGCCGGCGGCGGTCCGGCGCAGCGCACCGCGCCGCTACAGTTGAAGCCGGCCAAATCCTGGCCGTCCATGGAGACGCTGGCCAACGAGCAGGCCGCGATCGGTTTCTACCTCACGGGCCACCCGCTCGATGAATACCGCAGCGTCCTTGAGGACCTGCAGGCCGAGCGTTGGATCGATTTCACGGCCGACCTGAGCGAGGGCATCACCACCGCTGTGTTGGCTGGCGTGGTCGTCTCCAAGCGCGAGTTAACCAACAAAAAAGGCAACCGTTTCGCCTTCGCGGCCTTCTCGGACCAGACCGGCCAGTTCGAATCTGTGATATTTTCCGATGTGTTAGCCGATGCCGGGGATGTTCTGGAGCCCGGCAAGGCCGTACTGGTCCACGTCGAAGCCAGCCGCAACGGCGAGGACATCAAGCTCAAGGCGCAACTGATCCAAAGCCTCGACAAGGCGGCGGGCGCGGCCCAGAAGGGGCTGACGGTGGTGCTGGACGCCGATGCGCTGGCGCGCGATCCCAACGCAATTTCCATGTTGAAGGCGTTGCTGCAACCTGGCGGCCGGGGTGAGGTGCAACTCTTGGTCCGGCTCAGCGGCCGCGGCCGCGACGTCGCCATCAAACTGAAGGGCCGCTATCAGCTCTCGCCGGCCCAAACCTCCAAGATTGAAGCCCTGGCCTGCGTCCGCGACGTCCACAAGCTGTGGGACGGCGACAAGCAGATCGCGGCATAACCTGCGGCTTGATCCCAATGCTCACCTTGGCTGTTGACCGCGCTGGGACGCAAGGCCATAAGGGCGCTCTGGCGGAGTGTAGCGCAGCCCGGTTAGCGCACTAGTCTGGGGGACTAGGGGTCGGGAGTTCAAATCTCCCCACTCCGACCAGCCATTTCAATGACTTGCGACGAAAATCGATTCTCATGTCTCAGTGCCATGTCTCACTGGTGTCTCAGAGATGCAGTTCGTCGCGTTTTACCGGTG
>JANMVX010000293.1:0-5407 GCA_031393505.1 Hyphomicrobiaceae bacterium | reverse complement strand
CGCCGTTGGAGGGCGACGGCTCGTCGCCCCTACGCAACTGGCAGATGGGCCAAATCACGCAGGTCTCAGCTATGCTCAGTTCGACCCGGATGATCTGCTGACGTCTCAATCCATTGCCAGTCACCCAGAGCGCTGGGGCGATGCGGTCATCGTCCGAAAAGAAACGCCAACGTCCTATCACCTGTCCGTGGTCGTCGATGACGCCCTACAAGGCGTGACGCACGTCGTGCGCGGCATGGATTTGGAAGCGGCGACCGACATGCACCGGCTGTTGCAGGACCTGCTTGGGCTGCCAGCGCCGGCCTATTTCCATCACAAACTGATCACCGGCCCGGACGGCGAAAAGCTCGCCAAGCGCGTCGCCTCCACCAGCCTGCGCCAGTTGCGGGCCGACGGCGCCACGCCTGCCGACATCAGACGTCTGGCAGGCCTGCCGTGATGGCGTCGCGGGCGGCGCGATAATCCCGGTAGGTGGCATCCTCGTCCAGCTTGCGCTCGCCGAACACACGGAAGCCGGCGCGCTTGTAAGTATCCACCGCGCGCGGGCCATCCCACTCGTCTGTATGCAGCCAGACGCGGTGCGGCGAATGCTGTTTCCAATGCTCGCGTAAGGCGTGGTCCAGCAGATAGGGACCGAGTTTTTGGCCCTGAGCCGAGGGGACCAGGCCGAAGTAGACGATCTCGCTCTCGGGCGCTTCGTCGCGGCTGAACTCGCAGAAGCCTGAGCGGACCCCGTCGATGCTGAGGACGAAGATCTGCGTGGATGGCTTG
Source organism: Hyphomicrobiaceae bacterium (assembly GCA_031393505.1). Lineage (GTDB taxonomy): Bacteria > Pseudomonadota > Alphaproteobacteria > Rhizobiales > Hyphomicrobiaceae > JANYHF01. The sequence goes on along the minus strand of JANMVX010000293.1, from coordinate 4,636 downwards.
GCCAGGAAGTCTGCAAGGGCGTCGCGCGTCATCTTCGTGCGGCCATCCCAGCCCATGGGGCCGCCGACGTCCTGGAACAGGGCGAGATAGTTGTCGATGGGCAGTGGTCTGGTCGAAATCGACAAGCCAGGCGCGGGCGGTTTCATGGCCGGGCCGGCGGGCGGTCCCAGATGTTCGAGATAGAATGTGTGCAGCAATACCATCGCGCTCCCCGCGCTGTTTTTTTCTCCTCTCCCCTTGCCTAAGGGGAGACCGCCCCTCGCAGACGCCTTTTTGCGCCAAGAGCCGGGCGGTCGGTGAGGGGCAGCCGCTTGCGCGGACCTTCTCACCACCGGTACGGAGCAAGTGGCTGCCCCTCATCCGGCCGTCATCCTCGGCTTCGCCTCGGCGGCCACCTTCTCCCCCCAAAAAGGGGGAGAAGAAAAAAACTTACCCCAACAGCCGCCGGTTCATGCGCTCGGCAAATTTTGCCGGATCCTCCGGCGCGCCGCCTTCCAGGATTCTTGCCTGATCCAGCAGCAACCAGGCGAGATCGTCAAAGGACGCTTTGTCGCCGGTTCGGCTCGCATCAAGTTTTTGCACCAGTTTGTGACTAGCGTTGATTTCCAATACCGGCGCGGACGCTAGTCTCCCGCCTTGCTTGGACATGATTTTGTCCATGCCGCGATCCGGCCCTGCGGCACTTGCGACCAGGCAGGCCGGGCTGTCGACCAGGCGGGTGGAGACTTTCACGTCGGAGACGGCGTCGCCGAGCGACCGTTTCAGGGCGTCGATGAGCTGGCCGGTTGTGACGGGGGCGGCGGCGGGCGCCTTGGCGCCTTCGGCCAGTGGGATGGCGTCGAGCTTGGCCTCGCCCTGCGTGACCGAGCGGAACGGTTTTCCCTCGTAGCCGAGCGCCGTCATGACCCAAAAATTGTCGACGGGATCGGCGAGCAGCAGCACTTCGATACCGCGCGCGCGAAACCCCTCCAGCTGCGGGCTGGCCTTTAGCCGGTCGAGCGATTCGCCGGTGAGGTAGTAAATCTCGGTCTGGTTCGGCTTCAGGTCCGCGATGTACTCTTTCAATGAGCGCTGCTTGTCGCCGCTGGTCGTCGAATGGAAGCGCGTCAGCTCGTAGAGGGCGTCCCTCCGCTCTTGGTCTTCATACAGACCTTCCTTCAGCACCGAGCCGAAATTCTCCCAGAGCTTTGCGTAGGCGTCAGAATCCTTGTCGGCGAGCGTTTTCAACTCCGACAGCACGCGGTTGGTCACCGCCTTGCGGATGCTCGCTACCATCGGATTGTTCTGCAGCATCTCGCGCGAGATGTTCAGCGGCATGTCCGCGCTGTCGACCACGCCACGCACGAAGCGCAAGTAGGCCGGGAGCAGATTGGCGTCGTCGGTGATGAAGACGCGGCGCACGTAGAGGCGGATGCGGCCCTTGCGGTTGGCGTCGAACAGGTCGAACGGCCGCGCGCCGGGGATGAACATCAGCACGGTGTATTCGTGCCGGCCTTCCGCGCGGTAGTGGATGGTGACGGCGGGATCGTCGAACTGCAGCGCCGAGCCCTGGTAGAACTCCTTATACTGTTCGGGCGTGATATCGGCCTTCGGCTTAGTCCAGAGCGCACTGGCGCTGTTGATCTGGCGGCCAAGGTTTTGCACCGTCGCGTCCTCGCCCTCCTCCGGCTTTTCGCCTTTCAGGCGGATCGGAAACAGGATGTGGTCGGAATAGGAGCGGACGATATCCTCGATGCGGTTGCCGTCGAGGTATTCGGACGCGTCCTCTTTCAGGTGCAGCAAGACGCTGGTGCCGCGCGGGGTTTTCGCGGCATCGTCGGCGCTCAGTGGCTCAATCGTGAAACCGCCCTCGCCCACCGAAATCCAGCGGCTCGCTTCCGTGGTTCCGGCCTTGCGGCTGACCACCTCGACTTTGTCGGCGACCATGAAGGCGGAATAGAACCCGACGCCGAATTGGCCGATCAGATTGCCGCCGGCCTTGTCCTCGGAGATTTTTTCCAGGAACGCCTTGGTGCCCGAGCGCGCGATGGTGCCGAGATTTTCGACCATCTCCTGGGCGCTCATCCCGATGCCGTTGTCGCGGATCGTCAGGGTGCGGTCTTTTGCATGAGGCTCGACGGTGATCGCCAACTCGCTGCCGTCGCCATCCGTCAGGCTCGGCGTGGTCAGCGCCAGGTAGCGCAGTTTGTCCAACGCATCGGACCCATTGGCGATCAGCTCGCGCAGAAAAATGTCCTTCTCGGTGTAGACCGAGTGCACCATCAGCTCGAGGATGCTGGCGACCTCGGCCTGGAAGGCGTGCTGCTGCGGCGCGTGCGTCATGGGCGAACCTCGGGGCGGACGATGGAGGGAATTGCTGGGGTGATTGGTAGGGGCGCGCAGCAGCGCGCCCGGCGTGCAAAACCGTTAGTCTATCGGATGCGGCACGCCGGGCGCACTGCTGTGCGCCCCTACGCAACTAGCATCCGATCTCGAGAAGACAATGAGTAAAGATCGATGCAAGTTCGTATTATGGGCAGGATGCGGCGCGTTCAAGTCCCGCATCGCGAATCCCCAAAGCAAAAGGGCCAGCGCTGCTCGCTGACCCTTTTGTGGCAATTGGGAGAGTGGAGAGACTACAGCAGTTGGGCGTCGCCATCCGGTTCGCAAACACGCCCTCGGTGGGGGCTGGGGGGCTTGAGTCCGAGGGAACGTCGCGAACCGGACTCTTGGGGCAACAACACGCCCCATATTGCTGGTTAATGGGGCGCAGCCAGGGAGGAATGATGGCCTCATTTGGACTTTTACGGTTGCTGTCAATTGTTAGACCGAAAAGGCGCCCGTTGGTAGGGGCGGTTTGCGACCGCCCTTTATCGGCACGGTTTGCGGCACGAGGGCGGTCGCAAACCGCCCCTACCGACGGGCGCCAACCTAAAAACCACGGAATCGCGTTCCAAACAGCAAAAATGCCAGACGCTAACGTCCGGCATTCACGGAAGAGCTGATTTTTCAGTTTCCTAGCTGATCAGAACGGATCGCCCTGGCTGGCCTCCTTTTCCTGGGGGGAGGAAAAGGAGGCCCGGTTCGCCGGAGAGAAGACTCGGGGGGGACTGGGGGGCTGAGATACCAAGCCTTGCAAGCGAACCGGGCCAGGGCCAACGATCCAGCGGAGCTTTTGCGAACCGGGGGAGGTTCTGAACTTCCGCGGGACCGAAGTCAGTGGTTCCGTGATCTATGTATCGATATATTACAGTCCCACGGGGAACGCAAGTGATATTGCAATTTTCTTGCGCTGTGACAAAGTTGCAAGCGTCGAATCGGACCTGGGAGGGCTGTCTTGAGCGATACCGACCCGATAAAATTCACGCCGCGTCAAGCGCTTGCCTCCACGCAAGCCGTCGGCGCAGCGAACCAGCCGGCGCTGCCGATGGTCCGCTTTGATCGCAAGGAACTCAATACCATCCTCAGATTGTACGGCCGAATGGTCGCATCCGGCGAGTGGCGCGACTACGCCATGGACTTTTTGCGCGACCGCGCCGTGTTCTCGGTGTTCCGCCGCTCCAGTGAGGTGCCGCTCTACCGCATCGAGAAAAATCCAGCTTTGGCGGGCAAACAGGGCGCCTATTCGGTGCTGGCGCCGGGTGGGCTGATCATGAAGCGCGGGCCGGATCTGGAACGGGTCCTACGCGTCCTGGATAAGAATTTTTACGTGGTCAGCGACTAACCGCCCATCGCGTCGCCTGCGTACCCCGGAGTTGCGCGATTGAGGCGAGGCCGCGCTGTTTGGCTTGCTGCACCAGGAACGCATTGATGCGCTGAGCCAAGCCCGGTCCCTGGTAGATCAGCGCCGAATAGAGCTGCACCAGGCTGGCGCCCGCTTCAATTTTGGTCAGCGCCGCCCATCCGGTATCCACCCCGCCGATGCCGATCAAAGGCAGCTTGCCGTTCGTCAGCAAAAACACTTTCGCCAGCATCTGCGTCGAGCGCTGAAACAGCGGCCGGCCCGATAGCCCGCCGGTCTCGGCGGCGTGGCGGGCGTTGGCGAGGCCGTCCCGCGACAGCGTGGTGTTGGAAATCGAGATGCCATCGACGGGCGCCGCCATCAGCCGGTCCACGATCTCCGGCAGGTCGCCATCGGCGATATCGGGGGAGAGTTTCACCACCAGCGGTATGCGGCGGCCCAATTCCACCGTCATTTTATCGCGCGCCGCCACCAGTTGACCGGCCAGATCCGACAGCGTTTCCGGCAGCTGCAGATCGCGCAGTCCGGGGGTATTGGGCGATGAGACATTTATCGTGACGAAACTGGCGTAACGGCCGAGCCGCTCCAGCCCAACGACAAAATCGCGGGTTTTGTCCGCGCTGGCTTTGTTGGCTCCGAGATTGACCGCAACAATTCCGTTCGTTGGCCGGGCGCCGAGCCGCCGCGCCACCGCGTCGTGCCCGGCGCTGTTGAAACCCATACGGTTGATGATCGCCTGATCTTCCGGCAGCCGGAACAACCTAGGTTGCGGATTGCCGGCTTGCGGCAGCGGCGTCACCGAGCCAATCTCGACGTGGCCGAAGCCGAACCCAAGCAGGCCGTCGGGAACGCGCGCATCCTTGTCGAAGCCGGCGGCCAAGCCAATCGGGTTAGGGAATTCCAGTCCAAACGCCG
>JANMVX010000338.1:0-12420 GCA_031393505.1 Hyphomicrobiaceae bacterium | reverse complement strand
CCTCGATTGAGCATCCCCGCTTGCACGAAACCATGATCTCAGGCCCTATTGGGGGGATCCTGGGAGCCGCCTATGTCGGCAAGCTGATCGGGAACAACAACCTGATCTGCTCCGACATGGGCGGAACGTCCTTCGACATGGGCGTGATCACGCGCGGCGTCACGCGGCTCGAGACCGAGCCGATCATGGACCGCTTCAAGCTGAATGTGCCGACGCTGCATCTCGACACCATCGGGGCGGGCGCGGGCATGATCATCAAGGTCGATCCGCTGACCAAGAAGGTGTCGCTGGGGCCGGAGAGCGCGGGGTCCGATCCCGGTCCCATCTGCTTTGGGCGCGGCGGGACGGAGCCGACGATCGCCGATTGCGATGCGATCCTGGGCCGGCTGAACCCGCACTATTTCCTCGGCGGCAAGGTCATTCTCGATGTCGCCAAGGCGAGAGCGGCGTTCAAGGAGAAATGCGCCGATCCGTTGGGCGTCGGCGTCGAGGAGGCGGCCGAAGGCATGATCACCATGCTGGAGACGGACGCGAACAATGCGCTGCGCCGCGTCATTTCCGGGCAGGGCATCCATCCGTCCGAGTTCACATTATTCTCCTACGGAGGGTCTGGGCCGTTGCATGTGGCCGGATACAGCCGCGGGATCGGTCTGAAGGACATTGTGACGTTCCAGTTCGCCGCCGCCTTTTCGGCGTTCGGCTGCACCACGGCCGATTACATGCGCCGCCACTCGGCTTCGGTGCAGATCGATATTGGCGCAAAGGCGAACGATACGGAGCTGAAAGCCCATGCCGCCAAGGTCGCAGGCATATGGCGAGAACTGACCAAGCGCGCCGTCGACGAGATGGTCGAGGATGGGCACAAGAGCAAGGCCGTCCGTACCGCGCCGTTTCTGATGATGCGTTACACGGGGCAGTTGGAAGACGTCGAGGTGATTGCGCCGCTGACCAATCCAAAGACGCCGGATGATCTGCGTAAGATCATCACCGAGTTCGAGGCCGTGTACGAAAAGATCAACCACCGCGTGAGCCGCTACGGCCAGGCCGGTTTCTCGATCACGGAGCTGGGCGTGGTGGCGGTGGCCGACAAGGTCAAGCCGGTGCTGCTGAAGCGGCCGCTCGGGACGAAAGATCCGTCAGCTGCCAAGAAGGGTAAGCGCAAGGCTTACATCGGTGGCGCTTGGCACACGGCGCAGCTGTACGAGATGGACCTGCTGCAACCGGGTAACGAAGTCACCGGCCCCGCGATCATCGAGCACCCGGCGACCACGCTCGTGGTGCATCCGAAAGACGTTGTGACAATCGATGAATGGACGTTGCTGCATTATAGGCATGGGTAGGCTTCTCTCCTCTCCCCGTACTTACGGGGAGAGGAGACCGCGTCTCGCAGCCGCCCTATTCGGCGGCAAGAGCCACGCGGTCGGTGAGGGGCGGCGGCTTGCACCGCTCCAGGTGCGACCAGGCGCAAGCCCATCGTCCGTACGCGTTGCTGCCCCTCATCCGGCGCGAAGAGCGCCACCTTCTCCCCCTAAGAAGGGGGAGAAGAGGTCCCAGCCTCTAACCCCTGCCGTATAGGTCAACATGCTCAACACAAAGCACCCCACCCCCCTGCGCGACCGGCTCATAGCCTCTGAGGCCGCCATGACCGCCACCGGCTCATACGACGGTGTCACGGAGCTCACGCTGCGCAAAGCCGATCCCTTGCGCTACGAAACCCTGCACACCAAGCTGCGCTCGTTCTGCGTCTCCGCCCGCGAGATGGCGCGCCGCATCTCCGCGTCCCCGGGCGTGCGCGAAGTGGGAGAGATGGTGGTTGCGATCTATACGCCGGAAGGCGATGCGGTGGCGCTCTCCAACGGCATCATGGTGCATGTCCACACCATGAGCCGCTTCATCAAATGGATGATCCGCGAGGGCTATGAGACCAATCCTGGCATCCGCCCCGGCGACATCTTCGCCAACAACGACGCCTTCATCGGCACCGTGCAGGTGCCGGATGTGATGGACGTGGTGCCGATTTTCCATGGCGAAGAGCTGGTCGGCTGGGCGGGCGCGGTCTGCCACGAGCTGGAGGCGGGCGGCATCACGCCGGGCGGCGATGTCTGCCTGGCGCAGGAACGGTTCACGGAAGGATTGTTCGTCTGTGCCGAGAAAATCGGGTCGAACGACGAGATCCGGCGCGATTACGTCATCCGCTGCGAGCGCAATCTCCGTATGCCGATCTATTGGGTGCTCGACGAGAAGGCGAAAGTCGCCAGCTGCATCGATATGCGCGAGAGTGTGCTGTCGATCATCGGGGACGTGGGCGTCGACTACTGGCGGCAAGTGACCAAGGAGTTCATCGAGGAGGGCCGGCGCGGGCAACTGCTCCGTACCCAGCAATTGACGGTGCCCGGCGTCTATCGGGGGCATACGTTCTATGGTCACGTCACCGAGGGCAAGCCGGGGTTTCAGCCGCTGGGCGATCCCAACTGGCTGTACGGCATCCCGATCGAAATGACCATCGAGACCACGGGAAAAATCACCATGGATTTCGAGGGCACGCAGTCCTGGGGCTATCACTCCATGAACTGCACGCCCGCCGGCATGGACGGCGGCATGTTCGTGACGCTGACCCAGCACATGAATTTCGAGGGGCTGGTGAACGACGGCGCCTGGATGGCGACGGAACTGAAACTGCCCAAGGGCACTTGGACCAATCCGGACAATGAGTTTTGCGCCACGGCGACGTCCTGGGCGCTGCTGTTGCCCGCGTTCGGTGTGTTTCAAAGACTACTATCACGCGGCTTCCTCGCCCGCGGGTTTGTCGAAGAAGTGTTCGTCGGCCAGGTCAATTCGCCCATGATCGAGATGGGCGGCGAGAGCCAGTATGGCACCCAATTCGGCATGGCGCATTTCGAATGCGCGGCGGCCGGCTCGGGCGCTCTGGCGATCAAGGATGGTCTCGATACAGCCTATGTCGGCTGGAACCCCGAAAGCGACATGGGCAATATCGAGATCTGGGAACAGAACATGCCCATGCTCTATCTTGGCCGCTCCATCCTGCCCAATTCCGGCGGGCAAGGAAAATATCGCGGCGGCAACTCGTTTATCTCGACCTGGCTGCTGCACAAGACCTCGCATTTGCGGCTGGTCACGTCGGAGCATTCGTCCCGCGTGTTCGACAACGCCGGCATGTGCGGCGGTTATCCCGCGCCGACCTGCCAGTTGCACCGGGCGGTGCGCGACACCAATGTCGCCGAGGTGATCGCGGCGCAGAAGCCTTTGCCGCATGGCATCGGCACCAATCCCAAGCGCTCGACCATCGAAGAGTTGATCGAGGGTGATCATACGACCACGGAAGGTCCGTACATCACGGCGCCACACGAGGCTGGCGACATTTTCAGCCACGCCTACAACGGCGGCGGCGGTTACGGCGACCCGCTGGAACGAAATCCGGAGCTGGCGGCTTATGACGTGACGAACGGGTTTGTCACCGAGGAGGCGGCCCGCGACGTTTCGGGTATCGTGCTGCGCGAAGACGCCAAGACGGACAAAATGGTGGTGGATGAGGTAGCGACGGCGGCGGCTCGCAAAGTGTTGCGCGAGGCGCGACGGGCCAAGGCCGTGCCGGTAGCCGATTGGCTGAAAGATGAGGCCAAGCGCGTCGCCGCCAAGGACTTCGTCTACGAGGTGCGGCGCATGTATGAGAGCAGCATGACACTGTCGCCGCGCTTTGCCGGCGAGTTCCGCGCGTTCTGGAAGCTACCCAAGGACTTTACGTTCACGGAGAAGAAAGTCCGGCGCATCAGCGCATCGATATCGCCGCCAAAGCAGGGAGCGCACACGTCATGACCAGCTACTCGCAAGAGGTGATCAGTGATCTGATGAGCGGGCAACTGCCCTGGCATCAGACCAAGCGCATCATGAGTGCGTATAAGGACGAGGACCGCTTCTGGAAGGTGCTCGCCGTGCATCAGGCGCGCGTGGCCTGGAAGGAGCGCATCCTGCTTCCCATCGGCGAGCATCTGTTCATTGTGCAGAAGGGACGTAAGCGGATCACAAAGTGTGATTGCGGCCACGAATTCGGCGACTACCAGAAGAACTGGAAGCTGTCGGCCCTGATCAGTGTCCGCAAGGACGAGGAGAGTTTGCGCGAAATCTACCCCAGCAACGACATCTGCCATCCCGATTGGATGGAATTGCGCGAGTTCATCTGCCCGGGTTGCGCCGCGCTGCTGGAAGTGGAAGCCTGCCCGCCGGGCTATCCCATCGTGCATGATTTCCAGCCGAATCTGGAAGGGTTCTATCGCGACTGGCTGAAGCAGCCACTGCCGGGGGGATGATCCGGTCGCACGACGGGCGCGCTGCGGCGCGCCGCTACGCCGAACGCCCGTTTGTAGGGGCGCACCGCAGTGCGCCCGCGGTGCAACAGAACCGGTGGGAGCTGAAGATGCCCGGACGCGTCGCAGGCAAGATCGTCTTGATCACAGGAGCCGGCCTCGGGCTCGGTCAGGCCGCCGCCCGATTGCTGGCGTCCGAGGGGGCGACAATACTGTGTACGGACGTGTCCCCTGACCTCGCAGCCGTGACCGCCAAGTCGATTGTCGATGCCGGCGGCAAAGCCGACAGCCATTTCCTGGACGTCACGTCGCCCGAACAATGGGACGCCCTCAGCCAATACGTCCAAAAAACCTTCGGCCGCCTCGACGTCCTGGTCAACAACGCCGGCATCGCCATCGCCGCCAATATCGAGACCACAACGCTGGCCGACTGGCGCCGCACCATGGCCGTGAACGCCGATGGCGTGTTCCTCGGCTGCCAGACGGCAGTGACGCTGATGAAAATATCCGGCGGCGGATCAATCATCAATCTATCCTCAATCGACGGCATCATCGGCGAGGCAGAACTGGCGGCCTATTGCGCCAGCAAGGGAGCGGTGCGTACGCTGACCAAGGCCGTCGCCGTGCATTGCGCCGAGCAGGGCTACAAGATCCGCTGCAATTCCATTCATCCCGGCTACATCTGGACGCCACAGACGGAAAACTACCTGCGCGATCTCGGGAAACTGGACTCCGAAAAGGCCAAAGCCCTGTCGCGCCACCCGATCGGTTTCCTGGGCGAGCCGAAAGACATCGCCTATATGGTACTCTACCTCGCCTCCGACGAGTCCCGCTTTGTAACCGGCGCCGAGATGGTGGTCGATGGTGGTTATTTGATGGTGTGATCGATGGTGAATCTTGCAGGACGTTCAGCACTCATCACCGGCGGCCTCACTGGCCAGGGCTACGCAATCGCCGCGGCGCTGGCCGAGGAGGGCGCCAACGTCGCCGTCGGCTCCTATGTCGGGGCAACTCGGGGTCGCTCGGGTGACGCTGCCGCCTACCCGGAACCGGCCGAGATCGAGCGCGTGCTTGCGGCGCTTTCGAGCAAGGGCACCAAGGTGCACGCAGGCCACTTGGATGTGCGGGAGAGTGCAAGCGTGTGCAGCTTTGTGCACGCTGCCGAAACCACCTGCGGCCCCATCGACATCCTGGTCAACGCCGCCGGCACCACCGCCGAGCAGCCGGTTTGCGGGCATACCGACGAGCTGTGGGCCAAGATCATCGACACCAATCTCACCGGCGCCTTCCGTATGACGCGCGAACTGCTGCCCGGCATGATCGCGCGTAAATGGGGCCGCATCGTCAACATCGGCTCGACGGCGGCCAGCGTCGGATGGAAGGACAATCCCGCCTATTGCGCGAGCAAGGCCGGCCTGCTCGGCCTAATCCGCTGCGTGGCCTTGGAAGGGGCGCCACATGGCGTCACCTGCAACATGGTCAGCCCCACGTGGGTCGAGACAGAACTCATGACCCGCAACGTTTCCCAGGTGATTGCGCGCGAAGGCAAGGGCCGCACGCTGCAGGCCGCCATGGCCGAGATCGCCGCGCAGAACCCGCAAGGCCGCATCATTCAACCGGGCGAGATCGCTGCCATGGTCACATTTTTGTGCAGCGACGGCGCCAAGGGCATCACGGCGGAAAATGTCCAAATCACCGGCGGGGCGCACTGGTGACGGCCAGGACGTTCAGTAGTTGCCGGCGCCGGTCACCGCCAGACTCAATTCAAATCGACAAAACGTCTCATTTGGAGCAATGCTGGTCGCAAATCAGGCTCGAAAGCATCGTAGATTTCGAGACCATGGAAGAATAACAAAAATTACCGGAAGGAACGTTCAGAACATGCGCATCGTGAAAACCCTGCTGCCACTCAGCCTCGGCCTCGCCAGCCTGTTGGGCGTCTTTACCCCGGCTTACGCCGCCGATCTTGGCGCCAAGGACGAGACCATCAAGCTCGCCATCCTGGAATGGACCGGCCAGCATGTGTCGTCGCACGTCGCCGGCCAGCTGCTCGAGAAGCTCGGCTACAAAGTCGAATACGTCACGGCGGGCAACTTCCCGCAGTTTTCCGGCCTTGCCGATGGCTCGCTCAGCGCCTCGGTCGAAGTCTGGATGAACAATGTCGGCGACATCTATCCCAAGGCGCTGGAAGCCAAGCAGATTGAGGATATCGGCAGGCTCAAGCTCGCCGCCAAGGAAGGCTGGGTGTATCCCAAATTCATGGAGCAGGTCTGCCCAGGCCTGCCCGATTGGTCGGCGCTGTCCAAGCCCGATTGCGTAAAGGCTCTTTCGACGCCTGAGACCGCGCCGAATGGCCGCTTCCTCGACTATCCGGCCGACTGGGGTTCGCGCGCTGCCACCATCATTGCCGACAATGCCATGCCGCTGACCGCCGTGCCGTCGGGCTCGGAAGGTGCGCTGGTGGCCGAACTCACGGCCGCCTCGGCCTCCAAGAAGCCGTTGGTCATGATGTTCTGGGGGCCGCATGACGCGCTGGCCGGCAATCCGGTCGGCTGGGTGACCATGCCGCCGTGCAAGACCCAGGAATATACCCACTGTATCAACCCGCCCGACGTCGACAAGATCGTCTGGTCGGGCTTTGCCAAGAAATGGCCTGCTGCCTATGCGTTCCTGCAGCACTTCGAAATGAACGCCGATGCGCAGCTCGGCTTGATGGGACTGGTCAACGAGAAGGGCGCGGACATCAAGGCGGTGGCCAAGACCTGGATCGACGCCAACGAAAAGGTCTGGGGCGCCTGGGTCGCCGAGGCCAAGGGTTAGTTGCTTTTGTGCAAACGCTGAGAGCATGATCGGGACCGGAGTTATTCCGGTCCCGTTTTGCTGTGGAAAGCTGATCCTTGATGAGCGCCGGCCTGACAGTTGCGAACGCAGGTACGTCCGCCATCACGCGCCCGGTCAAGCTCAGCTGCCGCAATGTCTGGAAAGTCTACGGCACCGCCGCGGACGAACTGGAGCAACAGCTGGCGACGCGGCAAGAGCCTGGTGCGATCGCCGATCGCTGCAGGGCCAAGGGCGCGATGCCTGCGGTGGTCGATGCCTCGTTCGACATCCACGAGGGCGAGATCTTTGTCATCATGGGCCTGTCGGGGTCGGGCAAGTCCACGCTGGTACGCTGCCTGTCGCGCCTGGTCGATCCGACCGCCGGCGAAATCCTGCTGAACGGCAAGGACCTCGCCAAAGCCAGCAAACGCGAGCTGATCGAGCTGCGGCGCCATACCATGGGCATGGTGTTTCAGAGTTTTGGGCTGCTGCCGCATCTGAATGTGCTCGACAACGTCGCGTTTCCGCTGCGCATCCAGGGCAAGAGCGCCGCCGAGCGCCGCCAGCGGGCTGGCGATATGATTTCGCTGGTTGGCCTGGAGGGCCGCGAGTCGTCCTTCCCGCATCAATTGTCGGGCGGCCAGCAGCAGCGCGTCGGCATCGCCCGCTCGCTCGCGGTCGGGCCCGAACTGTGGTTCCTCGACGAGCCGTTCTCGGCGCTCGATCCGCTGATCCGCAAGCAGATGCAGGACGAGTTCCTGCGCCTGCAGAAACTCCTCAAGAAAACCATCGTCTTCATCTCCCACGACATCACTGAGGCGTTCCGCCTCGCCGATCGCATGGCGCTGATGCGCGAGGGCCGCATCATCCAGATGGGCCGCCCCGCCGATATCGTGCTCGCACCGGCCGACGACTATGTGGCCCAGTTCACCGAGGATGTGCCGCTGCTGCGTGTCATCACGGCGGGCGATCTGCTGGATCGCAACGCCGCCCCCGTAGTGCGCGCCGACGGAATTGCCAGCATCGCGGCGACGACTCCCTTGGAACGGCTGGTGTCGAGCCTTGCCGCTGGCGCCAAGGCGTTCAACGTTGTCGATGATGCCGGCCGCTCGCTTGGCATCCTGGCGGCGCGCACCGCGCTCGCTGTATTCGCCCGCGACGACCACCGCCGCAAGCCCGTATCATGACCACCTTGACCTCTGACATGGCGCCCGTTCGGTCCTGGCGGATCGAGCCTCAGCTGGTCCAATGGATCGCAGTATTTATCCTCACTGCGTTGTGTCTGCTGCTGAGCCACAGCCTGCCGTGGCTGATAACCTACCCGAAGGCCTGGGTGCTGCCGGTCGCGCAATGGATCAACGCGGTCACTGACGTGGTGCTACCGGTGGTCAAGCCGTTCTTCCGTATGATCTCGGCCGGCCTCGACACGCCGATGCGCTGGATCCAGAGCGCGCTGCAATGGCTGCCTTGGCCAATTGCGATGGCGATGGTAACAGCGATTGCACTCAGGGCGGGCGGTCTGCGCTTGGCGGCGTTCGCGGTTGCCACCCTCGCCTATGTGTATGTCGCTGGATACTGGCGCGAGACCATGAACACGCTCGCCCTGGTGACGCTGGCGGTGCCGCTCGCCGCCGCCTTCGGCTTTGCCTTCGGCGTGTTTGGCCACTACGTGCCAAAGGCGCGCTCTGCCATCAACACCACGCTCGATCTGATGCAGACGGTACCGGCCTTCGCCTATCTGATCCCGCTGTTGTTGCTGTTCGGCTTTGGCCCGGTGGTGGGATTGCTGGCGAGCGCGATCTACGCCGCGCCGCCAATGGTGCGCAACACCATGCTGGGCCTCAGCATGGTGCCCGAGGCGGTCAAGGAATCCGCCGAGATGAGCGGCTGTACGCCCTGGCAGCGCTTCTGGCAGGCCGAGGTGCCAGCAGCTCGTCCGCAGTTGTTGGTCGGCCTGAACCAGACCACCAACGCCACGCTCAGCATGGTGATCGTTGCCGCCATTATCGGTGGCTTTGCCGATCTTGGCTGGGAGGTGTTGTCCTCCATGCGCAAGGCCGAGTTCGGGCAAAGTCTACTCTCGGGCCTGGTCATCGCGCTGCTGGCCATCCTGATCGACCGCATCACGCTTGGCTTTGCCGATGCTGCCCGCAGTGGCACCACCCATGCGGGGCGGGTGCTTGAAGGGTGGCGGTTGCCGGTCCTGCTGCTGACAGGCGTCGCCGCGGCGGTTGGCGTTCATCTGCTGATCGCGGACCCTAATCTAGGCCTGCCCGGCGCCGGGGCCCGCGTCGGCATCTCGGTCATGAACGACGGCCTGAATGCCATCGTGCGCGATTATGCCGGAGTGCTCGAAACCATCAAGAACGACACACTCTATCTCCTGATGCTGCCGCTGCGGATCGGCATTTCCGGTTCGGCGATTCCGGCCATCTGGGGCTTTGAGCTGACGCCGGTCATGACAATTGCGGGTTTCGCCATCTTCCTGTCTGCCGTATTTGTGTTGGATTGGCGCTACGGCTGGCGTCCTGCCATCGGGATATGGATCGCAGGGCTGGTGCTGTTTTTCGGTTTCTCCGGTCTGCCTTGGCCAGCCTTCATTGCCATTGCCACTTTATTTGCGTGGCAGGCTGCCGGTAGGGGGGAGGCCGCTCTGACCATGCTGGGGCTCGGTTTCATCGCCGTCACCGGCCTGTGGGAACCGTTGACGCGCTCGCTCTATCTGTGTGCCCTGGCGGTGTTGCTGTGCGTGCTGGTTGGCGGCGCCTTGGGCCTGTGGGCGTCGCAAAACGATCGCGTATCGCGCGTCATCCGGCCGATCAATGACGCGTTGCAGACCATGCCGCAATTCGTGTTCCTGATCCCGGCCCTGATGTTCTTCCGGGTCGGTGAATTCACCGCCCTGATCGCAGTTATTCTCTATGCCATCGTTCCGCCGACGCGCTATGTCGAGCACGGCCTGCGCAACGTTTCTGAAACGGTGGTCGAAGCCGCAAGGCAGATGGGCACGACGTCCAGCCAACTGCTCTGGCAGGTCAAGCTGCCGTTGGCCATGCCGGTTGTGATGCTCGGCATCAACCAGACCATCATGGCGGCACTCTCGATGCTGACGATCGCCGCCTTGGTGGGCACGCGCGATCTCGGCCAGCAGGTCTATGTTGCGCTCGGCAAGGCCGACGCCGGCCAGGGACTGGTCGCCGGTCTCGCCATTGCGATCATCGCTACCATCTCCGATCGCACGCTGCAGGCCTGGGCGCGCAAACAGCAGCGGCCGGCCTGATACCGCTTACTGTCATCGCGTGCGCAGCGCAGCGTTTTTGCGGTGCGCTGCAGACATGGGACCTCGGGGGCTCAAGCCGTGTTGTTATGCGGCAAGCGCCCAATGGGTCCCGGATCAGCGCTGCAGCTTCCTGGCTTGCGCTCGGCGACTCCCGTTCCGGGAGCCGGCCGCCGAGCGCGCGTTGTAGTGCATCCGGGATAACAACTGGGCCAATCGGACCACTGGGCCACTCAGAACAGATACTCGATATCGAACGTGCGGTCCTGTTGCGAGGTCCCGGTGGGTGGGCGGCTGAAGGCGGCCGCCCAGACAGCGGCCATGGCGGTGCGGTCGAAGCCGTCGCTGCCGCTGCTATGCGAAATATGCACATCGAGCGGCAGGCCGTCCTCTGACAACGTAAACGTTACCACGACGCGACCGGTGCCGCCGGGGGAGCCCGGTTTCGTGCGGGCGAGCGCGCGCACCACGTCGCGCGAGAATTCGTCCACTTTGCCCTTGTGCGCGCTGATGGCTGCCGGCGCCTTGGCGGCCAGATCGATCGATTTCAGCGCCTGCTGAATCTCCTGGCTGCTGGCCGGATGGGCGGCCGGCTGCTGGGTCAGCATCGGCTTCAGCGATTGGGTCGTCATGTCCAACGATAGATCGAGCGCCGGCGCGGGCGGCGCCGCCTGCGGTTGAGCCGGCGCTGACGGCTGCGCCGGGGTTTGCGCGCGCGTGGCAGGCACCGGTGCCGGTACCGGTACCGGTACCGGTCGGGTCATTTCGATGGTCCGGCGGTCGAGGTCCGCCTCGGTGATCATCGAGATGGCGATGGCTTCGGGCTCACCGGTGGCGTCGCCAAGACGCTTATCGTGGGCCGGCAGGTGCGCAAAGCCGACCCCGACGATGGCGACATGCAGCAGCAAGGCGATGGCCAAAGCGAGCCACGGCAGCCGTGTGACCGGCACGCTTTCGCCAACCCACGGATCGCCACTGCGGACGAGTTCGGTGTCGGCCGGGTCGCTCAAGCTGAGTCTCGCTTCGCCATGGCCGCGACCATAGTCGATCGGGACGGCTTTGGCATTGACGGTTCGCCGTCCTCTCCCCGTTTTGACTGGGAGAGGAACGATCGGCCCTAGTGGCCTGAATCACCTAAAGCGCTGGATACAGGCTTTTCAGCTTGATGCGGGCGTCGGTGGTTGTAAAGCGCCAGTTGGCTTTGGCGTTGTGGGCGTTGCGCCCCGTCTCCCATGCGTCGACCTCGGTGGTGAGGACCTGGGCGTCAGGGATGCGACGGGCCAGGCACTGCCGGCCGAGGACGGCCAGCTCTGACTCGGCCAGATTGAGCCAGCTACCGTGCTTGGGGGTATAATGCCATTCGAAACGCTCGATGATGCGACGGGCCTCCGCTGGTTCGAAGGCCTCATACAGTGACGCTGGCGTGTGCGTATTCAGGTTGTCCTGAACCAGCACGATCTTCTCGGCTTTGGGAAAGTGGATGTCGCTGAGGTCGCGCAGGATTTTGGCATAGTCGATGGCTGTGCGCCGCGCCGTCACTTCGGCGTGACGCCAGCCTTCGAGCGGCGCGAACAGCATGAACAGATTGGCTGTCCCATTGCGCTGGTATTCGTAGTCGTGGCGCGCGGGGTGTCCCGGCAGCATGGGCAGCGGCGCGCGCGTCTCCTCGACCAACTGCTTGGAGGTTTCATCGAGGCAGACCAAGGGGCGCGCCGGATCGTGCGGGCGCGTATAGACGTCGAGCACGTCCTCCATCGCCGCGACAAAGGCCGCGTTGGCCTTCGGCGGGATCACCCAATAGTCCGTCAGGTGCGGCTTGAGATCGTTTTTTTTAGCGCGCGGCCGACGGTGTTGAAATGTGCGGCGTCGACGATTTTGCGCTCGACGACATGTTCCGCCAGCAGACGGATGGTCCAGCGGGCATGACCGGGCGGCGGCTGCGAGCAGGCCAAAGCGGTCAGCTTGGCTTGGGCTTCGCCATCGAAAATCGGCTGAATTGGT
>JANMVX010000196.1:0-6413 GCA_031393505.1 Hyphomicrobiaceae bacterium | reverse complement strand
AATGGGGTGACCCTATCGCTGGTGATTCGCTAACAACGAATGGAGAGCAGCGATGACGATGTTTGCAGGACTGGACGTTGGCGGCAAGCGCACGGCGGTTTGCGTTGTGGATGAGGCTGGCAAGATCGTGTGGCAAGGCATGGTCGACACGCACCCGGAGATGATCGCGGCGGCGTTGCAGCGCTTTCGCGGCAAGCTGGCCAAGGTCGGGCTGGAGAGCGGGCCGTTCACGCCGCATCTGCATCGCACGCTCGCGGCGCAGGATTTTCCTATGGTGTGCATGGATGCCCGCCGCGCCGCCGATGCAATCAAGAGCAAGCGGATCAAGACCGACAAGAATGACGCCCGGGCGCTGGCCGAGATGCTGCGCACGGGCTGGTTCACGGCCGTGCACGTCAAGACCGTCGAGAGCCATCGCATCAAGACGCTGCTTGGTGCCCGCGACCAGCTGGTCAAGATCAAGCGCTCGCTCGGTAACCAGGTGCGTGGCCTGCTACGCCCGTTCGGCATTCGGCTGCCGTCGCGGGTCGGTACCAAGACGTTCGCCGAGGCCGCCCATCAGGCGACGCAGAACGACCCGATCATGCACGCCAGCATCAAGGCGCTGCTCGAGGCTCTGGTGTCGATCGACACGCAGATCGGCAAGCTCGATGCCGAACTCAAGGACCTGGCGGGGCACAGCGAGGTGGCCTGGCGCCTGATGAGCGTGCCCGGCATCGGCCCGGTCACCGCGCTCGCCTTCATGGCGGCCATCGAGGATCCGGCGAGGTTTGGCCGCACGCGTGACATCGGCGCCTATCTGGGCCTCACCGCCAAGCGTTACCAGTCGGGCGATACCGATGTGCGGCTCGGCATTTCCAAACAGGGCGACAGTATGGCGCGGCATTATCTCTACGAGGCCGCCAATGTGCTGCTGACCACGGTCAAGAAACGGTTCGCGCTGCGAAGCTGGGGCTTGAAGCTCATGAAGACCCACGGCCCCAAGAAGGCACGGGTGGCGGTGGCGCGCAAACTCGCCGTTCTGCTCGGCCGGATGTGGAAGGACGGCACGCATTTCGATGCGCTGAAGGATCAAGCCATGCCGGTCGCGGCCTGAAAGAAGAAAGTATCTCGGCGATGAAGAAACGGAGTTAGTTTCGAAAGTTTCCGCACCCCTCGGCAATGAGCGGGCGCGGACCGGTAGGGTGAGCGCGCGACATGACGGTTGCAGAGCGATCTGCGTTTTATACATTGCGCCATCCGCACGGTCAGTGCCAGCGTCGGCCCGGAATGCTGACGCCAGCCAAGCGCTGGACGTCGTAAAGAACCATCGATGTGGGCCAACAGGTACGCGGAAACGACGAAAACACTTGACGCAGCAGCCTCATGTAAAGAACCGTCCAACCTATCGTTTGACTCGTGCTCGCAAGCGTAAGGGCGCACTGCTGTGCGCCCGTCCAAGAGCTTGCCGCGCAGCTAGACGGGCGCACTGCTGTGCGCCCCTACGCCATGACCTCTGTCACGAACCTTCAAAGTGACAGGTCAAACCATAAGTGGGCTGGCATAAGCACTTTGGCGCCACCGCGACATCGCCGCGCCTATGTGCTCTTGGCCGCCTGCGAAAACCGCAGCAGATAGCCGTCCGGGTCCTGCACGGCAAATTGCCTTACAACGTGATCACGATCCCCGGCGCGATACGTCTTGTCCTCCAGCGGCAGATAAATCGGCCAGCCCGCCTGCTTGAGGTGAGCTGCCAACGCAGTCGCATCCTCAACCCCGATCTCAAAATTCACGCCGCGCCCAAACGGCTTATCGAGCGGGCCGGTGATCCAGTGCCGGCCGGGCACGCGAATGTCCTCCAGCATGACCTGCGCGCCGCCCCGGTCGAGATAGGCGAAACCCTCCTCGGGCCGGGTATAGGCAACGGCGAAACCGGCAAGGTCGCACCAGAAGCGTAGCGATGCTGCAAGGTCGCTGACCAGCAGTTCGGGCACCAGCGGGGCGAATGTGACGCCGGCGGGCAGGGTCACGTTTGGCCACCCGCCCAGTCCAGCACCCGCAGCGCCCGCAACGTGACCCGGCGGCTTGCCTTGCCCTTGCCGGGCTCCATGAGCAAGCCGAGTCGGTCCTGGTGGACTAGATTCAGCGGCCAGCGCCCGTTCTGATGCGCCCGCGCCTTGACCACAGCGACAGCGTCGGCCACCCGCTCGTCGGGTTTGATGCCGGCGCTGCGCAGGTAGTCGAGCCCGCGCAACACATCGTAGTGCCACCATGTCGGAAAAGCGAAGTGCTCCCAGCGGCGGTCGATCACCTCGCTGGTGGTCAGCGAGCGGAACATGCGGCGCGCGAGCAGATACTCCTCGCCAAGCCGCCGGGCCCTGGTCACAGCAGCATATGGGCCATGGGCCGTCTCGTACGCCAGCAGCCCTTCGAGCACGCGGATGGTCGAATGAAACGACGATCTCTTGCTCTTGGGCGCCTCGCAGTTCCAGCCGCCGTCTTCCAGCTGCTCGCTGAGCAGGCGCTTGAGCAGCACGTCGCAGGGCGCCCCGAAATAGGCGCCCGAGGCCAAGATCGATCCATTGACGCAGGCCTCGGTCTCGCCCTCGAAGAACGGTCGGCCGTCGAGTTGACGCCAGGTGATCCGCTGGCGCACCAGGGCGGTTGCTCTTTGAACGGATGCATCGTGCGGATCGGCGCCCAACTCGCGCAACAAGGCAAGGGCGTCGATCGTGGTCATCCAGCCCTCGTCGTCTGCCGCGCCCCACTGGCCGGTGTTGGCCTGCAAGCCCAGCAGCTGTGCCCCCCAGCCTTCCTGGGCGACGCGCGCGCGCTCGGCGGCGACGGCTTCGACCGGCGAATGCGTGAGATCGCGCATGACCTGCCAGCGGATGGCGGGATCGCTGTCGAGAAGCCAGGCGAGGATGGTGCGACGGATGGGACGCGTCGGCATCGCAGGCCAGAAGTTTCCTAAGTTTCTACGGAACATCACGTCAGCTGCCCGGAGCGCTCGAAATGCCGCGACAGCCACACGAGGCCGGCCGCGATCAATACCACCAGCGTCAGGACCACGACCTGAATCGTTCCCAAGGCCGCGAACACGCCAAAGGCGTAGTCACCGATGAAGAGAACGACGCTTGCGGCCAATGCAGCGGTCAGGACGGGCGTTGCGATTTTCTTGCGCAACAGTAGCAGGATGCAACCTAACAAGCCGCCGAACACACAAATGGCGAAAGCGCCCACCATCCAGGCCGGCAAGGACGACATGACGGCGGCGCCCGCCTCGGTCAGTCCCGAGGCCACCAGGCCGGCCGGCGTCGAGCGGACGGTGTTCAGATATTCCATCACCCCGAACGCGTTCCAGGCCAGTCCCACCAGGGACAGGACCCAGTACCACACCGGAACCCGGTTCGACGGCGCGCCTGCGGACTCCACGAGGCATCTCCAATGTAGGTTGGGTCAAGCGTTCCAGCACGACCCGACATGCCATGGGCAGTGCTTGTGGCGCAATGTCGGGTCGCGCGAAGGGCTTGACCCAACCTACACGACGACGTGACCCATCACCCCTTCGGCGCCAGCATCATCACGATCTGCCGGCCTTCGAACCTGGGCTCGCTCTCGACCTTGGCGTAGACCTCGCTCTCGGCCTTGACGCGCCTGAGCACGTCGAAGCCGAGCTCCTGATGCGCCATTTCACGGCCACGGAAGCGCAGCGTCACCTTGACCTTGTCGCCTTCTTCGAAGAAGCGCTGCATACTGCGCATCTTGACCTGATAGTCGTTGTCATCGATGTTCGGACGCATCTTGATCTCTTTGACCTCGACGGTCTTCTGCTTCTTCCTGGCCTCGGCGGCCTTTTTCTGGGTCTGATACTTGAACTTGCCGTAGTCGAGGATCTTGACGACCGGCGTGTCGTCCTTGCCAGCGGCGATCTCGACCAGGTCGAGGCCGGCCTTTTCGGCCATGCCCATGGCATCGCCGGTCGGCACGCTGCCATGATTGTGGCCGGTCTCGTCGATCAGCTGGACCTGACGGGACCGGATGTCGCCATTGATGTTCGGGCCGTCCTTTTCGCGCTCTTGCGCGGGCTTCATTGGTCTCCGTGGGATGACGCAGTCTCCTGTAATTGTTGTTCCGGTTGTAGCGGCGCGCCGCGAGAGTAAAATTGGCGGCGCAGCGCGCAATTTCCGTCTGTGGGACGGGGAAGTCAAGCGTGGCTTTGAACTTTGGTGCGGGCGGACTATGAATGTATCGGCAGCTTGCCGTCAGTCTTGACCAAGGACGTTCCTAGCAGCCCATCATACACTTGAAGCGTGTGACGTTTCAAATCCCCGGCCAGGAACCGCCGGGTCACCAACTGCCGCCCGCGCTGGCCGATGGCGAGGCGTTCGGCGGCGGGCAACCGCAACGCCATGGACAGGGCTTGCGCAAGCGCGGCCGCATCGCCGGGAAGCACCCGCCAGCCAGTGATCTGGGCGGCGGGGGCCGATACGATGGTTTCCGGCAAGCCGCCGATGTCCGAGACGATCACCGGGCAGGCC
The DNA here is from genome assembly GCA_031393505.1 of Hyphomicrobiaceae bacterium. GTDB lineage: Bacteria > Pseudomonadota > Alphaproteobacteria > Rhizobiales > Hyphomicrobiaceae > JANYHF01. The sequence continues at coordinate 1,893 of JANMVX010000196.1, read as the reverse complement.
ATGGCGGCGGCTTCGACCGAAGTGCGCCCGAACCCTTCCGGCTCGATCGAGGCGCACAGGCCAAGCTCGGCCAGTGCGTAGCCGGCGGGGACATCGTCGAGCGGGCCGGGCAGGCGGATGTGAGACTCCAGACCAGCCTCGGCGACCAGCGCTCGCAGCTTGTCGGCATATTCAGCCTTGTTGCCGCTGCCGCCGGCCAGCACGATCACCAGGCCGTCCAGCGCACCGCGCTGCCGCATCAGCCGGGCCGCCTCGATGACGACATGCTGACCCTTGAGCTTGGAAAGGCGCGCCACCATCAGCACGACGCGGTCGCCGTCCTTGAGGCCCCAGCGCGTGCGCAGGTTTGCCAGCCGGGCGGGAGCGATGGCGGTGGGATCGAAGCGGGCCGGATCGATGCCGCGATAGATGATGGCGAGTTTTTCGGGCGCGATGCCGTAGCGTGTCCGGATCAGCCCGGCCGTGAACTGCGAATTGGCGATCACGCGGTCGCCGTTGGCCATCACACTGTTGTACATGCGCTTGAGCGGCCCGGCTTCGGCATAGGCACCGTGATAGGTGGTCACGAACGGCAGCTGCAAGCGCTGCGCCGCCCAATAGGCGCTCCAGGCCGGAGCGCGGCTGCGGGCGTGGATCAGACTGACCTGCTCGCGCGTGACGATCTCGGCGAGGCGTCCCGCATTCAGCCAAATGCGGGCCGGATTCTTGCTGGCGACCGGCAAGCGCACGATCTCGCCACCCGCATCTTCGAGCGCTCCCTCCAGCCGCCCACCTTGCGTGGCCACCAGCGCCCGCGCGCCGGCCTTGACCAGCGCTTCGGCGATCTCGATGGTGGTGCGCTCGGCGCCGCCTTCTTCCAGGCGCGGAATGACTTGCAGTATGGTGGGGGGCGAGGTGGACATGGCCGGGACTTCAAGCGCGAAAAGGCCTGAGCAGCAACCGCTAATGCTCGCAATCGACGATCGCTGGGGACGGCGGCGGCTGGCCTGGCTGCGCCGCGAGGCCAGCGGCGCGGGAGTTGCGCGCCCGGGCCTGCTGTGGCTGCCCGGCTTCAATTCGGTGATGGTCAGCAGCAAAGCCTCGGCGCTGGACGCCTGGGCCGAGCAAGACGGAAGGGCGCTGACGCGGTTCGATTATTCGGGCCACGGCCAATCGGACGGGCGGCTGGATCAGAGTTGCATCGGCCAATGGCTGGCCGATACGCTGGCGGCGTTCGAGCAGCTGACCGATGGCCCGCAGATCGTCGTCGGCTCCAGCATGGGCGGCTATCTGGCGCTGCTGCTGGCGCGGTCGCTTGGGGCGCAGGTGGAACGCCTCGCCGGCCTGGTGCTGATCGCCCCGGCCTGGAACATGACCGAGCGCCTGATGTGGGAGGAGATGACGCCCGACATCCGGGCGGTGCTGGAACGCGACGGCGTCTGGATGCGCCCGTCGGCCCATGGCGATCCCCATCCGATCACACGCAAACTGATCGAGCAGGGGCGCGAGCATCTGATCGACTTGTTCGATCTGGATCTCGGCTGCCCGCTACGCATCCTGCATGGTGCCAAAGACTCCGACGTGCCGTTCGACGGCTCGGTGGACCTGATCCGGGCGCAAGCCGACACCGACTCCCGTCTGATCGCGGTGCCCGATGGCGACCACCGGCTGGCGCGCCAACAGGATATCGCTCTGTTGCTCCGGCTGATCGAAGAGATCAACGAAAATCCGTAGTGTTCTGTAACAATCATTTGGAACCCCGAAAAATCGTCATCCCGGCGCAGGCCGGGACCCGTCCAAGTCGATGCGAGGCACTCAGGACGTACGCGGTAAGCCTCTGTTTCAAAGCACTGTTTCCGAATTGCCAACTGCTGCAGGTCCCGATGGTTGGACAGGTCCCGGCCTTCGCCGGGA
>JANMVX010000194.1:0-8928 GCA_031393505.1 Hyphomicrobiaceae bacterium | reverse complement strand
CCGGTCTCGGGCCGCAACGACTTCGTAAAGTACTATTTTGAGCCGACCACCGGCTTTATGCTGATCGACACGCTGCTCAACGATCAAGTCGGCTCGTTCAAAGACGCGGTCTGGCATCTCATCCTGCCAACCATCGTGCTCGGCACCATTCCGCTCGGCGTCATCGCGCGCATGACGCGCTCGGCCATGCTGGAGGTGCTGGAGGAGGATTACGTGCGCACGGCACGCGCGAAAGGGCTGTCGCCGTTCCGCGTCATCGGCCTGCACGCGCTGCGCAACGCGCTGATCCCGGTAGTGACCGTCATTGGCCTGATGATCGGCACGCTGCTGGCGGGAGCGGTGTTGACGGAGACGATCTTCTCCTGGCCCGGTGTCGGGCACTGGCTGATCGAGAGCATCGGCCGGCGCGATTATCCGGCGCTGCAAGGCGGCATCATGCTGATTTCGATCGTCGTCATCCTGGTCAACGTGCTGGTCGACATGACCTACGGCCTCATCAACCCGAGGATCCGCCATGCCGGCTGATGTGACAGTAGGTACACTGCCGGCCAGCGCCGCCAACGCTCCGCCCGGCCCGTTGCTGTCGTTCTGGCGCGCCTTCTGCGAAAACCGCGGCGCTGTCGTCGGGCTCGGCGTCATCACGGCCATCGTGCTGGTTGCGATCTTCGCCCCCCTGATTGCTCCGTACTCCCCCATCGAGCAGTTCCGCGACCACGTCAAGCAGCCCCCATTCTATGCCACCGGCGGCAACTGGACGTTTCCGCTCGGTACCGACGATGTCGGCCGCGACATGCTCTCGCGCATCATCTACGGCTCGCGCATCTCGTTGTTCATCGGCCTGTCCGTGTGCGTGGTTTCAGTCATCGTTGGCCTGCTGATGGGCCTGCTGGCCGCCTCGGTCGGCAGCATCATCGACGTGGCCATATTGCGCGTGATGGACCTCATCATGTCCATCCCCGACCTGGTGCTCGCCATCCTGCTGGTGGCGGTGCTGGGCAAGCCGAGCCTCACCAACACCATCATCGCCGTGACGGTCGTGTTTCTGCCGCGCTACGTGCGCCTGATCCGCGCCTCGGCGCTGGCGGAATTGCAGAAGGACTATGTGACGGCCGCCAAGGTGTCCGGAGCGGGACGGCTACGGATCATGCTATCGTCCGTGCTGCCCAACTGCATGGCGCCACTGATCGTGCAATCCGCCCTCGGCATATCCGACGCCATCCTGGAGGCCGCGGGCTTGGGCTTCCTGGGCCTGGGCGCCCAGCCGCCCACCCCCGAATGGGGCGCCATGCTGGCCGATGCGCGCGAATTCATCCAGGCCTCGCCCTGGATCGTCACCTTCCCAGGCCTCGCCATCCTGATCACCGTGCTCGCCATCAACGTCACCGGCGACGGCCTTCGAGACGCGCTCGATCCCAAACTCAGGCGGAGTTGAGCGGCATGGCCGACTGGGAACTTCTCAAAGCTCTAGCAACTCCGATTGCGGCCGGTATCGCAATCGCCGGGCTGTTCGTAAAATGGTACCTCGACAAGATGGCGTCGGATCGTGAGAAGGCGGACCAATGCGCCGAGGCCTTCACGCGCTTCGCAATCGATATAAAATTCAGAAAGCAAACCGTCGGCCAAGCTGACGACCAAGCAATGTTCGAGCAACAGATTTTGATGCTCGAGGAATATTCTCGAGAAGGTAAGAAATTCAAATTTTACGGAGCCCAAGTAAGCGACTCAGAGGCCTGCGAGCTTGTCCGGAAACAGCTGCATGTCTTAGGTCAGCCAGACGCGGACCTCGTTGGTGGCCACATCCTGCTCGACCAATTTTTTGCCGCCGAGTACCAAAAATTGCTTGCAGACGACTTCGCAAACTTGTCGCTGGAAAGACAAAAAGCAGCCTACACCCGGTAGGTAAAAGCTGCCCAAACGCTCGCGAAATCCGCGACGGAAGTTCAAAAGCTACTGGACCGCCACCCGGAATTACTCCTCAAGCGGCCGCTAAACGGGCCAAAAGGGGACCAAGGGCCAAATAATCGGACCGACCATGACAACCTCCAATAGTTGATCGAAATCATATGGTGCCCCTCCCAACCAAGTCAAGTTCGCCCCTCCTCGACATCCGCGGCCTGTCCGTCGACTTCGCCACCTCGCGCGGGGCGTTCCGCGCCGTCGACGCCGTAGACTTCGCCGTCGATCCCGGCGATGTGCTTGCCATTGTCGGCGAATCCGGCTCGGGCAAATCCGTCGCCATGCTGGCCGTCATGGGCCTGTTGCCGTGGACCGCGAGCATCACCGCCGAGCGCCTGCAGTTCGACGGCCGCGACCTGCTCGGCATTACGCCGGAGGAACGCCGCGCCATCATCGGCAAAGACATGGCGATGATCTTTCAGGAGCCAGTAGCCAGCCTGAACCCGTGCTTCACGGTCGGCTTCCAGATCGAGGAAAGCCTGCGCACCCACATGGGCCTGAAGAGCCGTGCCGCCCGGACGCGCGCCGTCGAGCTGCTGAACTCCGTCGGCATCCCCGAGCCCGAGCGGCGGCTGAACCAGTTCCCGCACCAGCTCTCGGGCGGCATGTGCCAGCGCGTGATGATCGCCATCGCCATCGCCTGCAAGCCAAAACTGCTGATCGCCGACGAGCCGACCACGGCGCTGGATGTGACCATCCAAGCCCAGATCCTTGACCTGCTGATTGACCTGCAAAAAGAAACCGGCATGGCCCTGGTGCTGATCACGCACGATATGGGCGTGGTGTCTGAGACGGCCCAGCGCGTGGTGGTGCAATACGCTGGCCAGCAGGTGGAGCGGCAAACCGTCGAGGGACTGTTCGCCACGCCGCGCCATCCGTACACGGCAGCATTGCTTGCGGCACTGCCCGAGCATGCCAAGGGTGACCGCCTCGCCTCGATCCCCGGCGTGGTGCCCGGCCAGTTCGACAAGACTGATGCCTGCCGCTTTGCCCCACGCTGCGCCAAGGCCGATGAGCGTTGCCGGACCACGCTGCCGCCACGTCAGCCTGCGACCCTGGGCGAGGCCCTATGCCACCACCCGGAAGGCGCTGTCGCCCCAAGAACCCTGGAGGCCGCGCGATGAGTGACGGCCTCATCGAGGCGCACAACCTGGCCCGCCACTACGATGTGCGGCGCGGCGTGTTTTCGCCTAGAGTGACCGTGAAGGCCGTCGCCGATGTCAGCCTTACCGTCCGCCAAGGACGGACGCTGGCCATCGTGGGCGAGTCCGGCTGCGGAAAATCCACGCTCGCCCGGCTGCTGACCATGATCGAACGGCCCAGCGCGGGACGGCTGGTTGTTTCCGGGACGGACGTCAGCGATGGCGACCCGGCGAAGATCCGCGCGTTGCGCCAGTTCGTGCAGATGGTGTTCCAGAACCCCTACGGATCGCTAAACCCGCGCCAGCAGATCGGCGCGGTGCTGGAAGAGCCGCTGATCATCACGACAAATGCCAAAGCCGACGAACGCCGCGCCCGCGCGCACGAAATGCTCGCCAAGGTGGGCCTGCGCGAAGAACACTACCAGCGCTATCCGCACATGTTCTCGGGCGGCCAGCGCCAGCGCATCGCGATCGCGCGCGCGCTCATGCTCTCGCCAAAAGTGCTGGTGCTGGATGAGCCGGTGTCGGCGCTGGACGTGTCGATCCGCGCCCAGGTGCTGAATCTGCTGGCGGACCTGAAGGCCGATTTCGGCCTCACCTACGTTCTCATCAGCCACGACCTCTCTGTGGTGCGCCACGTTGCCGATGACCTGATGATCATGTATTTGGGCCGCGTCGTAGAATCGGGCGCATCGGCTGAGATTTTCGCAAACCCGCGTCATCCCTACACGCAGGCGCTGCTGTCTGCGACGCCCGTCGCTGACCCAAAAGCCAAGCGCAACCGCATCCGTTTAACCGGAGAGCTCCCCTCGCCGATCAATCCACCGCCAGGCTGTCCGTTCCACCCGCGCTGCCGCTACGCCGATGACCGCTGCAGCAGCGAAGCGCCGCATGGAACGCAGGACAGAGGCATTTTGGTCGCCTGTCACGCGGTCGAGGAAAATCGGATCGCCTTATGAGATAACTGAGGTTTATCCGTTGATTGTGTCTTTTTCGGCACGCTGCCGATTCGAATTTGGGAAAGCGCTCATTCGGACTTGCCCTGACCAATGCTAGGGAATATCCAGGAGCTGTGGATTGTAGGGGAATAAGTCATGCGTACATTAGTTTCCTTCACATTGGCTGCTGCCACTCTGGTGGCGAGCGTTTCAATGGCAACGGCGGCAACAGTTGAACCGATCGCCGGCAAAGTTTCCTTAAATAGTGGCAAGGGCTTCAAGGACTTGTCCGGCGTGACGTCGGCGAACCGTGGCGCCAAGGTCATGACCGGCCCGAACAGCGAGGCGACGATTGTCTACGAAGACGGTTGCCGCGTGCATGTTGCGGCTGGCCAAGTCGTAAGCGTCACAACGTCGGCGATTTGCCACGCCGGTGCGCCTACACAGGTCACAGCGCTTCCAGACGCGACTATGGCGATCGCCCTCGGGGTGGCTGGCGTTGCGGCTGTGATCGCGCTGCAACCAGCTAGCCCATAAGTCGGGGCGCCTTTCGGTCACGACTGCACGGCGGCCGCGAACTGGCCGCCGAGCGACTCAAAGTTGCTTAAGCCCAGCGCTTTTCGAAGCGGTGGGTTTTTTTGTTGTCCCGATTTGGCTGGATGACCGACTGCGACCTGCAAGTTGCATCAAACGTCGTTGACGCTGACTCATCGGTGATTGGTAGTGGCGCAGCAGCGCGCCCGGCGTCCTGCAATGATGGTCCGACGAATGTGGCGCGCCGGGCGCGCAGCTGCGCCCCCTAAGCAACCGGCATCCGATCTCGCAGAAAATAATGGGTCAACATCAGTGAAGGTTGGCAGAGCCCAACATCTCGCAACACAGAGAGATGTTGGGTTTGGCGCGAAATTAGCAGTTTTATCAATTGGTTAAGACGCGGGCCGCACTAACCCCAACCTACGCCGCAGCCGGAGCCGCCGCCTTGCGGGCTTCATGCTTGGCGCGGTCCAGCTTGCCCTTGGCTGAAACGTCGCGGTCCACCAGCTCGATGACGGCGACGGCGGCGTTGTCGCCGGCGCGGAACCCTGCCTTCAGCACGCGCGTGTAGCCGCCCATGCGGGTGTGGTAACGCGGTGCGATGGTCTCGAACAGCTTTTTGACCACGATCTCATTGTTCATGAGACGAGCCGTGACCATGCGGCGCGCATGCAGCGAACCCTTCTTGGCCATGGTGATCAGCTTCTCGGCGACGCTGCGCAGCTCCTTTGCCTTGGGCAGGGTCGTGACGATCTGCTCGTGCTCGAACAGCGAGAGCGTGAGGTTGGCCAGCATCGCCTTGCGGTGGCTGGTATCGCGATTGAAGCGGCGATGGGCTTTGCCGTGACGCATTGTTTTCTCCGTGGGCGGCGCAGCGGCCGTGAGTTCAATAAGACGTGAAATCGTGAAGTCGCCAAGTCGTGAAATCGGCCCCTACGAATTGGCGATTTCACGAGTTCACGATTTGGCGTCTTCTTACTTCCTAGTAGTGATCCTCAAAGCGCTTGGCCAGCTCTTCGATGTTGTCCGGTGGCCAGTTGTTGACTTCCATGCCGAGGTGCAACCCCATGGATGCCAGCACTTCCTTGATTTCGTTCAGCGACTTGCGGCCGAAGTTCGGAGTGCGGAGCATTTCCGCTTCCGACTTCTGGATCAGGTCGCCGATGTAGACGATATTGTCGTTCTTCAGGCAGTTGGCCGAACGCACCGACAGTTCCAGTTCGTCGACCTTCTTGAGCAGGGCGGCATTGAATTCGAGTTCAGGAATGCGCTCAGAGACGACGGCCTTCTGCGGCTCTTCGAAGTTAACGAAAATCGCCAACTGGTCCTGCAGGATGCGCGCGGCTAAAGCCACCGCGTCCTCGGCGCGTACCGCGCCATTGGTTTCGACCGACATGGTCAGCTTGTCGTAGTCCAGGATCTGGCCTTCGCGCGTATTCTCGACGCGGTAAGAAACCTTCTTGACCGGCGAGAACAGGCTGTCGATCGGGATCAGGCCGATCGGCGCGTCGTCGGGACGGTTGCGGTCGGCGGGCACGTAGCCCTTGCCCATGTTGGTCGTGAACTCCATGCGGATCGATGCGCCCTGGTCGAGGGTGCAGATCACATGCTCGGGGTTCAGGATTTCGAGATCGGCCGACACTTCGATGTCGCCGGCCTTGGCGACGCCCGGGCCTTCCTTGCGCAGGACCATGCGCTTGACGCCTTCGGAGTGCGACTTGAGGGCGATGTCCTTGATGTTGAGGACGATATTGGTCACGTCCTCCAGCACGCCGGGGATGGACGAGAACTCGTGCAGCACGCCGTCGATGTGGACCGAGGTAATGGCGGCGCCTTGCAGCGACGTCAGCAGCACGCGGCGCAGCGCATTGCCGAGCGTGGTGCCAAAGCCGCGCTCCAGCGGTTCGGCGATCAGCGTCGCCTCGCGGTGGCCGTCGCGGCCGCCGGTGACCTGGAGCTTGTTCGGCTTGATCAGGTCTTGCCAGTTCTTTTGCAGAAATGCGGTTTGCGTCATATGGATCTCTGACTTGCGAATTGCGAGGTTGCGAATTGCGAGATTGGGAAAAGTCAGAGCGCTGTTGGTTTCCCAACTCGCAACTCGCAATTCACAATCTCGCACAAGTCGTTAGACGCGCCGGCGCTTCTTCGGGCGGCAACCGTTGTGCGGGATCGGCGTCACGTCGCGAATGGTGGTGACCTGGAAGCCGACGGCCTGCAGCGCGCGCAAAGCCGACTCGCGGCCCGATCCAGGTCCCGTCACTTCCACTTCGACGGTCTTCATGCCGTGTTCCATGGCCTTCTTGCCAGCGTCTTCAGCGGCCATCTGAGCGGCGTACGGCGTCGACTTGCGCGAGCCCTTGAAGCCGCAGGTGCCCGACGACGACCAGGAAATGGTGTTGCCTTGCGCGTCGCTGATGGTGATCATCGTGTTATTGAACGACGCGTTCACATGGACCACGCCCGATGTGATGTTCTTCTTTTCCTTGCGGCGAACCTTCGCCTGCTTCTGTTCGTCCTTGGCCATGATGCTCTCTGAGGTGATCTATGTGCGAGTTGCGAATTGCTAGTGGCGAGATTGGGAAGAGGCGTGAACGTCGCGGTCGGGCGCTTCCCAATTCGCAACTCGCAACTCGCAATCTCGCACCAATTATTTCTTCTTACCGGCGATGGCCTTGGCCGGGCCCTTGCGGGTGCGGGCGTTGGTGTGGGTCCGCTGGCCGCGAACCGGCAGACCGCGACGATGGCGCAGGCCGCGGTAGCAACCGAGGTCCATCAGGCGCTTGATGTTCATGACCACTTCGCGGCGCAGATCGCCCTCGACGACGTAGTCCTTGTCGATGGCTTCGCGCACCTGGAGCACCTGGGCGTCCGAGAGTTCGTTGACGCGCTTGGCCGGCTCGATGCCAACCTTTTCGCAGATCTGCTTGGAGAACTTCGGCCCGATGCCATGGATATAGGTCAGCGCGATGATCACGCGCTTGTTGGTCGGGATATTGACACCTGCAATACGAGCCACGTTTCGTCTCTCCTCATTCCGCCGCGGGCGCGAGTGCATCGCGGCGGCTAATTCTTTGACGTTGCAAACCAAATTTCATCGCGCCGCGACTGAGAGCATAGCTCTCGGGCGCGTCCCGAAATGTCCACCAACGTCGTGAAACCGCGTTTTCTAGCGCTGTTACACGGCGTCGTCAACTCATCTTCCAGCCTGCCTCGCACGGGCAACGCTGCCGGACGTAGGGGCGACCCGTGGGTCGCCCTCTTTCGGCACGGAATGCTGCACGAGGGTGACCCACGGGTCGCCCCTACGTCTGGCAACGTCCTGCAAGTCACATTCAGGCCAGTTTATCCAACACCTCGGCAATCGACGCTTTCACGGCATCGATCTCGCCCAAGCCATCGAGCACTTTCAGCACGCCCTTCTTGGCGTAGTAGTCCACCAGCGGGGCGGTTTCGTTGGCGTAGGCTTTCAGACGTGTGCGCATCGCCTCGGCGGTGTCGTCGGGGCGGCGCTTGAAATCGGTCGAGCCGCACTTGTCGCAGGCGCCGGCCTTGCGCGGTTTTTTCTCGGTGTCGTGGTAGCCTTCGCCGCACTTGGCGCAGGCGTAGCGGCCTGACACGCGGCGCACCAGCTCGTCTTCGTCGGTAATGCGCAGCTCGATCACGGCGTCCAGCTTGCGGCGACGGTCGGCCAGCATTCGATCGAGCGCGGCGGCCTGTGGCAGCGTGCGCGGATAACCGTCGAGGATGAAGCCCTTGCGCACATCCGGCTCGTCAATGCGCTCGGCCACAATCCCGTTCACGATCTCGTCGGACACCAGTTGGCCGCGCGCCATGATGTCCTTGGCCTGCAGGCCGATCTCCGTCCCCTTGGTCATCGCCGCGCGCAACATGTCGCCGGTCGAAAGCTGGGGCAGCTTGCGCTCTTCGGTCAACGTGCGGGCCTGCGTGCCCTTACCCGAGCCAGGCGGCCCGAGGAGGATCAGGATCATCGCTTTCTCCCGATCGGCGAGATGCCGCCGCCGCGCAGTTTCGACTTCTTGATCAGACCTTCGTATTGGTGCGCCAACAGATGGCTCTGGATCTGCGAGATGGTGTCCATGGTCACGCTGACCGCGATCAGCAGCGAGGTGCCGCCGAGATAGATCGGAATGCCGACGTTGGTGGTCAGGATTTCCGGCAGCACGCAAACCAGGGCGATGTAGATGGCGCCGGCGACCGTGATGCGCGAGAGCACAAAGTCGAGATATTGCGCGGTGCGCTCGCCGGGACGGATGCCTTGGATGAAGCCGCCATACTTCTTCAGGTTCTCGGCGGTCTCCTTGGTGTTGAAGACCACGGCCGTATAGAAGAAGCAGAAG
>JANMVX010000177.1:0-3073 GCA_031393505.1 Hyphomicrobiaceae bacterium | reverse complement strand
CGGAGCAAGCCGCTGCCCCTCACCGACCGCGTGGCTCTTGGCTCCCAAAAGGTCGCCTGCGAGACGCGGTCTCCTCTCCCCCTTGAAGTAGGGGGAGAGGAGGTTCTTGTCTTCTCCTCTCCCCCATTTTTGGGGGAGAGGATGTCGCCCGAGCCGTAGGCGAGGAACCAGCGACAGGTGAGGGGCAGCCGCAAGCTCCGTACCGTTGGTGAGAGGGGCACGGAGCAAGCTGCTGCCCCTCACCGACCGCGTGGCTCTTGGCTCCCAAAAGGTCGCCTGCGAGACGCGGTCTCCTCTCCCCCTTGAAGTAGGGGGAGAGGAGGGCCCCGTGGCTACTTCTCAACTTCACCAGGCCCCGTCACCGAAATCCGTCGCGGATCCTCCGTCGCCGTCTCATCCGACAGCCCCGCCAGCCGCGTCAGATCCGCCCCCATCAAATTCTGCATGCTGCCGCCGGGAATGCCCAATTCCTTCAGCAGTTTGTCAATCATCGGCCCCTGCGCGCGATAGCGCAACGCGCTGTTCACCACCTGGTCAGACAGGCTCTGCCCGTACCCGTGATCGGCGCCGTTCGAACCGCCGCCGCCGCCCATCATGCCATCCACTTGCATGATCTTGATCTCGCCGATGCGGTCCATCGGCTTCACACTCTCGCGCACGATGCCCTCCAGCTTCTCGATCAGCAGTCTTCGCAACATCGAATTGCGCGATTCTGGCGAGAGCACGTTCTGCGCTTCGTTGGCGAGCCGTGCGCCTTCGGCCTCCATCTCGTGCCGGATTTTTGACGCCGCCGAACGGATTCTATCCGCATCGGCATCGCCGGTCGCCAGCAAGCGGCTGGCGTCGGCACGCTCCGTAGCCGCCTCTTTCTGCGCCTTGGCCTCGATCAGCATGACGGACGAGGAGCGCTCAGCCTCCTGGCTCGCCGTGATCAGTTCTATGCGCTTACGCCGATCCGCAACCGCCACCTCGCGCGTCGTAAATACCTGTTCCTCCGCAGACACCGCTTCGGCGCGCGCGATCTCGGCCGCCGCTTGCGCCACCGACTGCATGCGCGAATGTTCGGCAATCGTGATCGCGCGCTTCTGCTCGGCGATCTCCTGCGAGGTGCACCGCTCTATCTCGAGCCGCTGCAGCTCAATCTCGCGATGGATTTTCTGCGTCTCAATAGAAAGTTGCTGGGCGATGCGCGACCGCTCGATGCCCTCCTGCAGAGTCAACTCCGCCTGCTGCGCCGCTAACTCACGCGCCGCCCGCTCCTGCGTCAATTCCGAACGTTGCCCCACGCGCTGGATCTCGATCAGCCGCTCCTGATTGATGCGCGCGAACTCAGTCTCGCGATCAATCTCCAGGTTCAGTTTGTCCGTCTGCAGATTTTTGTTTCGGACAGCAATGAGAGAGTCCTGTTCAATATCATTACGCTCCTTCTTGCGCTGCTCGATTTCCTGGGTCAGCCGAGTGAGACCCTCGGCATCAAAGGCATTGGACGGATTAAAGTGCTCCATATCGGTCTGGTCGAGCTGCGTCAGGGAAACGGCCTCAATTTCCAGCCCGCTCTTTTCCAGGATCGGCCCGATGGCTTTGCGCACGCGCTGCGCATAGTCGCCGCGCTTTTCGTGCAGCTCTTCCATGGTCATTTCGGCCGCGACCGCGCGCAGGGTATCAACAAACTTGCCTTCCACCAGCTCGCGCAGACCATCAGCATCCAGCGAACGGCGCCCGAGCGACTGCGCGGCCAGCGCCACGTTCTCGCGATTGGGGGCAACACGGACGAAAAACTCCGCCGTCACGTCGGCGCGCATGCGATCCTTGGTGATCAACGATTTGTCGCGCGTGCGCGACACCTCAATTTTGTGTGTACGCATGCCAACCGGCGTTACATCACGGAACAGCGGCACCACGAACGCGCCCCCGCCGATCACAGTCCGCTGCCCGCCCAGCCCGGTACGGACAAACGCCGTCTCGTTGGTCGAGCGCCGATAGAACCAGTGGAACAGATAGCCGATGATCAGCAGAAGGATGAGGACGACAAGGCCCCATGCGATCAGGCTGGTGAAGGTTTCGGGGGACATTGTTTTCTCCTAGATGAGGGACTAGGGACTAGGGACTAGGGACTAGTAAGAAAGTGAATTCGTTTAGTCCCTAGTCCCTAGTCCCTAGTCCCTAGTCCCTAGTCCCTTCTTGATCTGCATAAACTTCCGCGTCTGCTCGACAAGCGCTTTCTCCGTCGGCAGCCGCTCCATCGAGGACGCGCCGTTGAAGCCCTGTACGAGTTTGCTCTTTGAGAGGACGAATTCGGCGTCGGCGGGTTCCGATACCGGGCCGCCGTGGACCAGGATGATCACGTCGTCGCGGACTTTTCGCGCTGCGGTGGCCCAGGTATCGACGATGGCGGGGCAGTCGGCGAGTTTCAGAGATGTGCCTGCACCGATGGATCCGCCGGTGGTCAGGCCGAGGTGGCACACGATGATGTCCGCGCCGGCCTTGGTCATGGCAGCGGCGTCGGCCTCGCTGAAGACATAAGGCGTGGTCAGCATATCTTTTCGGTGCGCCTGCGCGATCATCTCGACTTCGAGCTGATAGCTCATGCCGGTCTCTTCCAGGTTCGCCCGAAACGTTCCGTCGATCAGGCCGACCGTGGGAAAATTCTGTACACCGGTAAATCCCATCCGCTTCAGGTCGTCGAGAAAGCTGTCCATCAGGCAGAACGGGTCGGTGCCGTTGACACCGGCCAATACCGGCGTGTGCTTGACCACAGGCAGCACCTCGCGCGCCATCTCGACCACGATCTCGTTGGCGTTGCCGTAGGCCAACAGCCCGGCGAGCGAGCCGCGCCCGGCCATGCGATAGCGCCCCGAGTTGTAGATGACGATGAGGTCGATGCCCCCGGCCTCCTCGCATTTGGCCGACAACCCCGTGCCCGCCCCGCCGCCGACGATGGCCTCTCCACGCGCAATCTTGGCGCGAAACCGGGCCATGATGTCGGAGCGGGTCATGGGGTTCCCGCCGTCAGTTGCGTAGGGGCGACCCGTGGGTCGCCCTCGGTCCGCACGGCAAGCGTTGGGAGGGCGAC
>JANMVX010000119.1:0-10859 GCA_031393505.1 Hyphomicrobiaceae bacterium | reverse complement strand
GGCGGGCTGCGCCCGCCCTGTCAATCCGCGCCGTGCCGCGCTAGGGCGGGCGCAGCCCGCCCTTAGATCAGTTCGTCCCATCATCAGGTCCTCAAGAAGGCCCGACCGCCACCCCGTAGCCGATTATGACAACAGGTCAGAACATAAGTTGGCCGGTATCGGACCTTGCCGTGTCGCAGCAGGGCGACTTGCCAGCCGCCCTACGCCACGGTGTCTGGTCGTCACATCACCAAATTGAGCCGGAAGGCTTGACCGCGACCTGACCCGCTCCTTGGGAACACGTCAAAGGATCGCTTGGTCGGTATTGACGCCACCGACGCCGACATAGCGCAGCAGCGGCGAGCGATCGGCGCGCAGCTCGGCGGGGGTCAGCGTCTCGCGTGACACACCGTTCTCGATGAAGGAGACGCGGGTTGCGATGGCGAGCACCGCTTCCACGCGCTGCTCCACCAGCAGGATGCCGACGCCGACATCGCGCAGTGTGCGCACGGTGTCGAAGATGTGCGTGATCATGCTCGGCATCAGGCCCTCGGTCGGCTCGTCGAGCAGCAGGATGCTCGGCTCCAGGCACAGCGCGCGGGCGATTGCCAGCATCTGCTGCTCGCCACCGCTGAGGGTTTCCGCGCGCTGCTGCAGGCGATCACGTAAGATCGGGAACAGCTGCAGCACTTTTTCACGCGTCGAGGGCCCTTTGTCGCGCGCCATCAGGCCAATCTCGAGATTCTCGGCAACCGTCAACTCGGAGAACAGGTGGCGCCCCTGCGGGACGTAGCCGATGCCGTGGCGTGGCACCTCGTGGGCTGGCAGTTGCGAGAGCACGACGCCATCGAGGCTAATGCGGCCGCGGCGTGGACGGACCAACCCCATGATGGCGCGCAGCGTGGTGGTCTTGCCAGCGCCGTTGCGGCCGAGCAGACACAGCACCTCGCCGGGCCGCACGCGGAGCGAGACGCCGCGCAGAACCTGCACTTCGGCATAGGCGCCATCAATGTCCTCGACCTCAAGCATCAGGCCCCCAGGTAAGCATGCTGTACGGATTTATCCTGCCGGATCTCGCCGGGCGTGCCCTCGGCAAGGATGCGGCCACCATTCATGACGGTGATGCGATCGGCCAGCTGCATCACCACGCTCATATTGTGCTCGATCAACAACACTGTCGAGGTGGCGCGGATGCTGTGCATGAGCATGCAGAAGGCCGCGATCTCGGCTTCGGCCAGGCCCTGCGTCGGCTCATCGAGCACCAGCAGGCGCGGCGCGAGGGCGAGACCCATGGCAAGCTCCAGCAGGCGCTGATGACCATAGGCGAGGGTGCCGGCGACAAGATCGGCCTGCGCGCCGAGGCCGACCTGTTGCAGCGCCTGACGCGACGCCTGCTCAAGTGCTACGCGGTCCACGGACGACCACACTGGCCGGCCAAGCGTCAAGCGGCGCTGCGCGGCCAGCGCGACATTGCCCAGGCAGGTCAGGTTGCGAAAAATGCTGGTGATCTGGAAGGTGTAGACGATGCCGCGCGCCACGCGCTCATGCGCCTTGAGAGGTGTGATGTCGGCGCCGGCAAACGTGATCGTGCCGGCCGTCGGATCGATCCGCCCACTGATGAGACCGACCAGCGTGGTCTTGCCGGCGCCGTTGGGTCCGATCAGCGCGCGCACTTCACCCGCTGCCACGGCGAGATCCACGCCCGCCACCGCTTCCAGGCCGCCGAAACTGCGGCGCAGGCCCTTGGTCTCGAGCAGCATCATGGCAACCACCCGAAATATTTTTCGCGCAACGTGCCCAGAATGCCTTTGGGAAACCACAGCACCAGCAGCACCAGCGCGATGCCGACCTCCAGATTGTAGGCCGGCGTGTAGCCGCTGGCGACCTCGACCAGATAGAACATCAGTAGCGTGCCGATCAGTGGGCCGAGCGTCGTTCCGATACCGCCGAGCAATCCCCACAGGATCGGATAGATCGAATACTGCGTGTCGGCGAAGGTGGCGCCGACATAGCCGAACAGCAGCGCATAGAAGCCGCCGGCTGTTCCCGACATCAGGCCTGAGACAGCCATGGCGAACAGTTTGTAGCGGAAAGTGTCATAGCCGAGCATCCCGGCGCGCGGCTCGTTCTCGCGGATGGCGATCAGCACACGGCCGGCGGGTGAGCGCACCAGCGCGAGGCAGCCGAACAGCGCGCAGGCAAACAGACCGAGGGCGAGATTGTATCGCACCAGCGGGTTCGACAGCGCGAGGGTCGTGCCGCCGATGACGATCTGGCGCGCGCTCTCGGGCACCACGAAGCCTTGGTCACCCTTGGTAACATCGTTGAAGTAAAGCAGTGCCAGGAACCCGGCCTGCGCGAACATCATGGTGACGATCATGAAGGCGACACCCGCCGTGCGCAATGCCAGCAGGCCGACCGCGATGGCCAGGAGAGTGCCGGCGAGCGCACCCGACAACAGAGTTATTGGGACGCTGGCGGATAAATATTGCGCGGTCAACCCCGTGCCATAGAGACCCGCAGCAAAGAACAGCGCGTGGCCGAGACTGAGCAGGCCGGTATAACCCATCAGCACATTGAAGCCGATGGCATAGCTCGCCAACACCAGAATGCGGGCCAGCGCATTGTGGTGGTAGGCGGGCAGCACAAATTGCAGCGCGAACAACAGCAACAGCACGCCGAGGTGGAGTTTGATGGCGCGATCTTGCAACAACCCAGTCACCTTGCGCGGTCTCCGAACAGGCCGTTGGGCCGGAACACCAGCACCAGTGCTACCAGCAGCGTTGCAAGGATCTTTGCTAAAGTCGGCGAGAAGAACACCGAGATGATGCCGTCGCTGAGGCCGATCACGACAGCTGCGATCATGGTGCCGCGCAGATTGCCAAGGCCGCCGAGAATGACAACCACAAACGACAGCAATAGCGGCTCCAGCCCCATCAGATAGTGCGCCTGCTGAATGGGCACCACCAGCACGCCGGCGATGGCGGCAAGGCCCGCGCCCAATGCGAACACGCCGCTGTAGACGCGGTCGACCGGAATGCCGAAGGCCTGCGCCATCTCGCGATCAAAGCGCGTGGCGCGCATGACCAGGCCGATGCGCGTGCGGCTCAGCAGATACCAACAGGCCGTCAGCAGCAGCGCCGAGGCCGCGACCACGACAAGTTTGTAGCCGGAATAACCGAACCAGGGGAACAGGATGCGGAAGCGGAACGGCGGCTCGACCGGACGGGCGTCGGGTCCAAAGAAACTGAGCGCGAGCTGCTGGATGATGTAGAGCAGGCCGATGGTGGCAACGATGGTCGCCTCGGGCTGATAGTTCAGCCGCCGCAGTACCAGCCGATCAGCGGCGATGGCGATGGCGCCGACAATCACAGGGCTGAGGATCAATGCCAGCGCGAAGCCGACGGCCGGAGGCCCAGCGACATGAGCCGCGATGGCCCAAGCCAGCACCGCGCCCAGCATGAAGAACTCGCCATGCGCCACATTGACGATGCGCATGACTCCGAACACCAGCGACAGACCGAGCGCGCTGAGCGCGAGCACCGCCGCCGCGACGATGCCTTCCATCAAGGCGAGCAGTAAGTGCGGGCCGAGACTCATGGTTGCGAGGCGTGGCTTGTCTCCACTACCCGCTTTGACGGGGGGAGGATGGCCGCGGGGCAGGTGCGAGGCAATAACATACCGCAGCCCTGTCGATTCAAGCACCGGTGCCAGTTCCTACCCCTCACCTGCACTCCCTCTTGTTGCGCTTCGCGCAACTGGGCGGGCATCCTCTCCCCGTCAAAACGGGGAGAGGTGTAGAAAGACTGCCTGCCAACCACTCCGCGCCTACAGCGCCATCTTGGTATAATCCGCCTCCGGCTCGTAATTGCCGTCTTCGATGCTGGTGCGGTGCACGACCTCGAGCTTGCCGCCAGCCACTTTCGAAATGTTCTGGTGGCCAAAGCACTGATGCGTCTTGCCGTTGAAAGTCTTGTCGCCTTGCGGGTGCTCGTTGCCTTCGGCCCAGCCGGTCATGGCTTCGGTCGCCTCGATCAGCTTGGCCTTGTCGGCTGGCCCCTGATAGCCGCTCTTTTCCATGGCTTCCTTGATGACGTACAGCGTCTCCCAGCAGCCGAACATGTGCGAGTAGGTCGAGATGTCCTTGCCATCGGCAAGGCTGGCGCCGGCATTGTCGACGCCGACTGCGGCGCGGTAGGCCTTGTCGGCGGCCGATTGGTTGGCCTGGGCATAGCGCGGCATCCCTTCCCAGAAATAACTGCCGTCGAGGAATTCCAGACCCGGACTGGCAAAATCGACCGCCTCGAGGCTGTCGATGAAGCCGAAGATCTTTGGCCGCTTGGAGCCGAAGTGGTCGCCCATCTCCTTGACGAACGTGAGCACGCCGGGGCCGACCATGACGTGATAGAGAACCTCCGTATCGGCCGCGATCTGCGGAAAATATTTCGTATACGATGTTTCGGTCGGCGGCACCGGGATGAGGCTGACCACCTTGCCGCCCTGCTTTTCGATCGCCGCCGAGAAGTAATCGCGATGATCGTGGCCGAAGGCGAAGTCGGGAAACATCATCGACACCTTCTTGCCGAGATTGGCGGCAATCCACGGCGCCATCGAAATCACCTGCGATTTCACATCGGTGATGCCGGGCTGGAAGACGTAGCGGTTAAGTTTGCCCGAGGCGACGTGATGGCCCTCGCTGACCACGTAATACGGCATCTTCTGCTCGGCGGCCGCCGGCGCCGAGCCGATCACCACATGCGAGAACAATGTGCCGAACGCGACGTCGGTCTTGTGCTGGGTGGCGAACTTCTCGACCACCTCGGCGCCACGTTTGGGGTCGGTGGCATCGTCCTCGATCACCAATTCGACCGGGCGGCCGGCGATGCCACCAGCGTCGTTGATGGCCTTGATGGCGGCGTTCGAAGTACGCTCGTACCAGCGTCCATAGGAGGCGCCGATGCCGGTGCGGTGGCATTGGAAGCCGATGCGGATCGGCGCGGCCGCATGTACCTGGATGAACGGCACCATGCCGGCACCCGCTGCAGCGCCGATGACTGCGCCTGCGCCCTTGAGCGCTCCGCGGCGCGTGATGGCTTGGGATTTAGCGGACCTGATCTTGACGGACATTCCTCACTCCTACCAGTTGCGCGACGATCAAGCGCCAGCAAATCACCAGCTCGATCATAATTCAAGGCGGCTGTGCGGAGCCGGCTGGCAAGTGTTTTGCAGCGGAGATACCGAACCGCCATTCCAGTCAGGCGACCGCGCTCATTCCGGACCTTCGCCAGGCCGGATGACGCCCTTTTTCAGGACGATGTTGCCGTACAGGCGGCGCTCGCTGGAAGCCACCACGGCGTAGGCCTTGCGGACCCGTTCGTAGAACACGGCCGGCTCGACTCCGGTGAGGTTCACCGTCGGCTCGTGTTTGGCGACCACGCCAGCGAGCTCCACCATCACCGGCTCCAGATGATCGGGCCTTCCGGGAACATTCGGCCGGATGGCGGGCGCGGGGACGAACTCGTCGAGCGGCATGACAGAAAGGATGGCGTCGAGCAGCCGCGCCGCATCGTGGCCATCGGCGCGGATGATGCGCTTGGGTCCGGCATTGTCGGCAGGGTAGTTGCCATCGACAATGGCGATCTCGTCGCCGTGCCCCATGGCGCGCAACGTGTACAAAAGGTCTGGGCCCAGCAGCGGGCTCAGGTTTTTCAGCATGGAGCGGTATCCTTGTGAAACTAGGCTGCGGTCGGAGCATCCTTGCGCAGGAACGACTTGGCCTTGAGGTCGCTCCACAGGGCTGTGGGAATCGAGGCGGCCAGCGTGCGCGTATTGAGCGCGACCTGCTCTGGAGTGCTGGCGCCGGGGATCACGGTAACCACGGATGGGTGCATCAGCGGCAAGCGCAGCGCTGCCTCCACCAGCTTGACGTCATGGGACGCGCACACTTTTTCCAGTCCGGCAACGCGATCAAGCACGTCTTGTGGCGCGGGGCTGTAGTTGTACCAGGCGCCCGGCTTTGCGCCACTGGCCAGAATGCCGGAGTTGAAGATGCCGGCGCCGATCACGCCGACACCGCGCTGCTGGCACAGCGGCAGGAAGGTTTCGAGCGCGGCCTGCTCCAGCAGCGTATAGCGGCCGGCCAGCAGGAACAGATCGAACTCGCCCTGCGCCATCAGCATCTCGCAGGCCGTGGTCTCGTTCACCCCGGCGCCGATGGCCTTCACGATTTTCTGGTCGCGCAGCTTGGTCAACGCCGTGTAGCCGCCGTTGGTCTTATGCATGAGGGTCGCGATATGGGCGTCGCGCACCGCCGGCGAGCCGTGGGTGAAAACATCGAGGTCATGCACCAGCAGGATATCGATCTGGTCCAGCCCCAGGCGCTCGAGGGAAAACTCCAGCGAGCGCATCACCCCGTCATAGGTATAGTCGAACACCTCCTGGCGCGACGGCACGTCGAAAAACGCACCGATGCGCGTGCGCTGCTCGGGCGGACACACCTGCATCAAGCGACCGACCTTGGTGGAGATCAGATACTCGCCGCGCGGCCTGCCGCGCAGGAAGCGGTTCAGGCGGGTCTCCGAAAGCCCGAGACCATAGAGCGGCGCGGTATCGAAATAGCGGATGCCGGCGGCCCAGGCGGCGTCCAGCGTCGCGTCGGACTGCGCCTCGGGCACGGCCGCATAGAGATTGCCGATCGGCGCGGCGCCGAAGCCGAGTTCGCTGAACGACAGCGTCGCGCCGCTTGGCGTCTTGAATGTCTTGTTGCGCATTGTGGTCTCTTGTCCTTGGGCTGCCGGGTCATGTTAGGATGGGATGATCGAAATGCAACAGCCTATTCACCCATACTGGCGCATCGCACAGCTGCGATCGAAGGAACGACAATGACCACCAGCAAACCTGCCCCGCGCTCCATCCGCCTCAACGCGGCCGACAATGTGGTCGTCGCCATCGATCAGATCGAGACCGGGACCACGTCCTCAGGCATCCTGGCGCGCGCGCGCGTCCCCAAGGGCCACAAGCTCGCCACGGCCCCCATTGCAGCCGGAGAACCGGTACGCAAATTCGGCCAGATCATCGGCTTTGCCAAGGCCGCGATCGCGCCGGGCGACTGGGTGCACGAGCACAATTGCGGCATGGGTGAGCTGTCGCACGACTATGCGCATGGCGTTGATGCCAAAAAGACAAACATGCTCCCTATCGAACAGCGCGCCACCTTCGAGGGCTATCGGCGCGCCAACGGCAAGGTCGGCACGCGCAATTATGTCGGTGTGCTGACCAGCGTGAACTGCTCGACCACGGTCGCCGGTTTCATCGTCAAGGAGATCGAGCGCTCCGGCATCCTCAACGACTATCCGAACATCGACGGCATTATCGCGCTGAAGCAGGCCAATGGCTGCGTGGTCGACTATCGCGGCGTCATCTTCGACACGCTGAAAAAGACCACCTGGGGCTATGCCACCAATCCGAACATGGGCGGCGTGATCATGGTCGGGCTCGGCTGCGAGGGTTTCCAGATCCCGAAATTCAAGGCCGCCTATGGCGTGGTCGAGAGCGATCTGTTCCGCTCCATGACCATCCAGGAGACGGGAGGAACGCGCAAGACAGTCGAGGCAGGCGTTGCCGCCGTCAGGGCCATGCTGCCCAAGGTCAACGCAGTCAGGCGCGAAACGGTGCCAGCGTCCGAGATCGTGCTCGCGCTGCAATGCGGCGGGTCCGACGGTTATTCCGGCATCACGGCCAATCCCGCCCTTGGCATTGCCGCCGATCTTCTGGTGCGCAATGGCGGCACCGCGATTTTGTCCGAGACACCCGAGATCTATGGCGCCGAGCATCTGCTGACCCGCCGCGCCGTCAGCAAAGAGGTCGGCCAGAAACTGGTCGACATCATCCATTGGTGGGAGGACTACACCAAGCGGAACAATATGGAAATGAACAACAATCCGTCCCCCGGCAACAAGCTCGGAGGCCTCACGACGATCCTGGAAAAATCGCTCGGTGCTGCCGCCAAGGGGGGCTCGACCACGCTGACGGCAGTCTATCACTATGCCGATCCGGTGACCGACAAGGGCTTTGTGTTCATGGACACGCCTGGCTACGATCCGGTCTCGGCGACCGGCCAGGTGGCGGGCGGCGCCAACGTGCTGGCCTTCACCACCGGCCGCGGCTCGGCCTACGGCTGCAAGCCCACGCCCTCGTTCAAGCTCGCCACCAACTCCGACATCTACCAGCGCATGATCGAAGACATGGACATCAACTGCGGCGATGTGCTGGACGGCGTCAGCCTGGAGGACAAGGGCAAGGAAATCTTCGAGATGACGTTGCGCGTGGCCTCGGGCGAACGCACCAAGTCCGAAACACTGGGCTACGGCGACAACGAGTTCGTGCCCTGGCAGATCGGCGCGACGATGTAGGGGGCTTTTTTCCCTCCCCCGCTTTCCGGGGGAGAGGTGACCGCGTCTCGCAGCGCGTTTCAGCGCAAGAGCCACGCGGTCGGTGAGGGGCGGCGGCTGGCTCAACACTCGGTGAGGCCGGTACGGAGCAAGCGGCCGCCCCTCACCTGTCGCTGATTTCCTCGGCTTCGCCTCGGAGCGACATCCTCTCCCCCAAAGTTGGGGGAGAGGAGAAGACCGGAGCCCACCTCTCCCCCGCTTTCCGGGGGAGAGGAGACCGCGTCTCGCAGGCGCCGTTTTGCGCCAAGAGCCACGCGGTCGGTGAGGGGCAGTCACTTGCTCCGCACCCGGTGAGGCCTGTACGGAGCAAGATCCTGCCCCTCATCCGGCCCCGATTCCTCGCTGCGCACCTCTTCACTTTTGCGCCTCCGCGCAGTGCGGCCACCTTCTCCCCCTGAAGTCGGGGGAGAAGGCAAGGCGCGCCCCCACCCTGCATTTCAGTTTGCCGCGAATCAGCGCGTCTGCGACAGTTCTCATGCGGAGGGTCCAGGCTCGTGCGTCCCGCACCCCCATCTCTCAATGCAATCGCGCCCCCGTGGAGTGGCTCCGTCATGTCCGCCGCACGGCCCTGGTCTGGTCCTTCGTCCTATGCGGCGTTTCGGGCGACGGCTTGGGCGAAAGCTTTCGCACGCAACCTGATCGACACCGCCGTCGGCTTGATGCCGGGGCCGGCGTTTCGCCTCGCCGCCTATGTGCAATCCCTGGAGCGGGCGCGCGCCAGTTCCACTTGCAGGGCCGCACTGCCAGCGCAAGGGCCGCGCCCGCGCTTTGAGGACCTGCTCGGCATGGCCGATGCGACGCTCGACCACCAGACCATTCTCAAACTTCTGAAATCATCCGGAGACCTGACGGAAGCGGCCTACCATCGCTATCTGACCACCGCCTTTGTCGCGCGCCGCATCGACCTGGTGGAACAGGTGATTGCGGATGGTGGCAATGGGTTCGGCGACACCGACCTCTTCCACAGCCTCATGCTGGAGCAGTACCGTGGCAAGACGGACCGCAGCCCCGCCGATATTGTGGCCGCTTACCACAAGCTGTCCGGCAACCCGCTGCACCGCAACGCGGCGGCCAATCTGGCTGCGGATTTGATCGCCCGCTCGGGACATCTCGCGGATCTGACGGCGTTTCTGGACAGTCTGCCGCCGGAGCATCTGACGCGCCTGTCCGCGCCGACGTTCCTGGGCTGCCTCCGGCTGCTGGCGGGGGCGGACGCCAAGGGGCGCGTGGCCTGGCTGCGCCGCGCCTTCCTGGATGCCCTGCCGCCGGAACAACAGCTCTACTTCCTGGACGTGCTGCCGCCGCGCGACCAGGCCAAGCTGCTGGGCGCTCCGCTCACCGCATCGTCCGTGCTCGCCCGGTTTGCCTCGCTCTACAGCGCCCAGGATGCGCAGGATTATCAGCGGTTTCAGCGTTGCGTGATCGCCCCCCTACGTGTGCCCGCCGGTCCACGCTCGCTCATGAACATCCGCTTCGATGCGGACGAACGACGCCAGCTTTTGGCCAGCCTGGCCAGCGCCTTGCAGACCGGCCGGGGCCTGGGTCTGGTCCGCCTCGGCGACGGCGAAGCCTACGGCTACGATCATGCCGGGTTGGCCATCGCGCCGGACGCTGCGTTCCTTGAAGACAATGAGACGCGCGAGCGCATGTGGTGGGGGCGCACGCTGAACGAGACGGCGCGTGCTGAACTCCGGCGCCGGTTTCGCGTGGCGGTGGCGACGGCCGACATCATCGGCATTCCATCCGTCTACCGCATGATCCGCGACCGCGGCGCCGCCGGCTCGCCCTTCGGGCTGACCGGAGGACAGCGCGGCCTGGCTGTGGTGCTAGCAAAGCTCGGGACGGATATTCCGCTGACGGATCGACTCCTGACCGAGGAACGCTGCCACCAGATCCTGTTCACCCGCGACACCCTCGAACGCATCAGCCTGAAGGCAAAACGCGTGGTGCTGGTGAGTTGCTGGCGCGCCGGACAGATCGCCCTGACGACGCCCGTCCCCGTCCACGAGATCGTCATTCCAGCCCATACCAGGGTGGCCAAGGCGACCGGTTTGGACCCAGGCGCTCCGGCGCTGTTCGAAACCTTTGACGCGCAGATCGCCGCCATGACGGAGCTGTGCGAACCCGGGACTTTGGTGCTGGTGGGCGCGGGGTTCCTCGGGAAAATCTTCATTTCTGCCGCCCGCGAAAAAGGCGCCGTCGCGCTCGATGTCGGCGCCGTGCTGGACTACCTCGCCGGCTACAAGACGCGCAGCCTCGCCGATCTGGGGTGAGTGGAGGCGCTTGAAATTCCAAACGTCGATGATGCCAACTCATCGGCGATTGGTTGGCGCGCGCTGCTGCGCGCCCCAACAAAACTGGCTTCCGATTCCACAAGAGACAATTGGTCAAGATCAATGCGGGTTGGTATTAAAGAATGAATTTGCTCAG
>JANMVX010000106.1:0-31832 GCA_031393505.1 Hyphomicrobiaceae bacterium | reverse complement strand
CGAGCGACGACGGCGCAGCGGGGGATGGCCATCCCTCTGGTGAGTCAGAGCGGGCTGTGGTTTCCGGGCCCGCTCCTATTGACGTGGACGGTCGACTGTCGACGTCACATGTGCAGAGCGCCCTTGGCCCATGCCGGCTTTGATCTTGCGCCAGGGGGCGTCACCCGCTAGGGCCGAGACCAGCTCTTCGCGGGGCTCGGTCGCGGCGCCCTTTTTCGGGCGCCGCGATAGCGCCCGGTCGCGGCCGACTTCCCGGACGCGAGGCGCCCAAGGTCTGACAATGAGCGTTTTTGGAAGCCGGGAGTTCGCTTGGACTTCAAGACCGAAATGGTAGGAAAAAATCTGTGCTAATTTGAGCACTCTGCCCGGGTCATTGTTGCGTTTGGGTGGCAGGCGTCAAGAACGCCATTGAATCTATAGGTGAATTCCAATCGTTGACGTCACGACCACTTCTGAGACGTCCTTGTGTTGCCTGTATTACCGGGCGCTGACGTCAAACAGGCGGGGTTCTTTTATCCTGTTGTCCAAAACTATGCCCAGAAATATCCCGGAACTTCCTGACCAAAATACAACGCGGCATCGGCACTTGTTTCATGCTGACTTGGGGTGAGCAGTTGCGCTACGGGCTTGATCTTTTCGGTTTCACAGGGTCGCTGATTTGAGCTTGGTATTGGGAAGACCCAACCGGCACCTTCGCCGGTAAATAGGTTGCGACCCAGTGCAGCCGCCAGGGGTCGTTATCGCGGACCAGACGGAAGCCGAGATTGCTTGGCGGTACGCCGACCGAGCAACCGCCCGAGCGCGGATCGCGAATGAAATCCGTGATGTAGCCCCGGTGTTTGCCTTCCACCACGCGAACGCCGCAATTGACGATTGCCGTTGGCCGGCTGGCTTTGCTGAGGGTCGAGGTGCGGACGTAGCAGGTGCTGGTCCACTCCCACACGTTGCCGGCAAGATCGAGCAGGCCGTTTTCATTGACTCCGTAGAAGCCGATTGGCTTGGGCTGCTTGTCATCCGAGCCACGGCGCGCCGTGTCGCGGGCGTAGGAGGCGAGGGCGCGCGCGCCGGGATCACTGGCTGACGACGCAGCCAGTTGGTCATCGTCAGAAAAGCGGCTGCCGGCGAAATAGGCCCACTCCTGGTCAGTGGGTAGGCGGTAGCTCTCGCCGGTCTCGCGAGACAACCAGGCGGCATAGGTGTCGGCGTCGCGCCAATTCACTCTGACCATCGGTCGGTCAACACTCAATGGCTCGCGATCAGGTTGCGTGCAAGCTCTGGCGGCGACGCAGTGCTGGAACTCGCCGGCGGTCACCTGATGCCGCATGACCGAAAGCGTGCCTGGAAATGAGAGGTTTGCGAGCGGTGCGGGAATGACATCACCTTCGCGCGTAAATTCGCCACTCATTCGATAGCTGATCGTCGCTGGACGGATCGCAACCAGATCCTCCGGCGGATTGGGCGACTCGGCGAGCCGGAACGGCAATCGAGGCGTAGCCCCGGAGGCCGCCGCGGTCGCAAGGACAACAGCGGCGACCGGCAACAGGCGTGACAGGCTTGGCACGGCGTCCTCTTGGCGGTTGCCATCGGAGTTTCAGGGCGGCGGCGTCCCTGCGGCCTATTGCAACGATGCATTGTTGCGGATCGGTTGCGGCGCCTGAACTTGTTTCATGTAGTCGTCACTCCAGACGCCATCGACTTTGAAATGCGCTGTGGCGCCCATTTCGAAGGCCTCGATCATCTGATGATTGACATAGGCGTAAACACCGGGCTCGAGAAATTTGTAGATCGCTGCGCCCGCGGAGCCGCCAGCGATGAACCACGTCTCGAGCCCGGTCTCCGGGGGGTTGGAGAATTTGCCTGACGCCCAGACGTAGTCGCCGTGTCCACCGACGATGTGCACGCGGGTGTCGCGATCTGCTTGCGAGTGCAGGATCAGGATGTTCTCGCCCACTTTTGCCGGCATGGCGTTCTTGCCGGTCAGCGCGCCGACCTTGCCGTTGAACACGACATGGCTGGGAGTAAGCGTTCGCATCATATCCAACGTGTCGCCAAAAGCATCGGCGGGACTGTCATAAACCTTGTATTTGCCCTTGGCGTCCTTGGGCACATACATGTCTTGTTCGCCGATGTAATAAACGCGATCATAGTGCAATGGCTTGCCGTCGCGATCTTTCAACCCATCGCGCGGCAGCACCATCACGGCGCCGCTCATGCCGGCAGCGATATGCCAGGGCACCATCGATCCGCCCGGGATGCAGTGATAGATGAAAACGCCGGTGCGCGTGGCTTTCCAGCGCAACACGACCTGCTCGCCGGGATTGATCAGGGTGAGGTCGCCGCCGCCGGCCGCCCCGGTCGCGGCATGAAAGTCGATGTTATGCTGCATGGTGTTGGTCTCGGGATTGACCAGCGTCACCTCGACATAATCGCCTTCGTGCACCACCATCATCGGCGCAGGAATCGAACCGTTGAAGGTCAACGCCTGCAATTTGGTGCCCTCATCGTCGATGACGCGGACTTCTTCCTTGATCACCAAACGGAATTCAATGATTTTTGGCAGTTCCGCTGTTGCCTGCTCATGAGCATGCACATAGGGCGGCGCGACCAAAACGATCTTTTGCCGCGGCAGGTTCAACTCGTTTGCAATCGACAGCCCGGGCAGCCAAACGATAGTGGCCACCGCCAGTCTCAACGCGCCATTCAGGTTGAACATATCGGCTCTCCGTCGACGGATTTGCACATTATACAGTCAGCGCTCATTACAAAGCGACGATTGCGCCGCGGAACATGCCATGACGCGCTTCTCAAAAATTGCTGCTGTGTTGATACAGTTACATGATCACTGAGCGATCTCAATTATATCGTCAGTAGTATGCCGGATGGTCTATGCCTGAAATTTGTAGATGTTCACTATTGCCGCACATTTCAGAAATGTAGTGGTTTGGAGCGCGAAGCTAGCACGGCAAGCGGGCCCCCTGTACGATCCCCTGGGTTGCAGACCGAATGGGTCAAGTCAACATCTGGGCGAATGCAGCCGCGATGGCATCGGGATCCGCGGGCTTCAAGAGCCATGCAACGCCGGAGTCGTTCAGTCTCGACAGAGTCCGCTGATCAGTCCTGCCGGTGATGATCAGCGAGAGAGGAATGTGACCTCCCCCCAGCACGCTGCGACGCAGAAAATCAAGCCCGTTGACCTGGTTGCCCAATTCGTAGTCGACGATTGCAAGATCGATGGCCATGCCGTGCTTCAAGGCCGTATCAGCCGCATCAGGGGTTTCATAGGGCAAGACGATCGCCCCCTGGTCGCGCAGATTGCGGGCCAAGGCGTCAAGACCAATCGCATTGTCGTCCACCAGCAAGACGCGCTTGCCCGCAAACTCAAAGGCGCTGCAAAGCTTGGATGCGCGACTGTCCGTTTCGGCACCGTTCATGGACGGCAGCGAAAGTCGCAGGCGCGTCCCGACGCCCAGTCTCGAACGCAGATCGATCTCGGCGTCGATCAGTCGCGCATAGCGTTTGACGATCGACAGACCAAGGCCAAGTCCCTGGTTTTGGCCGAAGGCGTCGCTGGCCGCGCGTTCGAATTCCTGGAAAACGCTCTCGCGCTTGAAGTCCTCGATGCCAATGCCGGTATCGTAGACTTCAAGGACGACGCGGCCGCCTTGCCGCCGGGCTGCGAGCAGGATGCCGCCCGTCTTGGTGAATTTCATGGCGTTGGCGACCAAGTTGCGCAGGATCGTTTCCAGCAGCGTCGCATCGGTGTAGGCCTCCAAATCCGGACTCCGGAACCGGAATGTCAGCCCACGTTGACGCGCTTCCGCTTCGAAGCCGCCGGCCAGCCCCAAAATCAGTTGCCCGACATTGACGCGGGTCATGTCGGCTACGATGTCGCCGGCGTCGAGCCGAGAGATGTGCAACAGGGCGTCGAACATACGTGTCAATTGCGAAATGGATTGGCGCATCTGATCCACCAGCTGCGGCGCCTCGCCCCCCGATACGCGCTTTCGCAGCGCCGAGACGAATAACGAGAGGGCGTGCAGAGGCTGCCGGAGATCGTGACTGGCTGCGGCCAGGAACCGCGTCTTGGCCCTGGTCGCTTCGGCCGCGAGCAGGTTTGCCGCCTCCAGGCTCTGGTTGCGCTGAGCCAATTCCTCGGTCCGCGCAACGACTTGCAACTCCAGCGATTCAGCAAGCCGCGACTGGGCTTCCTCTCTACCTTTCAAATCATCCACCAGCGATATCAGCGACTTTGACAGGACTTCAACTTCGGCGAAACTGGAGATGAGGGGAATGGCGCTGCCGGCGCGGCCCTGCGTCAGCGCCTCGGCCGAACGGGCAAGACGTGAGAGCGGCGCCGATACGGCTCGGGCCATGTACCAGGCCAACGCCACCGCATGCAGCGCCAGGATGATCGTGATAATGACGATGCGATTGTGCGTGCCGACGAACGGCGCCTGGGCGACGTCCAGATCCTGGGCGACATACAGTGTCCACCCTAACATGCCGCGATGCGAACCCTCCCGGCCGGTGCGGCCGACGATCATTTTGTGCTCCGGTTCGTAGCCCGGCCAATGATCGAGGACAGCGAAATCGTTGGCGCCGAAGTTCGACTCGCGCGTCGCCAACTTGGCGTCGACGTTGGCGGCGAGGTTCGAAAACGCCAACGCGCCGTCCTTCGCCGCCCCGAAGATCTGCAGATGTTTGTCCGCCTGGCCATCGGTGAGCAGCGCGCCGGAAACGCTCATGACCCAGGTGCGGCTGATGGTGGCGGCAATGACGCCCAGCAGGCGGCCTCGATCGTCGAAAATTGGCGCCGCGAGATCGACGAGGCTGGCTCGATGATCGCCGTCATGGGCGCAATCGTTGGCGGTCGAGCTGAATTGCGCCTCGTCGCGCGTCAAATGCAGGGCGCGGATCACGCACTCCCAATGCGCGGCGCCCCGGCCCTCGCCTGAGTTGCCGCTCTCGGACAGAAGATCGCCCTGCGGCGTGACGACGCCAAGCCAGAGGTAGCCCGGTTCGGCTCGCTGTTCGCGTACAGACCAATCTTTTAGCTTGTCGATGCCGGGCCGGTCGAGCGCTGAAACCAATTGCGACGCGCTGAGAATGTCGCGATAGCGCAGAAAGAGTTCTCGACCGAGATCGGATTGGATTTCCGTCGCCAGGGTTGCGTTCGCCTCCCCGATCCGGGTGATGGCGTCTTCCGTGTTCACGATCTCGATTGAACGCGCGACGAGCGCGATGATCAGTACCGCGACGAACGAGCTGCAGACCGCCACCAATACGAACAATGGCAGCGGGCGTCCGAACAATCGGGCCAGTTGAGCCATGGTGCGCTTATCCCAGGTTGGATACGACATCGATCAGCAGCATGGCGTTCAGGCCCGCGATCGCCAGCGCGACCAGCGCAGCGATTGCTGTTAGCCAGCTTGGCGATACCAACGCACCCATTTTGGCCTTGCTCGCTGTCAATATGACGAGCGGCACGACTGCGAAGGACAACTGGAGACTAAGCGCGACCTGGGTCAGGATCAATAACTTGGCGGCTCCGGTCTCGCCGAACCAGATGGTTACGATCGCCGCCGGCACGATGGCCAGCGCGCGCGTGACGAGGCGCCGCAACCACGGCGGCAGTCTGATCTGTAGAAAGCCTTCCATGATAATCTGGCCGGCAAGAGTCGCCGTGACCGTCGAATTGATGCCGCAGCAGAGCAGCGCCACGCCAAACAAAGTGGGTGCGATGGCCAGACCGATCAGCGGGGCCAGCAAAGTATGCGCCTCGCCCAACTCCGATATGTCGATGCGCCCGGTCTTGTTGAAGGTCGCCGCCGCAAGAATGAGTATCGACGCGTTGACCAGCAGGGCGAACATCAGCGCCATGGTGGAATCGATGGTCGCAAAGGTCAGGGCCCGGGCCTTGTCCGGCGTGCTTTCGCCATAGGCCCTGGTCTGCACTATTCCTGAGTGCAGGTAGAGATTGTGCGGCATCACGGTTGCGCCGAGAATGCCGAGCGCGAGATAAAGCATCTGCGGATCACGGATAATCTGCATATTGAGCGAGAAGCCGCCGATCACGGCCGCCCAGTCGGGATCGGCAAGCGCAATCTGCACCGCAAAGCAGGCCGTGATGACGCCGAGCAGCGTCATGATCAGCGCTTCGATGTAGCGAAAGCCGACAGACTGCAGAAAGAGGATCAGGAAAACGTCGAGGGCGGTGACAATAACGCCAATCTGGAGCGGCAGGCCGAACACCAGATTGAAACCGATGGCTGTCCCGATGACCTCGGCGATGTCGGTGGCCACGATGGCGATTTCGGCGAGGATCCATAGGCCATAGACGACCGAGGGCTGGTAGGCGTCCCGGCAGGCCTGCGCCAGATCGCGGCCGGTGGCGATGGCGAGGCGTGCGCTGAGCGACTGCAGCACGATGGCCATGACGTTCGAGATCAGCGCGACAACCAGCAGTGTGTAGCCGAATTTGGAGCCGCCCGCGAGCGAGGTGGCCCAGTTGCCCGGGTCCATGTAGCCCACGGCGACAAGGTAACCCGGACCGACAAAGGCGGCCGCTTGGCGCCAGCTCGGCCCTGTCGAAGTCACGGCGATGGATCGGTAAACGTCCGAAAGCGAGGCTTCGCCGCGGGCCCGCCGCCAGGCCGAACCCGGCGCCGGCGCAGGCAGGTCGTCGCAAAGTGCGGCGCTGTTCGTGGTGTCGGTCAAGGGGCCGCTCCATTGCCGAAGCTGCTCCTGGCAGGCGCCGGTCGCTCCGTCGGTGAAGCGATATGCAAAGGGCGTTCCAACGCAGACCGCTGCGCCAAAAGGGTTTGCACCGGCGCCGGAAAGCCGCTTGGATCGATTAATGTTACCGCCGGAATTGCGCTCGATTTCGGCGGGGACAAAAATCAGAAAACAAGGCGGTGTTGCGCGGCATCCGTCGCCGCAGGTACTTTCGTCCTAGGACCAATCGCCAACATCTGTCGGACCTAGTGCAGTTGCTGGGCGCGCAATCGGCAGCGCATTGTAGGGCAGCATTCCATCTTGCTGCAAAACCCTGCTCAATTTATTTGGCAAATCATGTCAACGACTGCTTCGATCAGTAACGGATACATGCGTGCTCTCGTCGTCGACGATCACGGACTTTATCGGGCCGGATTGTCGCTGTTGCTTCGCGACGAGTGCGGATTTGATGAGGTCAAAGAGGCCGGTTCGCTCGATGAGGCCGCCAGCGTCCTCGGCGATGAAGGCGCATTTAATCTGGCGCTGTTCGATCTCTTCATGCCGGGCATGGATGGACCCGAATGCCTTTCGGCCATGCGCTGGAGCAAACCTGAAACCAAATTTGCCGTCATTTCCGCGTCCCAGGATCGACGGGACATTGCCGCGGCGATTGCGGCAGGGCTGAACGGCTTCATACCTAAGTCCCTGCCCGACAGCGACATCGCTGGCGCGGTGCGCAGCATCTTGAGTTCGCAGATTTTCGTTCCAAACCACGTGGCCCAGAAGTCCGTCGTTTCGGCGACGACGCCCATGAGCGTGGCGCGAGCGGCCTGGCCTGTGCAGGCTTGCACTGCGGATGCATCACCCGACCTCACGCCCCGCCAGCGCGATGTCTTCGAAGGCGTTCGGCGCGGCCTCACCAACAAGGAGATTGCCCGCACTCTCGCCATCGCCGAAGGAACCGTAAAAATCCATCTGGCAGGACTTTTTGCCGCTTTCGGCGTCCGTAACCGAACCGAGCTGGCAATCTGCCAATAGCAGAGTCCAAGGAGATTGCCCGGCGCTGTTGTTGACAACGGTCAGCCGTGGTTGGCAAGCGGCGAAGGTAGGGTATGCGCAGTTAGTCTTAGACACACAATAAATTGCATCCGATTCATAAGCGGCGCCAGATGTGGGCGCCGCTTTGCTTTCTGCACTGCCAAGACATCTTATAACTATAGTACTATACGTCATCCGATATATTGAAAGGAGCAAGAGTTCGCGTAGTCTGGACCCTCACTGAGTCAACAGAGTGGAGTCCTCAAATGTCGAACTCGAAAACTGCGCAGCTTTTCGCGAATTTGCGATCGAAAGCTGGTAAACTTTTTGTTGCGGATGAACACACCGCAACACTTGCCGCCGCAGATCATGCGTCGCACGGCCCCGCCACTACGCCCGGGATGCCCAAGGGCGGAACTGCCGCCTTCTCTGGTCATAGCCAAGCTGCCCAATCTGGCGGCGACGATGCTGCCGAGCATCAGCAGCACGTCGTTAACTCAGCCAACGGCGCCTCGCCCGCCCCAATGCCATCCGCTTCAACTGGCTCTGGGGCCGCACACGGGTCCGCGGCTGCCTCAGGTTCGCAAACCCTGGTGCACGAACCCTCGGCGCCCCCGCAAGGCGCTGCGGTGACAACCGCAGTCGCAAACAGCAGTGGCAAAGCGAGCGGCGGCGGCTCCAGCGGATCTGGTGGCGGATCGGGAGGTGGCAACGGCGGTGGTGGCGGCCTCGGCGCTGCTGGCGGCCTGAACTCAAGCAGCCTCAATTTCCTGCTCGACACGCACCATATGCGCCATATCGACGGCGCCGGCACGTCCCCGACCACGGCCGCCAACGGCGTCGCGGGCGGCGCGGTGGGCGCTCAATACGTCCGGACGACCTCGGCGCACTACCAGAACAACGACGGTCATACGGCGCTGCACACGCATATGGACAATGGGGTGATCGTCGCCGATACCATTGCGACGAACGGTCAGTGGGCAGAGAATGCTCGTGACATCAGCAACGCCATCGGCGCTCAAGGTCCGGTTTCGGAGTTCAGCGCCGAAGGGCTCAACGATCTGTTCTGGGCCTACGGCCAATGGGTCGACCATGGCATCGATCTGCAGCCGGATGGCGGGGCAAAGGTCAAGATTCCAACGGAAAGCACGTTCAACAACGGTTCAATCTCGATCGCCCGCACCATCACGTCGATCACCGGCGCCGACGACGCCCATCCCAATCAGTACACCAACCCTCTGACCGCAGCCGAAGACGCCAGCCAGCTTTATGGTTCCGAGAAATGGCTCGACGATCTGCTGCGCGACCCGATGTCTGGCAAGCTGATGACGGCGCAGGCCGCCCAGGCGCAACACTACGGCGCGGCGCCGTCCAGTCACGATGGCCGTGACCTGCTGCCGACCTGGGGCCAGTTCAAAAACATCGCGATGGCGAATGGTTACACGATCGACGTGAAACATTACGGTGTCATCCCGGGCTTCAATAACGGCCAGCCGGTCGATGTGGACACCGGCAGCATCACGGGAGCGGACGGCGTCTCGCACGCCGTCTTGGCCGGCGGCATGCTCCAGGCGGCCTATTTCGGCAAGAATGCAGGACATTCGGGCGCCTCGGCCGAGAACGATCTTTATGTTTCGGGTGACGTGCGCGTGAACGAAAACTCGGCACTCACCACCATTCACACCCTGTTCCTGCGCGAGCACAACTATCAGGTCGATCATCTCACGCAGCTCTACACGGCGGCTGGCATGCACCCGACCCAGGAGCAGATCTTCAACGCCGCCAAGATGGTGGTCGAGGGCGAGTACCAGCACATCATTAACAAGGAGTTCGTGCCGGCCATGATCGGGCACGAGATCAAGAACACCGGCTTCGATCCCAACGTCAATCCGACCGTGTCGCTGGAATTCGCCACCTCGGCCTACCGCTTCGGCCATTCCATGCTGTCGGACTCGATTGAGCGCCTGAACGCCGACGGCACCCATGCCAAGGACCTCACGCTCGGTGACGCTTTCATCAATCCCTACGAGCTCAACGACCAGTTGGGCAATAACATGCAAGGCATCGTGGCGGGCCTGCACGACAAGTTGGCGCAGAACATTGACGAGCACTTCGTCGATACGGTGCGGAACGGTCTGCTGGGCGCGGCGGACGACCTGATGGCTCGCAACATCGAACGCGGCCGCGATCACGGCATGGGCACGCTCAACCAGGTGCGGCACGATCTCGGCATGCACGAATACACCAACTGGCAGGACTTCGCCGCCCACATGGTGCACCCTGAGAACGTGATGAACTTCGAAAAAGTCTACGCCACGGTGAACGACGTCGAATTGTACACCGGCGGCCTTGCCGAAGCCCATGTCGGCGGCGGCACGCTCGGCGAGACGTTCAACCGTATCGTCGAGGATCAGTTCGCGAACCTCAAGCACGGCGATGAGTTCTATTACCTCAATCGCTTTGACGGACAGATGCTCTCGTACATCAAGAGCGGCGACCTCAGGACGCTGTTCGAACGCGATTTCGGCGTCGACATCGGATCAGACGCGTTCCACGGCGCAGCCGCAGTGTCGTTGACGCCGGCTCACAGCACAGCGCTCGCGCCCGACCACGTGATCTAGCTCCCGCCTTTACAAAAAATTGTCCGCTCAACTCAATACGCCAGGCTGGACAGTTGATAATAATGTTGCCGCGATCTCTTTGATCGCGGCAACATCAAGTTAAACAATAAAGCCATCCTAGCAATCGACGATCGATACTTTGAAGGTGACCCAATCATGATCCTGGCTTTCAAACCGCCGCGCCAAACAATGGAGCCGGGCCTTCCGGCGACTTCAGATACGTGGCGACGCGAATTGCTCGCGCACCATTGGTTGCCGCAAGCATTCGGATGTCAACATCCCCTGTGCGAGGCGATGATCGATGCGGTTCCCTTCGCATTGCCCGAGGGGCTCTCAATGCCGTTGCTTGGCGCGATGACGAAAGGGTTGGGCCAAGCCTTCGATCTTTATTTCAACGGGGTTGAACCGGATCACAACGGTCCGGGCTGCACCTGCTTTTTTCCCGAGGAAAGTGCAGGACTTTGCGCGCATGCGCCGTTCGAGAACACCTGGATTGAAACGGCAGATATTGAAGGTTGCCAGTGGGGCATGTTGTCCTGCCGGACGCGCAGCGCCCAGGTCTCCGGCATTGGCGGCATGCATCTCAGTTTCGTCAAACTCCCGCAACTTGAGGAGGCTCTGGTGTTTTTCGGCACCTGGTGCATCCCTCGCGAGAACGGATATTGGAACCGCGGCCGCTTGAGCCAAGCTCAGTTTGGCAGGGCATCCGCTGCCGATGCCCCGATCGTCAGTTCTTGGGCCCGGATGCTGGACGCGCCAAGGGATCTCGATTGTGCTTGGCGCAGTATCGTCAGTCAGGGCGCTAGCTATCCGCTCGAATATTCTGGGGCTCAAAGAGCAGTGCTCGACGAATCTATCGGTACGCAGTTGACAATCATGTTGCTGACGGCGCAAGCGGCTATAAGCGGCGGTACTTCTATAGCTGCGAGTCACTAGCTATAAAACTCTGTGTATGACACTGTGAGTAGCGATCTCATCAGACCAGACCCATCTGAAACCTACGCCGTGTCTGGTCCGATGCACGATGAAGTCGCTTTCCGCCGGGAATTCGCGCTGATCAATCGGTGACCTCATTGGCACCTTCGCTCCCAACGAATACGCCGACTACTTCCTCAATGCCGGATATGACCAGTTTAGGTGCAAAGTGCTCTAGCTACGCGCAGAACCGGAAACGTCTTTTCATCTTCGGCTCCCGCAAGCGGCGACCCGACGAGATCCGGCCGACCGTGCGGCAAAATCGAAGGGCCCGGACAATCCTGGATGCGGATGAAGTTTGGAAGGCCGGCCCCTTGGACAACGGCAAACGCGCTGAAGCTACGTTGGCGCGGGTCCAGAACGGGACCGATGTCGTTGGCAAGTTCGTTGATTTCCTGACGGTCTCCTACGGCTCCGACAAGGCCGGCGGATTCCAGACACCGGATCGACCGTTGCGCACCCTGACCACATTGGACAGGTTCGGACTGGTACGCTGGCAAGGCGGCCAGCCCACGCATCGCATGTTGCAGGTCCCGGAACTGAAGAAAGCGATGGGGCTTGGCAACGGCTTCAAGCTCGGCTTCGGGACCAGACGGGACCAGATCCGTTTGCTCGGCGACGGCGTGTGCCCGCCGGTCATGCGGGCCGTGATCGAGCAAGTTGCTGGCGCCTCCGGCCAAACCATCGAGACTGCAAAAGCAGCCATTCCGAAAAAGGCCAGACTGGTCCATGCTGGCCTGTAACGCCGTTGCGTTTTGCTTCGTTCAACGAAGAAATTGTGCGTGAGTTTTGCGGGAGTCGGTCCCGCATCGTGCTGTGCAGTCGGGTACTTGTTGCAACGGACGCCCGATCAAGACATTGATATTGCTACGTTTTCAGTTTCATTTGCGTCTTTTGATTCCGTCATTCGGAGGTTCGAACCCTCCCGCCCCAGCCAACGCCATCCGGCGCAGCCTCGACGCGCGCGCCCCTCACGTCCTAAGCGTCAGCGCCCGGTAGTCGCGCTCGCTCATGCCGTAGGTCCAGGCGACCGCGGCGCGGGGGGTGGGCAACTCGGGCGGCACTTGCAGGATGTAGCGCTGGCGCGAGCCGTCGCGTTCGGCCGTGCCGTTCTCAACCTCGACGGCGGCCCAGGCGTCGCCGCTGCGCCAGGTTTTGCGCCACAGGACGCCCGTCTCGTCGCGGCCGGCGATCCAGGCCCCGCCGAGCGACAGAAACCGTTTTGTGCCGATGATTTCGATCATGCAGCGGCGGATCACGATGTTCGGTTGCCGGTCGATGGCATCCAGCGTGATCAGGTCCGGTCGTTCGATCAGCTTTGCCGGCAGCTCAACGCCCTTCCAGACATGAACCGCCCAACCATCGGGATAGGCCAGCGCCGGGCCGCCGGCGGCATGCAGCCGGCCCAGGGCGTCAAAGGCCAGCACTGAGGGGCGATCGCACAGCCAGCAGACATGCTGGTGCGGCAGCACCCAGCCGACGTTGGCGGCCAGCCGCCTCAGGCCCGCCAAGGCGCCATCATCCTGTCGCAGGGCGCAGACGTCGTGCAGGAATTCATAGGGGGCCAGCCAATCGAGGGCTTCCGGGCCAGCGCTGCAATGCTCGAAGTCGCTCGGCCGGGCGCGGTTCCATAACGACGTGAGCGACTGCCGCAGCCGGGTGGGGAGCGATGGCCGCCCGGCGCGGACGGCGCGCAGGGTGACCTGCGATGCGGCGGCGCAAACGGCGTCGGCCTGCGCGGACCGGATGCCGGCAAACACAATTTTGCGAGTGTCCGGCCGCAGCTGCCACCAGGTTCGGGACGCCGCCCGGTCGCGCATGGCGTCGATCACGGCCGGCCTGACGTTGGCGCCGGTCGTTCTGAGATGGCGCGCACGCTCCCAAACCCGCGCCAGTTCGACTGGGCTGCGGCACCACGCGATGTGTTTTGGCGCGCGCAGTCCGGCCGACTCGTAGCTCATGGCGACGGCCATTTCGGCTGCCGGACGGTCGGCTGGCGCAGTCGCCGTTCGGATCGCGGCCCAGCGGTCCCGGCAGCGCGCCAGCTCGCCGAGCTGCGCCTCGGTCAAGGTTTGGACGCTAATCGACAACGACCCGCGCATCCCTTGGTTCGAGTTCGCGTTGGCGGCGCACCCGATAGGTGCCGCGCGGCAGGCTGATCGGAGCGTGCTCATCATGCTTCAGCAGCGCCGGCTCGCCTTCAACGCGCACATGGCCGATGTAGAGCCCGCTGGGAATGTCGCGCGCCAAAGCATCATCGCGGAACATCAGCACGGGTTCGGTGAAGGCGTGGCGATGGCCTGTCGCTTCGCCCTCCGCCAGCACCATTTCGCCAGTTGGCAAGGACGCGATCATGGTCCCCGATGGCCTCAAGTCGCTGACCTGCTCGATGAGCAGATCGCCTTGAGCATAGAGCTTCGACATACTGCTACTCCTATCACAATGGAACGTTTTTGGCTTGAGCGGTGACACGCCAATTGCCTTGGCGGCCGTTCCGCCGCCGTCCGTGTTTCTGTGTTGGCCCCAATCATCGGGACTACGGCCCGCTCTGGCCACTCCCTGAACGCGTTGACCACCAATCTGGTTCCCCAGTTCTAACACTGGGATGAACCGATTTGCCTCTGTTGATCTTTCACGCGCGCAGAGGATCTTGCGTTTATCTCGGCCGAGCGGTCCACCGGCCCGGCGGCGAGCATGAGTTGACACTACACCGCGACGCTCCGGAAAGCAAGGTTTTCCGCTGGTTTTGACGCCATCGTGACCTGTTACCGCGGCGTCCGCGTGTTATGACAGATTGCTAGATTATGATATTGACGCCGCACTCAAAGACCCTGTGAACGCGCTAGAGTGATCACGAGAAAGTGTTATTGCCCGTTACAGACTTTGGGCGGCACGACGCTGTCGACGCCGTGACTGCCGCCGGTCGAGGCGTGAATGCCGGCGGCTGTGATCCGCGCATCATGCGGCGGCGTTTTGGAAGGTTGTCCACGCCACTCTTGGCAGTGGCACGATGGAAACCAACCATGGTCCTTGAGCACGCCATCGCCTACCTCGTGACGTTGCTGGTATTCGTTGGCGTCGACCTCATCTGGCTGACCTGGGTTGGCGGTCCGGTCTATCGCGACGCCTTGGGCGACTTGCTGTTGCCGACCGTCCGCATGCAGCCGGCGCTGGCGTTCTATCTGATCTATCCGCTGGGGCTGACGATGTTCGCGGTGCATTCCGGCCTGCACGGAACCGGCATGGCGGGCGCAGCGGTGGCCGGGGCGCTGTTCGGCTTTTTCACCTACGCTACCTATGACCTCACCAACTTCGCAACGCTGCGCCATTGGACCTTGGCGGTGACGCTGATGGATATCGGCTGGGGATGCGTGCTGGGGGCGGTGACGGCGGCGGCGGTGTCAATCACCGGCGCGATCAGCACACTGCTGGGGTTGGGCGCTCACTAACGCTCAGCTGCCTTACCTGCCTGCATTGATCTTGACCTTTTGTCTTCTGGGAGATCGGGTGCAAGTAGGCGCGCGCAGCAGCGCGCCCCTACCAAGCGGCGATGCGTCAATCTAACGACGTTTAACATCACGGCTGCGGTCGCCGGGGAAAGAACGGGCTGGTGGTTCGCTGATAGGCGCGGTAGGCGCCGCCCCGGCTGCGCAGCATGTGCTGCTCCAGCAGCGGGATACCGGAGACATGCACCAGCAGCCAATACATGAGGCAGGGCGCCAAGACCGCCAACCATCCCAAACCGCCATCGATCGCCACGATCGCGATGCCAACCCACCCCAGCCATTCAAAGAAGTAATTCGGATGCCGCGACCAGCGCCAAAAGCCTACGTCGCAAACTTTGTTGCGATGAGCTGGATCGGCCGCAAAGCGTCTGAGCTGCCAGTCGCTCAACGCTGCGCCGGAAATGGCGACCAGCGCCGTGGCCAATCCCAACCCATCTTGCCAATCGGGCCAGGGTCCAGGCCGATGCGCCGCCAGCAGCACGGCGAGCACGAGCGGAATAGCCGCGACCGCCTGCGCTTGGGCGAACCAGAACATGCGCCAGGACGCATCGGCGCCCCATTGGCGGCGCAGGTCCACGTAGCGCGGATCATCGGCGCCGCGCAGCGCTCGTTGCAGGAGATGGGCTGCCAAACGCGCACCCCACAGCATCGCGAGCGCGCTTACCATCGCGGCACGCGATGGGCTCGCGCTGGAGCCGAACGGTGCGAGGGCGACCGCGACGCCGACGAGGCCAACGGCGCAGGTCCAGCCGAAATCGATCCAGCTGGCGTTGCCTGTGCGTTGTTCAGCGAACCAGGCGCACGTCAAAGCAACGGAGAGCGCGACCGCGATGACGCCAGTCTCCAGTCCCAATGACCAGAGCGTCATGTCGCCCTTGCCCCCGCCCCTAAAGGCGCACGAAGGGCTGCATCATGCGCCCCAGCAGCCCTTGCAGTTTCAGCTGCCCATCCATGGCGACCAGACAGATGCAGGCCTCGCCTGACTCCACCACCGGATTGTGTTCGTCAGTGTCGTCGGCATCATCGCAATCGCCAACAGCAAACCGGCCGCCGGCATGCGCAAAGGCGCCGGAAAGAACGACGGTCAACTCCGACCCCGAATGGGTATGTTCAGGCAGGCCAAGCCCAGGAGCCGCCTTCAACAGGAAAACGCGCGTTTCGCCCGCTTTAGGTGTGTAGAGCGGCCGCATGTGAACGCCAGGCCCAACCCAGGTCCAGGGGCCGCGATCGGGCGCCGCAAACATCTCGGACACGGGCGGCAAAGCAAACGCAGCGTCGCGGGCCCCGGCTACGGTCTTGGCCGGCGCGTCAAGCTGAGCCAGCGCCGACTGCAACGCGGCGGCTCCCATGCTGACCGGCTCCACCCCGTCCAACAGCAGGCCGCCGGCCTCACCCAACATGGCGATGGCTCGGCGGCAGCGCACGCAGGCCCCGGTGTGGGCCTCAACGACATACTGGCGTCCCGCATCCAAGGCGCCCGCCGCCAGGGCTACCAGTGTTTCGTCCGCCGGGTGGTGCGTGATCGTCATGAGAAATCGTCCAATGTGTCGCGTAAGTGTTTCATGGCCAGCCGCAGCCGGGATTTGACCGTGCCAAGTGGAATGCCGAGCGCTTCGGCAATTTCCGGATGGGCCTTGCTTTCGAAGAACGACAACGCAACCACCTCCCGCTGCTCCTGGCTCAAGCCGGTGAGAGCGTCGCGAATACGCCGCTGAATTTGCACCGTCGCCAACTGGTCCACGGGCGACGCGGCCTCGTCAGGCGGTTCGCGCTCAACAAGATTGAGCATCCTGGTTCCGCGCTGATCCCGCCGCAGAGTATCGATGCGCAGATTGCGGGCAATGGTGTAGATCCACGCCGCGCCACTCGCCCCGGCCGGGTCGAACAATGCGGCCTTGCGCCAAACCGTGAGCAAGGTCTCCTGCGCCACTTCTTCCGCCCGCGCCGCATCGAAGCCGCTGCGCATCAGCATGCCCTTCACGCGCGGGGCGAAATAGGCGAACAGCGTCGCAAAGGCAGCCTTATCCTGACCCGCGACAGCGCCGATCAAGGCGGCGACATCAGGCTTCGAGCCATCAGATTTGGCGTCAGGCAGGCGCCAATTACTGGCCATCTTCACCGACAATGGAACCTCGCCCGCGCGCTCGGACAGGTGCGTAAAACAAAAAGCCGGGCGCGGCGCGGCAATAGGGTGATCCGGTTGGGGCGATCTGTTCATCTCTAGTCTAACGCGTCGAGCGGACGACTGGATCACTCACGGCTAGGACGACTTGTGATCCGGGCGATGCAGTCCGACGTTTTGCTTAACGACAACCGAGACATAAGCAAAGTTCGATGTGAGTTTTGAGACGATGCGCGAAGGCGGAATGGGATGGATGGGTCGATAAGTCCTAGGCCAACGGTCGCCGTGGTCGGCGCAGGCATCTCGGGGCTGTCGGCCGCTTGGCTGCTGCGCCGGAGCCATGCCGTCACGGTGTTCGACGCCGCGCCGCGCCCGGGAGGCCACAGCCTCACGGTGGACGTATCGATCGCCGGACACACCGCGCCGGTCGATATGGGCTTCATCGTTTTCAACACACTGACCTATCCCAATTTGACGGCCTTGTTCGCGCATCTGGGCGTTGCGACCGAAGCGTCGGAAATGTCGTTTGGCGTGTCGCTGGAGGACGGGCGTTTCGAGTATTCCGGCGGCAGCCTGGCGGGCCTGTTCGCGCAACCGGGCAATGCCTTTCGGCCCCGGCTCTGGTCCATGCTGTCAGACGTTGTCCGCTTCTACCGAACGGCTCCCGCGCATCTGGCGGCGCTCGCGCAGTCACAACAGACATTGGGTGACTACCTCGATCAGCACCACTATGGGGCGGCGTTCCGGCGCGATCATTTGTTGCCGATGGCCGCCGCCATTTGGTCGGCCCCCGCGCACGCCATGCTGAACTACCCCGCCACCGCGTTCATCCGTTTCTTCGAGAACCACGGTCTATTGAAACTGCAGGACCGGCCGATCTGGCGCACTGTCAGCGGCGGCAGCAGTACCTATGTGGAGAAGCTGCTGTCAGCTTTGCCAGGGTCGCTCCGGCGCAACTGTGCCGTCACGGCGGTACGGCGCGGCGACTCGGGTGTGGAGTTATCAACGCGAACCGGGGAACCGCAACGCTTCGATCACGTGGTGATCGCCACCCATGCCGATCAGGCGTTGCGTATGCTGACCGATCCCAGCCCGCAAGAGCAGCGCTCGCTGGGCGCTTTCCAGTATACCGACAATCTGGCCACTCTCCACACCGACGCCCGCCTCATGCCCAAGCGCCGCCGCGCCTGGTCGAGTTGGAATGTGCTCGGCGGGGACGGCGACAAGGCCCCTGTCGTCACCTATTGGATGAACCGGCTGCAATCATTGCCGTTGGCGCAGGATGTATTCGTGACGCTCAATCCGCACCTTGAGCCGCGCGCCGATCTGGTTCTGCACACCGAACCCTTCCGGCATCCGCTGTTCGACGCTGCCGCTCTCAGGGCGCAGGCCGGCCTCTGGTCGCTGCAAGGCCAGCGCAACAGCTGGTATTGCGGCGCCTACTTTGGCTCGGGTTTTCACGAGGACGGCTTGCAGGCGGGCTTGGCCGTCGCCGAGGCGATCGGAGCCGAGCGGCGGCCCTGGTCGGTGGCAGAGGACTCGTCGCGGATCGCGCTCAGGCCGGCAACAACCGGACCGTTTCTGAGCGGATTGCGCAGCTGATGGCCGCCAGCTTCCTTTATGTCGGCCATGTCGCGCATCTGCGGTTGCGGCCGCGCCGGCACGCCCTGCGCTATCGCTGCTATTGGCTGCTGCTCGACCTGGATGACCTGCCGCAACTTGGCTCGCGGCTAGCGCTGTTTTCACACAATCGCTGGAACCTGTTCAGCCTGCACGACCGCGACTATGGCGACCGCTCGGGGCGCGATCTGAGGACCTACGTTGCAGAGCAGTTGTCGGCAGCGGGCTTGCCGCAAGCCGGCGCGTCGATCCGCCTACTGACGATGCCGCGCGTGCTCGGCTATGCCTTCAACCCGATCAGCATCTATTTTTGCCATGCGGAGGACGGCGCGCTGGCCGCCCTGCTCTACGAAGTCCGCAACACCTTTGGCGAGCGGCACAGCTACCTGATCCCGGTGGAACAGGCGCAGGGCGGCATCATCACGCAGCACTGCAGCAAGGCGTTCTATGTCTCTCCTTTTCTGGACATGGCGCTGAGCTACCGATTCCGTATCGCGGCCCCCGCCGAGACCGCCATGGTCTCCATCCTCGCCAGCGATGCAGCCGGGCCGATGCTGACGGCGGTGTTGCGGGCAAAGCAGCGCCCCCTGACGGACCAGGCGCTGGGGTGGCTTCTGCTCAGCCACCCGTTGCTGACGCTGAAGGTCATCGCGGCCATCCACTATGAGGCGCTTTGGCTGGTTCTCAAGGGCATCGGCCTGCGCCCACGGCCACGTCCTCCTGTATCCGCCGTGAGCGTCCCATCCCACGATCCTCTTCAGAGAGCGCCCCATGTCTAGTTCGACCGACCCGCTGGCCGACGACCGCGACCTGTCCACCGGCTCCAGCGGCGAAGGTGTTTGGCGGCGCACACTGCTGTGGCTGCTGGCCAAGGCGAGCGTGGGATCGCTCACCGTCACCGATCCGCGCGGGCGCACCCTGCGCCACGCCGGCGCCCAGCCAGGCCCCGCCGCCCACATCGTGATTGTCCGCTGGCGGACCCTGCGCCGGCTGCTGACGGGCGGCCACGTCGGGTTTGCGGATGCCTTTCTCGACGGCGACTTCGAGACGCCGGATCTGGTAGCGCTGCTGACCTGGGCGATGCGCAACGAAACGGCCATGGCGCGGCTGTGGGACGGCGCCTGGTTTTCCCGCTCGGCAGGGATCGTCCAGCATCTGTTGCGCCGCAACACGCTCACCGGCAGCAAACGCAACATCCAGGCGCACTACGATCTGGGCAATGAATTCTACGCCCACTGGCTGGACGCCGGCATGAACTATTCCTCGGCGCTGTTTGAACGACCGGGCCAATCGCTGGAAGCGGCGCAACAGGCCAAGCTCGACCGGATCGTGGCGTTGCTGGCGCCGGCGCCGGAAGATCGGGTGCTGGAGATCGGCTGCGGCT
Source organism: Hyphomicrobiaceae bacterium (assembly GCA_031393505.1). GTDB lineage: Bacteria > Pseudomonadota > Alphaproteobacteria > Rhizobiales > Hyphomicrobiaceae > JANYHF01. The sequence goes on along the minus strand of JANMVX010000106.1, from coordinate 11,852 downwards.
GGGGGCCTTTGGCCGAGCGGCTCGCGCGCGCGGGATGCGCCGTCACCGGCCTCACCCTGTCGCCCGCCCAGCTGTCCTACGCGCGCGACCGCACGGCCGGCCACAGCCCCAGGCCGGATTTGCAGCTCAAAGACTATCGCGCGCTCGAGGGGACGTTTGACGGCATCGTCTCCATCGAGATGGTCGAGGCGGTGGGCGAGCGCTATTGGCCCACCTACTTCGGAACCCTCAGCCGCCGCCTGAAGCCGGGCGGCGTGGCCGTGCTGCAGGCCATCACCATCGGCGAGCGCTACTTCGCAAGCTATCGCAGCAATCCGGACTTCATCCAAAAACACATCTTCCCGGGCGGCATGCTGCCAACCGTGGCGATCCTGCGCGAGCACTGCGCCGCGGCCGGATTGGTTCTGCAGCAGACGGAGTTTTTTGGCCAGAGCTACGCCGAAACCCTGGTCGCCTGGCGCAACCGGTTTCATGCCGCGCTTCCAGCGTTGGCCGGCCTGGGGTTCGATGAGGCCTTCCGGCGCAAGTGGGACTATTATTTCGCCTATTGCGAAACGGGTTTTCGTCTCGGCACGCTGGATGTCGGGCTGTATCGGATCGTCAGGCCGGGATAGCGCGCCGCTACCGCCCGTTGCCCTGGCTGCGCAGCACCAGACCGACGGCGCCCAGCAGGGAATCGTTCTCGGTGAGTTTGCCGATTTTAATCTGCGTACGCGCTGAAAGTGGGACCTGCGACGCCTTGATCAGCGTGTGCCGCTCGAAGGAGCGCTGCAACGGCGCCAGCAGAATCTCGCCCGCCAGCGCCATGCGGCCGCCGATCAGGATCAGCGGCGGATTGATCAGCGTGCCGATCAGCGCCAACCCCCGTCCGGCCATGTCCGCTGTGTCGCCGATCAAGCGCAGCGCGCCAACATCGCCCTGTTCGGCCAGAAGGATCGCGTCGTCCATCGACATCTCGCGGCCGTGCAGGCGGCTCAATTGTTCAAGCGGGCGCACGAAACTGGCGTAAAGCTCCAGGCAGCCGCGATTGCCGCAACGGCAGAGGTCGCCGTTCGGTTCCATGGCGATATGTCCGAATTCGCCCGCGCCCCCCGCGATCCCGGTCACGATGCGCCCACCACTGACGATCGCGCCGCCGATGCCCAAGTCGATCTTGAACAGCACGAAGTCTTCAAACCCGACCGCCCCGCCCCACATCATCTCGGCGACGGCGGCGCAATTGCTCTCATTGTCGACATGCACCGGTCGTTTCAGGATCGGCGCCAGCAACTCGCGAACGTCAGTGCCGGTCCATTCCGGCAGGATGCTGGAGCGCAGGATGGCGCCATCCGGCCGCACCGGCGCCGATACCGAAACGCCAGCGCCGATCAGTCCGGAGGCGGGCAGGCCGTTGTCGCGGTAGAGGCGGGTGATCGCCTCCTTCAGTGCGCGGACCGCTTGTGCCGGAGCATAGTCGGCGCCCAGTTCGATAATTTGTTCGGCAATGACGGAATGAGACACATCCGCCAGCACGACGCGCACGCCGGTGAGGCTGAGGTGGATGCCGATGCAGGTGCCGGCCAAGGGGTTCAGCGACAGCCGGGTTGCCGGCCGGCCAACGCCGCGCGCCTCCTCCCCGTCACCGCCCGGCCCCTCAACGACAATGCCGGATTTTCGCAACTCCATCAGGGCCGTGGAGACCGTCGAGCGCGCCAATCCCGTGACCCGCGCGATTTCCGCCGCGCTCAACGCCCCGCGCGTGCCAATGACGCGCACGATGCGGCTGCCGGGGGAGCCGGAATGCTGGTCGGTCAACAGTTGGCGCAGGCGGCTGTCGGACATGGCGCTAGCTCGGACGGATTGACGGGCGGCGGAATTTGTTCAAGATAGAAAGAATGCCGCCGCTTGGGAAGGGGATCGGACCTCATCCCAATTGAGCCGGCATCAGCGATCCGCACAAGAAGGTCGCGAACGCCTCTGACCACAATCATGCGAAGAAACACTTAGGGAGTGAATGAATGTCGAAGACAACAATCGCCATCGCCGCCGCGGTGGCTACGGCCATGCTGGCCGGCGTCGCCAGCGCCGAACCCAAGACCAACATGCTGCACCAGTGGGCCAGCGGTAACGACGCCGCCTCGATCGCCAAGCTAGGTGAAATGTTCACCGCCGCCGGCGGCAAGTGGGAGCAGACCTCGATCGCTGGCCACACGGCCAATACGCTCGCGAAATTGCGCGTCGACGTGGTGGCTGGCAACGCGCCGCCCGCCGTGCAGCTGAAGGGCCCGGAAATCGCCGAGTGGAACGACACCGGCGGCACCGCCAATCTCGACGAGCAGGCCAAGGAAGAAGGCTGGGACAAGGTTGTCGCCCCCGAGTTGCTGCCGGTCATGAAGCCGAAGGGCTCGTGGGTCGCCGCGCCGATGAACATCCACCGCATCAACTGGGTGTGGGGCAACAAGAAGGTCATGGACGCCGCCGGCATTGCCGCGCTGCCCAAGACCTGGGCCGAGTTCAACGCCGATTGCAATAAGATCGTCGCCATGGGCAAGATCTGCATCGCCCATCTCAGCGCCGACTGGACCGACGCCACCACGTTCGAAAACGTCGTCTACGGCTTGGACAACGACCTGTTCCGCAAGGCCTTCATGGAAGGCAATGTCGACGCACTGCGTAGCCCCGGCATGGTCAAGGCCTTCGAGCAGATGCGCTTGATGGTCTCCAAGTACATGGACAAGGGCATCGCCGGCCGCGACTATGATGCGGCCTCGAACATGATGACCAAGGGCGACGCCGCTTTCTTCATCATGGGCGACTGGGAAATCGGCGCCCTGACGGCCGGCGGCTTCAAGGCGGGAACGGACTATGTCTGCGGCCAGACGCCGAACGACAACGGCAAGCCGGGCTTCATCCTGAACTCCGACAGCGTTGTGTTCTTCACCCAGAAGGACCCGGACTACATCGCCGGCCAGAAACTCCTTGCACATCTGATCTTGTCGCCGGAGTTCCAGACCGTGTTCAACATCGCCAAGGGCTCGATACCTGCGCGCATGGACGTGGATCTGTCGAAGGGCTTCAACTCCTGCCAGCAGATGTCGCAGGCCGACCTGAAGGCCTCGATCGCCGCCGGCACGCTGGTGCGCTCGATGGCCCACAACATGACCGTGCTGCAGAAGTACCGCGGCGCCATGATGGAGACGATTACGGAGTTCGTGAACAAGCCGGATATGACGCCGGCGGCTGCGGCCACGGCCATGGCTGACGCTGTGCAGGCGCAGCAGTAGGCTACGAACGCGAAGGCGGTCGCCACTTTTCCTCTCCCCCTGCTTAGGGGGAGAGGAGGTCGCCCGAACGCAAAGCGTGAGGAAACAGCGACAGGTAAGGGGCAGCCGCTTGCTCCGTACAAGTCGTGAGAGGTTTCGAGCAAGCTCCTGCCCCTCACCGACCGCGTGGCTCTTGGCGCAAAAAGGCGCCTGCGAGACGCGGTCCCCTCTCCCCCTAAGCAGGGGGAGAGGGCAGTGCACGGATTTTCTCCTCTCCCCCTGCTTAGGGGGAGAGGATGTCGCCCGAACGCGAAGCGTGAGGAATCAGCGACAGGTGAGGGGCAGCCGCTTGCTCCGTACAGGTCGTGAGAGGCTCCGAGCAAGCTCCTGCCCCTCACCGACCGCGTGGCTCTTGCGCTGAAACGCGCTGCGAGACGCGGGTTGCCTCTCCCCCTAAGCAGGGGGAGAGGAGAGGCCCCGCCTCACCGCGACAATGGAATTTGTGTCGATGGCCGTACTCGCGCGAGCTGATCTAGACTCCGACCTCACCCGCCCTCTCACCGAGCGGATCGCGGCCTATCTCCCGCAGCTCCTCCTCATCCCCTCCGTCATCGCCAGCTTCGTCTACGTCTTCCTCTTTACAGCGTGGACGTTCTATATCTCCCTCTCCAACTCCTCGCTGCTGCCGACCTACAAATACGTCGGTTTCGTCCAGTACTCTGCCATTTGGAAGAGCGCGCGCTGGAACATTGCGTATACGAACCTGTTCCTGTTCAGCGCCCTTTACGTCGCCGGCGCGCTTCTCATTGGCCTGCTTCTCGCTATCGCCATCGACCAGCGGGTTCGCTTTGAAAGCGCCTGGCGCTCGATCTATCTTTATCCTCTCGCCATCTCCTTCGTCGTCACTGGCACGGTCTGGAGCTGGCTGTTCAGCCCCACCTCCGGGATCGAGTTCTTCGTGCACAGTATGGGCTGGACGGGCTTCCAGTTCGCCTGGGGCACCAGCCGCGACCTGGCGATCTACCTCGTGGTGATCACCGGCATCTGGCAGTCCTCCGGCTTCGCCATGGCGCTGCTGCTGGCCGGCCTGCGCTCGGTCGACCAGGACCTCGTCAAGGCGGCGCAAATCGACGGCGCTTCCCAGGTCCGGATCTATTGGCGCATCATCCTGCCGACCATCCGGCCGATCTTCATCGCCGTCATGGTGGTGCTGCTGCAGTTCGCCATCAAGACCTTTGACCTCGTCGTCACGCTCACCCAAGGCGGGCCGGGCGTCTCCACAACCATGCCGGCCAACTACGTCTACGACCTGATGTTCCAGCGCGGGCAGATCGCGCAAGGGGCCGCCGCCGCTATGCTGATTCTCGCCGCCCTCGCCTGCGTGCTCGTGCCCTACGCGCTCTGGCAGAGCTGGCGGCAACGTGGGGAGACGGCCCGTGGCTGAGGCAGCGTCCAGTTATGATCCCTACGCGACGTCAGGCGCCGGCGCGCGTTGGCGGGCAAAAACCATTGTGTACGCCGTACTCGTGCTGTTCGCCGCCTACTACCTGATGCCGCTGGTTGTGGTCATCTTGAACTCGTTCCGCGACCTGCCCGAGATCGCACAGAACGGCCTCATCGCCTGGCCGCGAAGTTTCAATCTCAAAGGCTGGTTCGAAGCTTGGTACACCTATTGTGTCGGCGGCACCTGCGCCGGCGTGAAGGGCAATTTCTACAATTCGCTACGCATGACCATCCCAGCCACCATCATCTCGACGGCGATCGGCGCACTGAACGGCTACATCCTGTCGAAGTGGCGCTTCCCGGGCTCGGAGTGGATTTTCGGCGCCATGACGCTTGGCGTCTTCATGCCGGCGCAGATTTCGTTGCTGCCCTGGGCCTTCATTCTGGGCACACTGCACCTCACGAATTCCACCTACGGCCTGATCCTTGTGCATACCATCCAGGGCCTGTCGTTCACGACGCTGTTCTGCCGCAACTACTACGTGAACATTCCCGACGACCTTATCAAAGCTGCGCGCATTGATGGGGCCGGTTTCTGGCGCATCTTCTGGAAGATCATCCTGCCGCTCTCGCCGCCGATCCTGATCGTGACCGTGATCTGGCAGTTCACCGGCATCTGGAACGAATTCCTCTACGGCGTCGTCTTCACCTCGGGCCGCGAGCAGCCCATCACCTCGGCGCTGGTCGCCCTCTCGACCAACGGCACCAATGTGCGCAACTATGACGTAATGAGCGCAGCCGTGCTGATTGGCGCGCTGCCGCCGCTTCTCATCTATTTCTTCGGCGGGCGTTATTTCGTCCGTGGTCTGACGCAGGGAGCTATCAAGTGACGGCGTTATCGATCCACGGCCTGCACAAGAAATTCGGCTCGGTCGATGTGCTGCGCGGCATCGAGCTGGAAGCCCAGCCCGGCGAATTCGTCGCCCTGGTCGGCCCCTCCGGTTGCGGAAAATCCACGCTGCTGGCGATGATCGCGGGATTGGAGACGATTACCTCCGGCGACATTTTCATTGGCGGGCGCCATGTCAACAATGTGCCGCCCAAGGACCGCAACATCGCCATGGTGTTCCAGTCCTACGCGCTCTATCCCACCATGACCGTGCGCCAGAACATGATGTTCGGCATGGAGGCGCGCGGCGTGCCGAAGGCTCATCGCGAGGCGACGCTAAAGCGCGTGTCGGAACTGCTGCAGATCGATCAATTGCTCGGACGCCGCCCCGCGCAGCTCTCCGGCGGCCAGCGCCAGCGCGTCGCCATGGGGCGGGCCCTGGTCCGCGATCCCGACCTGTTCCTGTTCGACGAACCGCTCTCCAATCTCGACGCCAAACTGCGCGTTGATATGCGAACCGAGATCAAGAAGTTGCATCACCAGGTCGGCAAAACCACTGTGTACGTCACACATGATCAGGTGGAGGCCATGACGCTGGCCTCGCGCATCGCCGTCATGCACAAGGGCGAGTTGCAACAGTTCGACGAACCGCAGGCGATCTACGACCGCCCTGCCAACCTGTTCGTGGCAGGCTTCATGGGCTCTCCGGCCATGAACTTTTTGCCCGCGACGCTCGGATCGGCGAACGGGCGCTCCGTGGTCACCATAAAGGGGCCGGGCGACAGCGACATCGCGCTTCCGATCAAACTCGCCACCGGCAACATTCAGCCCCGGCAGGTCGTGCTCGGCATCCGGCCGCAGCATTTTGTGCTGGACGGCGCCGGCGGGACGACCAGTGAAGGCTTCGTCAAACTCACCATGCCGGTAGAGCTGGTCGAACCCACCGGTTCGGAAACCCACGCCGTGCTGCGTCTGGGCCCCAAGGAAATCACCGCCAGTTTTCCACCTAACCGCGCGCCAAAAGCCGGCGAGACGGTGACGCTTACGGTCGACATGGCCCAGGCCTGCGTGTTCGACGCCGCCACCGAGCAGGCCATCCGATGACGGAGCGTTTCGCCACCTACCCCAGCCTCGCGGGAAAAGTCGCGCTGGTGACGGGCGGCGCCAGCGGCATTGGCGCCGACATTGTTCGCGCCTTTGCGGCCAACAAGGCGAAAGTGGCGGTGCTCGACATCGACGCTACGGCCGGCGAGGCGCTGTGCGCCGACGTGCCGGGTACGGCCTTTATCCGTTGCAATATGCTGGACATCCCGGCGCTGCAGGCCGCCATCGCCAAGGCGGCGCTAAAACTCGGGCCGATCAGCATCCTGATCAACAACGCCGCCAACGACGACCGCCGCAAAGTCGATGCGGTAGACCCGGAATATTGGGACTGGTCGCAGGGCGTGAACCTGAAGCACCAGTTCTTCGCCGCCCAAGCCGTCCGCCCCGGGATGCGTGAACTGGGCGGCGGCGCTATCGTCAACCTCTCGTCCATCGCCTGGCGCTACGGCGCCGACGAGATGACCGCCTATGCCACCGCCAAATCGGCCGTGATCGGATTGACGCGCGCGCTGGCCCGCAATTTTGGTCCCGATAACATCCGTGTAAACTGCATTGAGCCAGGCGCGGTGATCACCGAGCGGCAGCGGAAATTGTGGTTCAAGACGCAAGCGGCAATTGACGGGATACTGGAGAAGCAGCTGTTGCGCCGCGTGCTGGTGGGCGCGGACGTCGCGAACATGGTGATGTTCCTCACGTCCGACGATGCGCGGGCGATTACCAAGCAGTCGTTTATTGTCGATGCGGGATTGTCTTAATCTAGCCCTCGCCCCCGCCTCTTTGCGGGGGAGAGGGTGGCGCACCTGCGCGGAGGCGCAAAACAATGGGGCGCCGGGTGAGGGGCAGCCGCTTGCTCCGAACTTGTTGCAACGGGGACGGAGCAAGTGCCTGCCCCTCACCGACCGCGGTGCTCTTGCGCTAAAACGCGCTGCCCATTTACTTTTGCGCCTCCGCGCAAGGGACGCGGTCTCCTCTCCCCCGGAAAGCGGGGGAGAGGTGGGCGAAGCCGCAGCCGTCTGAGCACGTCGAAAACTGGAAGGGACTATGCATCTTGTTCCGTACCGGCCTCAATCCCTACGGCCTGACCTACCACCTCGGCCTGCAGGGCCGCGACACGCCGCGCGCCAATCCGGCCGGGACAGGCTTGGAAGGTTTCATCGCCATCGCGACCGAGCTGAAGGCGCGCGTGCTTGAGATCTTCGATCCCTGGCTCGCTCCGATGACGGACGATCAACTGAAGGCGCTGAAGGATCGGCTGGCAACGTTGGGCATGACGCCGGTGATCAGCGCCGGACTCAACATGATGGGGCCGGTGGAAAGCGCGCTCCGCTCGGCCGCTGCGCTCGACGCCAAGGTCATCCGCCTCGGCCTGTCCCCCGTGCTCGAAGGCAGCCGCACCGCCTGGGGCGCCAAGTGGGCGGAGCTGGTCACGTCGATCCGCGAAGGCCTGGCCACATATGCTCCGATGGCGCACGATCAGGGCCGCATCCTCGCCATCGAGAACCACCAGGATTTCACCAGCGCCGAACTGGTCGCCTTCTGCGAGACCTACGGGCCAGGCCTCGGCATCTGCTTCGACACCGGCAACACCTTCCCGGTCGGCGAAGCGCCGATGGATTTCGCCCGCCGTATCGCCGCCCATGTCGCCCACGTGCATCTGAAGGACTACCGCATTCAGTTTACGGACGAAGGCTACAAGCTGGTGAGGTGCGCTATTGGCGACGGCGCCGTGCCCATCAAGGACATTGCCGCCCTCCTGGCCCAACACCACCCCGCTATGAACGCCGTCCTCGAACCCGGCGCGCTGGACGCCCGCCACATCCGCTTCCTCAACCCCGACTGGTGGCGGGTCTACCAGCCCATGCCGGCCAAGGACTTCGCTGCCACCCTGGCCGCCGCGCGAAACAACCGCCTTCCCGACGATGCCGACACCCGCACCCCCTGGGAGCGCGGCGCCGACCATGACCTCGTCGGCTACGAACTCGCCATGATCCGCCGCAGCGCCGCCAACATGCGCGCGCTCGGCCTGATGACCTGAAAGGATTTTTCACAATGACCAAAGAACTCGCCGGCAAGATCGCCTTCGTCACCGGCTCTGGACGTGGGCTGGGCAACACCATGGCCAAGCGGCTGGCCGAATTGGGCGCGCACGTCGCCGTGCACGACCTGGACGAAAAGGCCACCGGCAAATACGGGGAGGCGGCGAGCCTCTCCGAAGTCGTGAAATCCATCGAGGCCTATGGCGTGCGCTCGGTGGGCGTCACCGGCAACATCGGCGATCCGGCTGCCGTGGCGCGCATGAAGGCGACCATCGAGGCCAAGCTCGGCGAGGTGGAGATCCTGGTCAATTGCGCGGGCGGCGATATCGGCGCGTCCGGCAACAAGCCCAAACCCAACGACGCCCTCAACATTTCCTTCGAGGACATCCAGGTCCTGACCAACAACAACCTCATCGGCACCATGCTGGTCTGCCAGGCTTTTGTCCCGCCGATGGTGAAGCGTGGGACGGGCTCGGTCATCAACATCGCTTCGGCCGCGGCGCACTTGGGCTGCTCGCCCGAGGTCGTTTACTCCACGCTCAAAGCTGCCGTCGTCCACTACACCCGCTGCCTTGCCAAGGAGCTGCTCAACGACGGCGTGCGCATCAACGCGGTCAGCCCCGGCCCCACCAAGACGGCGCGCTTCCAGGCCACCCGCACCGTCGATCCGGTAAAAATGGACGCCGCCAAAAAGTCCCTCGACCGCTACGCCGAGCCCGCCGAAATAGCCGACGCCGTCGCCTTCCTGGCGGGGCCGCGTGCAAAGTTCATCAACGGCCAGGTGATCCGCGTCGATGGGGGCATCACGCTGTTTCCGGGCTGAGGCCGCGGCCGTCTCAACCAGTTATTAACCCCCGCGCGGCATGCTCAGGGCTGGAAACCGCCCCCTCCCGTTCGGAGCCGCCATGCGCCATTGCTTGATCGTCGATGACAGTGAAGTCATCCGCAAGGTCGCCCGAAAAGTTCTCGAGGAGATGAACTTCACCTCCGCCGAGGCCGACAACGCCGAGGACGCGCTCGACAGCTGCCGGCGCGCCATGCCCGATCTGGTGCTGCTGGACTGGCACATGCCGCCGGGCAGCGCGCATGACTTCCTGCAGGTCATGCGCCACACCGAGGGCGGGCGCACGCCCATCGTGATCTATTGCACCACCGAGAACGACCAGAACGACATCGCGCGCGCGCGCCACAACGGCGCCGACGAAGTGCTGATGAAGCCGTTCGACCAGAAGAGCCTGCACAACGCCATGCGTCGCGCCGGATTTGGCGAGAGTTACCAGTAACGCCGCCCCCGAACCATCCGCCGCCGTCTCATTTCCCTCCGTTTCGCCCCTTAGAGGAGCGCCCATGCGCCACTGCCTGGTTGTCGACGATTCCGAAATCATGCGCCGCGTCGCCCACGGCCTGATCGAGGAATTGGGTCTGACCTCAACCGAGGCTGAGACGGCCGATGACGCGCTCAAGAGTTGCAAGCGCGCGATGCCCGACGCCATCCTGCTGGATTGGCATCTGCCCGGCCTCAGCGCCCACGACTTCATGACCCAATTGCATGCCCTTCCCGGCGGCTCGCGTCCGGTGGTCATCTATTGCACCTCGGAAAACGATCCCCAGGACGTCGCCCGCGCCATCCGGAACGGCGCCAAAGTGGTGCTGATGAAGCCCTTCGATCAGGACGGCCTGACGCGCGCGCTGGCAGACGCGGGTCTGTCATCCTCGATGCTCGACTACCGCACGGGCGGGCGCTCCGATCGCCGCTTGCGCATGCACGATGCCGAGTTCGGTGGGCTCTAAAGCTTTACCAATTCGGGCAGAAGCGAGGGCGCGCCACGGAACGGCGGCAGCGTTTTTCTCCTCTCCCCCTAAAAGGGGGGAGAGGAGAAAATCAGACCTTACCGCGCCCGCGCCAAAAACTTCGTGATCCGTTGCGCACGGCCGGCGGCGAACACATGCGCGGCCTTCAAGCCATACCAGCCGCCGGTGAAATGCCGGCGCAGGATGTAGTATCGGAAGAACAGGAACGGATATTCCACCGGGCGGCGCAGTTGCAGCTGCCAGCGCGGCTTCTTGATCTCCTTGGCTTGAAGATCCGTATAGCCATCCAGTTTTTTCCGCACATGCTCCAGCGTGCGCCAGGAGAAATGCAGCGCCTCGCCCTTGAGTTGACCGGCGGGCGCGCCCTTGAGGTCGACGGTGTCGTGGCTGAGGCTTTCGTGAAAGCGCACGGCGCGCCGGTCGTAGAGGCGGACGTAGTTGTGATAATCCGCCCACAGACGAGGTTTTTCCCGTCCGGGGTAGACCGTAACCTGCTTGAACCGGTAGGCCCTCAGCGGCGGATCGCTGGCGAGCAGCGCGCTGATTTCGGCCGCCAGCTCCGCGCTCACCACTTCGTCCGCATCGAGATTGAGCACCCAATCGAACTTGGCTGCATCTTCCACGAACCGTTTCTGCGGCCCGTAGCCGACCCAGGCGTTGAACACGGTCCGCGCACCCAGCCGTTGGCAAATCGCGACCGTATCGTCCGTGGACCCGCTATCCACCACCACGATGTCGTCAGCGATGCCCTTGATAGCGAGGATGCAGCGCTCGATGCGGTCCGCCTCGTCCTTGGCGATGATGGTCACCGAGAGTGGGATGCGCGCCATGACCTAGCCCCTTAGACCAACCTGCATTGATCTTGACCCATTGACTTGCGAGAGTTCAGACGCCCGCAGAGTAGGGGCGCACAGCAGTGCGCCCGGTGCGCCACAAACGACGGAACAACCATGTTGCACGCCGGGCGCGCTGCTGCGCGCCCCTACCAATCACCGATGAGTCAACTTCGCGGGAATGACGATTTTGCTGAGACTCTAAGCTTGTTAAAAAAGTCTCCGACGGGAGAGGGCGCGCTCGTTGCCTCGCGGGTGATCCAATCGTCCCTTCTCTCTTGGGAGACCTCTGCGAAACACCGGCGGTGCACTTCCGAGACGTTCGAGGGCGTTGATGAATGGATCCTCGGGACAAGCCCGAGGATGACACGGGGTGTGGTAACTGGCGGATATCAATTGAAACAACGGTAGGCCGACACAACAAAGGTGTCAAACACGGGCTTGTCCCGAGGAGCCAACGCGGCTCACATTACGGCATCAAAAATGCGCTCCG